>VGTK01000319.1 GCA_016874715.1 Deltaproteobacteria bacterium | reverse complement strand
GCAACCGCCCGCGCGCACCGATCCCCGGCCCCATGCCGCCGCGTTCCCCCCGCGCGAGCACACCGCTCCCGCGCCGCGACCGGCCAACGCGCGGCCGTCGGCGCCGAGGACCTGCAGTTCGCGCGCCAGCAGGGATTCGAGGCCGGGCTGGCAGGCGGCGAACAGTTCGAGCGGGGCGACCATCGGCGCGGACGGTAACCGCTGTGCCGCGCGGGTCCATTGCGGCACCGGATTGCCGCGCGCCGCGAGCGTCAGTCGCCGAGCTGCAGCCGGAGCGCGCCGGTGAGATCGGCGAAACCGAGCAGGGCGCCGCTGCTGTTCAGTACCAATGCCTGCTGATGCAGCGTGAAGCCGCGCAGCGCCACCACGGCCGGCACGCCGAAGTCGAAGGCGGCGAAGCCTGCCGCGTTGGTGCTGCCGATCGCGAGCACGAACGGATTCGGCAGGTATTGCGTGCAGCCGTTGCCGAGCGGCACGTTGGTGGTGTTCCCGTCGGCGAGCAGGAACACGGGCTGGTTCGCGGCGCCTTGGAGCAGGTCCGTGTGCAGCGCGGTGCCGAGTTGCGGCAGATTGGCCGCCAGCAACCGCGGTGGTGCGCCGGGGCTGCAGCCATTGCCGATGGCGAGCGCGTTGGCCGGCGTCGCGGTGACGATGCCGTCGCGGCGGTTGCGGAGGTCGTGGCTCACGAGCGCGCCGCGGTTCAGGTCGTAGAGCAACGGGCCGCTGCTCGACTGCACGTCGAGGTTGCCCGTGGCACCCTGCAACAGGTCGTCACCGACCAGGCGCAGGCTGTAGTCGCCGTTGGTCGAGAACGGCACGTTGGCGACGCCCTGCAGCCACAGTCCGGTCGGCGTCGTCGCGAGCTGCAGCTCGCCGCCGAACGTCGGCATCGGGATGCCGCCCGCTTGCTGCCAGCCGGCGGGACCGCGCAGGAACAGCGCGCCCGTCCTCGCCGCCACCAACCGCTGGCCGAGCGGATCCCAACCCAGCGCGTAGACCGAGGGCGTCAGCGGCGGGGTCGGTTGCTGGCTCCAACCGTTGCCGTCCCACTCCCACAGATCGTTCAAGAACGTGCCGCCGGCGCCACCGAGCAGCACCGTGCGCTGCCGCACCGGATCGTAGGTCAGCCCCGAGCGCCAGCGCGCCGGGGGCTGCGGCGCGCTCGCCAGCGAGACCCACGCGGTGCCATCGAAACGCCAGACGGTGCCGGTCGTGTCGACTGCCACGGTGCGGCCGATGCTGGCGTGGAACGTCATGCCGAGCAGCGGGGCGCCGGAGTAGGGGACCCCGATGTCGGTCCATGTGAAGCCGTCGAACTCGAGCGTGCGAGCGCCGTCGACCGAGACGGTGCGCGCCCGCACCGGATCGTGCGCGGCGAACTCGCCGGCGGTCGGCAGCGGCAGGGGACTCCAGTTGCCGCCCGGCGTGCGCTGCAGCAGTTCGGGGGCACGTTCCGACGCGGCCTCGAGGCCGCCGAACAGGTGCAACCGGCCGCCGAACGCGCCCGCCGTGGCGCCCTGCCGCGGTTGCGGCAGGTTCGGCTGTGGCACCCAGTCGATGCCGTTCCAGGTGTGGACCGAATCGATCACGGTCGAGCCGCCGAACGGGCCGTAGACGAGGCCACCGGCGAGCACGACCTGGTTGGTCGAGGGATCGAGGGCCAGCACGTGCTCGACGCGGCCCGCGGGCGGATTGGCCGCTGGCAGCTGCACGATCGTCGTGCCGTTCCACGACCAGGTGCGGTTGTCGTGGCCGAGGACCGGCTGCCAGCCGCCCCAGATCAGCAGCGTGCCGGTGCTCGGGTCGAAGCAGGCGCGGGTGTCGTGGTTGCCGCTCGGCACCGTCGCGCGCGCGATCCAACTGTTGCCCTGCAGTTCGAACACGCTGCTGTCCTGGACCGCGATCATCACGCCGCGGATCGGGTCGAAACACAGGCTCGGCGCCGAGAAGTATTGGCCGGCTGTCGCGATGGTCTGCCAGGCGTCGCCGTCGAAGCTCGTCAGCAGGTTGCTGCGACCGATGCTCAGCAGCCGACCGCGGGTGGGGTCGAACGCGACCGCCTGGCGTTCGTGTTCGGTGAGGATCGGCGCACCGGTGGCGCGGCGCAGCCACCGGCTGCCGTCCCATTCGAAGGTTGCGAGCTGGCCTTGATTCCCGAACGGCGTCAGCAGGGTCGCGGTGTCGGCGATGCAGACCAGGCGCTGGCGCAGTGGGTCGAGCGCCATCGCGAGATGGGTGGTGCGCAGTGGCGGATGCTGCGTGCCGGGCAGTTGCTGCCACTGTTGCGCGAGCGCTGGCATGCCGTGCAGGCACAGTGTTGCCAATAGGACCCTGTTCACCATGTGGCGCAGGATAGCGCGTCCTGACGCCGGGTGTTGCCGCGGCTCGGGGCGACCCGCATCGGCGCAGGGGGGCGCTGGACGCCATGGCCAAGCTCCGGCGCGTCGCACAGCCACGCCGCCGTGTCGACCATGCGCGCAGCGCCGCACGACGGGCAAATCCCGCGACCTTTGCAGGAGAAGGCGACCACGTCGTCGGCCCCGCAGCCATCGCAGTGCACGCGTGCAACGCCATACGCCGGCACCCCGCACCGCAAGAACGCTTCGATCTCCCGCTGGCAGAACCGCGGCACCGAGCGCTCCTTCGCTGCCACCGAGCGCACGAACGCCGCCCAGCCGGCCTGCACCGCGCGGTGCAGCACTGTCCTCTCCGGCTCGCGCCGGCTGCGTTCGCCCATGCTGCTGCGCACGCAGGCTTCGTGGCACGCAACGCTGCTGCGGTGCCGGATCGCAGAAACCTACTAACTAGATCGCGATATCGCTGCAGCGATAGAACCTGCGGAGCTCGAGGAGCCACCACCAGCGAAGGAGGGCGATCGGCAAGAGGGCCGCGGCCAGCGCTGCGATGGTGACGGAGCCGGCGAAGGCCGGCGGAAGCTCGGCGCGGAGCCACGCGATCGCCTCTCCGCCAAGGCGGATCGCTAGGATCGCTCCGCCGATCACGATGGCCATCGAGAATGCGTAGACGGCGATCTCGCGCGGATTCTGGGTCCTGGCGTGGGGCTCTGCGATCGGATCAAGCAGTCTCGGGGTCGCTCTCGCATCGAGCCATCGGAGCCGCATCCACCGGGTGATCGGCAAGAGGGCGAAGACGCCCGTTGCGACGAGCAGGAAGCGGGAGAGAACGGGCCACGGGTCGGCGTCGGCGGCCGCGCCGACGATGAGCGCCGTTGCGACGAAGCCGATGAGTACGCCGACGAACGAAGCCAGCTCCTCCGCTTGCGTCGCGAGCCAGACGACCCACGCCCGACGCGAGCGGGCGATTGGAACGAGCAGCGTGGCGCTCGCTCCCATGCGGTTCCACACCACCGTGCCGAGAATCACCGCGACGAGATTCGTGGCGATGAGTTCCTCCTGTCGCGATGCGAAGGTGGCCGTGAACCACGTGAGTGAGATGCCTGAGAGGTTCCATCCTTCGCGCTCCGCGCCCGTGATCGGATCGAAGGAATGCATCGCGGCGAGAGCGTGAAAGAGGAACCGGATGAGGAAGGTCACGATGATCGTTGCGAGCGCGAAGCGGATCGCGCGGCCGATGAGGCCGCCGCGCTGCGAGCCGAACTGCTCGTGGAGCAGGGCTCTCGTCCAATCGAGATCGCTGCGACGCGTGCCTTGGAAGCGGTCGGCCCCGTCGCGCGGCGCCCGACGCAACCTCGTCGAGCTGGAGAAGAGCTGTTCATCGATGCTTCGATCGGATTCCTCGCCGTCGCGGCCAGCGCGGCGCGCGAGTAGCGCGCCGCACGATTGCGTGGAGAGAAGGATGAGAGACGCTGCGAGCACCGCGATGAGGAAGCCGCCAACGAGCGACGTTCTTCCACCCACGGCTGTGGCGATCTCGGGCATCAGCACCATCGGGATCAGCGCGAGAAGCGTTCCGACGACTCCGCCGAGACGGGTCGCAATCTTGGTGAGGGAGTTGATGAGGCCGACCGAATAGCCGAGCGCTGCGGCAACGGCGAGAAACCAACTCGCGCCGACGATCGCTCCCTGCCATGCGGCACCGAGCCCTGCGGCAATGCCGAAGAGAAGGAAGCCGGTGACTTGGATCTCGCGTTGCAAACGCTCGCGGACCCCGGGCATGTTTCGAGCAAAGGGGCAGGCGAGAAGCTCCGATGCTGCGCTCGCGATCAGGGCGGCGATGAGTCCGGCGACGAGGAATGCGATGGAACCGGTGATGAGATGGTGGGCGCCGTCGTCCGAGGCGATGGGCCAGAGTGCATCTCGGACCCCGACGGCGAGGAAGCCGAAGCCGAGGGAGACCGACATGAGCCCAAACGCCCGGATGAGCGGCCACGGTGCGGCGTGCAGGCGAAGCGCGATCGGGAGCGTCATCGCTGGCTCCCCTTCGGCGCAGCAACGGCATCGCGTCTCGGGCGGTCGTCGCTCGGGCGCTCATCCATCCAGACCTTGAACATCTCGGCGAGCCGGAGTGGTTGCGAGTCGACGGTCACGCCATGTCGCGACTCGAACGCCTCGCGCTTCGTCTCCGCGTCCTCGACGACGAGGAGCGCGCCTCGGTCTTCGACGATAGCGCTCTTGATCCAGGGTTCCCGAAGGTTCCCCTT
>VGTK01000318.1 GCA_016874715.1 Deltaproteobacteria bacterium | reverse complement strand
GAATGTGCCCGTCGTGGTATTCCCGAGCTTTTTCCAACGTGGCCCAACTGGCCTCAAGGATCACCAACGGCTGAGGCCGCAAGGTCGCCGGGCGCGGGGTCTGAAACCCGGATTCCCGGTAGTCCAGCGCGGCCTTGAGCCAGTGGACTGAAACCAGCCCTTGGTAGTTCGGTGCGGCGCGAGCTGGGAAGTCGGCTGTGGTAGCCGGATCGAGATTCTTGCAGCTCGAGAACATCACGCAGATCAGGGCGAGGCCTCCTGCTATCACAGGCTGCAGGCGGCTCAGGAGATGCGACGCGCAAGAGGACTGCGGGTTTCGATTCATACTGCAGTTCACAGGGATCACATAGCGTGGGCAGCAAGTCGGTGGCGCAGATGCGATCACAGTCCACGCGACGCTGTTTCATCACGCCCGGCCAGCATGCGAGCAAGGTGTTTCACGTCAAAATCAGGATAGACTCATGCGGAGTGGCTCACAGCCCAGCGGCCGACGGTGTTATCAGCGCCGAGGGGATTGTGGGGAGTTGCTTGCGATTCTCAGCGCGCATAGGAAGTTCAAGCACCGAACTTGGCGCCGACGACTACCTGACCAAGCCGTTCGGCCTCAGCGAGTTGCTGGCGCGCATCCGCGCGGTGCTGCGCCGCACCCAGGTCGGCGCCAAAGCCGGGGTCGGCGAGAAGGCCTGCGCTTCCCGACGGTCGAGGAGCTGATGGTCCGCCAGGACGCGGCCATGCGCGCGACCCTCGGCGGCGGCACCGAGACCCTCGAGGCGCAGCGGAAGGGGACGTTCGCGTCGAAGAAGCGGAAGTGACGGCGATGGGAGAGGCCGCCGGCGGCGGTCACTTCACCAGCGCGTCAGCGAGCCGCTGCCGCAACGTCGCCAGCAACGCCGCGCGTTGCTGGGCCAACGACGGCCACCGAGAGAGTTCGGGACCGCCGGCGTCGACGGGGATCTCTGCTTGCTGGCGACGTACGGCCGCAGCCGCTGACATCGCCGGCGTCGCCGCGTTGTCCGCCCCCGCAACCTGACTGACCCCACCAGCGCGGGACCGGCCACCGCCACCGCGCGGTGACGCCGGCGGGAGACGACGCCGGCCACGCCGCCCGATCAGGAACGGCGCGGCCGGCGGTGCGCGGCGACGGCCCATGCCGTCGCGGCTTCGCTCACAGGTTGCCGATCGTGCCCTGGATGCCGTTGGACGTGATCGCGCCGAACGCGTTCACCGGCGGCGCCTGGAACACGGCCGAGGTCGTGTACAGGTTGAAGTTGAGCAGCGCCGGGCTGTTCGGGATCGGCAGGCTGTACGTGTGCGTCGTCCCCGTGGGGAACCAAGCGTTCATCACATCCAGCGACGCGCGCAGGCCGCAACCGGGGGCGCCGAGGAAGGACAGGTCGTTGATGCCCGGATCGTTGACGCCGAAGACGTCGACGCCGAGGACGCCGGTCGTCGGGATGTTGCTCGTTGTCAAGTTCCAGTTGGTGCCGGTGATCGGGCGGCTCGTCGCAGCGAGCGCCAGCGCCGCGACCTCGGGAACCGCCAGCGTGATCGAGCCGGCGCCGAGCGCCGACATGTCGGTGCTGCCCGGATCGAAGTTGGGGCCGCCCGGCGAGTAGCCGAACAGGTGGCCGTTGCCGAGGCCGGACATCGCCTGGAAGGCGAAGACCACCATGCCGCTCGGGTAGAGCTGCAGCTGCCAGGTGTTGGCGTTGGCGACGGACATGCCGCCAAAGTCCCAGACGCCGTCCCACGTGATCGTGGTGACCGAGGCGCTCTCCTCGACCTTGACCGCGCCACTGCCGACGATCGCCGGGTTGAAGTCGTGCCAGCTCCAGAAACCGTCCTGGGACGCGCCGAGCATCGTCGCGACCGCCGGCGTGAAGCCGGTGCCGTTGCCAACCGCCTTCGACACGTAACCGTTCGAGCAGACGGTCATGGCCGTCCAGCCAGGGAACGAGCCGACGGTGAAGGGAACCGTGACTTCGGAGTCGTCGGTGAGCGTCAGCGGCACCGACGTGCCGACCGAGCCGACCGGCACGAACACGCCGCCCGCGACGACGACGTAGCCCGTGCCCGTCGGAATCATCGTGAAGGCGGTGCCGTTGAGGTCCCACGACGCCGACGTGGCGAAGTTCTCGTAGAACGACGCAGCCTGGCGGATGCAACCCGCGCCCAGCAGCGTGTTGCTGGCCAGGGTGCCGCCGCCGCCGGACGCCGACGTGTACATCAGCACGCGGCCGATCTGGCCGGCCACTGGCCCGAGGTACGCGCCCGTCGCGCCGGTGGAGACCCAGCCCGGAGCGCCGATGTCCCACTGCCAGCCGGTGCGGTTCAGCGTGTGCGGCACGCCTTCGATCACCGTCGCGTACGGCGCCGCGCCCGCGCCGGCCACGTTCGAGCCGTACGAGTTGTGCGCCGTGAAGTTGCCGGCCGCGGCCGGCGACCAGTTGCCGATGATGTCGACGACGTCGCCAGTGACGACCGAAATGCTCGTCGCGACCAGGCCGCTGTTGCCGATGCTCCACTGCGCAGTGGCGCCGTTGATGCGCACCAGGTAGCTCGCCGTGTCGCCGGTCTGCTTGGCGTCGGGCGGCAGGTCGAGCCCGGTGATGAAGAACGAAGTCTGGGCGGTGAAGTTGAAGCCGCGGCTGAAGCCGTTGTAGACGTTGTTGTGGGCCGGAATGGCGACCTGGGCAGTCGCGCCGGCGACCAACAAGGCGGCGCCGAAGAGGGCGTGGAGGTTCATGATTGGAGTTGGCAAGGGGAAACGAGAAGAGGAACGCCGGAGGGAAACCACCGCCGGCGAACAGGCATGAAGCATATTACCCCACTTTCTCGCGGGGTTCGCCTTGGACGGGTCGAGAGGGTTACGCGTAGGAAGTCCAAGCAGCGGTCCCGGACCACCCGGGACCCACTAGCGCGCTTCTACCCCCTGCGCGCACCCCCGTCCCCCCGGCCGCAACCGCCCGCACGCACCGATCCCCGGCCCCATGCCGCCGCGTTCCTGACGCGCGAGCACACCGCTCCCGCGCCGCGACCGGCCAGCAGCCGCAACTTCGCCCCACACCGTCACGCCGCAGCGGCGCCGTCGCCGGCAGCGTCTCCTTGCGCTGCCGGCGGTGCCCGGCACCCCGCCGGATCGGACCCCGCCGCGGTCAGCCCGGTCGTGTCTCAGCCGCACACGCGCCGCATGAGCCACTCCAGTGGACCGTGCCGCCAGCGCGCGCGCCACATGGCGCATGCCAGCACGCTCGCTGCGAACGAGACCACGCTGAAGCCGAGAGTCTTCCAACTCGACAGCGGGTCCTCGCCGAACGTGATCGTCCAGTACGGGCGATCGACCAACGCGCCGAGCACGAGCAGGCCGATCGTCAGGTGCCCGACGTACAGAGTGAACGTGCACTGTCCGGTCGCGGCGAGTGCGCGCACCCAACGGCTCTTCTCGAAGCGCTCCCCGAGCGCGACACAGCCGCAGACCATGAGCAGCGCGAAGCTGCCGGTCGAGGCCATGAAGACGAGGAACGGCGGCAGGTAGTCGGCCGTCACGTACTCCGCGAGGCCGGTGGGCAGGTATCCGCGAGTTGCGAGCTGAATCAGAACCTGGCACGTGCCGAACGCGATCGCGCTCACCAGCACCAAGCACACGCGGAAGCGCTTCGACTTCCAGTCGCAACGACCGAGCCACATGCCGACGAAGAAGAACGCCGCCCACGGCAGGATCGGATTCCAGCCGTTGTAGATCGTGTTGCGCACGAAGCCGCGCGGAGTCCAGAAGCCCGCGTACTGCAGCGTGTCGAAGTTCCAGCCGGTCTCGTACGGAACGACGACGAGCAGTGCGTGGAACAGCACGACACACGCCGCCGCCGCCACGAGCAACGCGCGCCCCGACGCGAACAGGAGCAGCGCCGCGATGTGCATGTACCCGCCGTAGAAGTGCAGGATGTCCGGCGGCCACCACGTGCAGAGCGCAAGTCCGCTGAAGAACAGGAACCACGAGCGCCGCACGACGATCAAGCGCAATCGCCGCCGCTCCCCCGCCTCAGCACTCGGCCGCCACGTCAGCAGCGAACACCCGATCCCGGCCATCAACACGAACGCCGAGCTCGAGTTGCCCGCGAACAGCGCTACGAAACGCCCGATCGGCGACGGGTCGTCGTACGCGCCGTACACGCCCTGGAAGTTGACGATGTACATCCCCAGGATCGCGTACGCGCGCGCGAGGTCGAAGCCGACGATGCGTGAGTCGCGCGTGCGGCTCGCAGCGCCTCCGCCAGCGCTACCCAGCTCGTTGGACTCGTCAACCGACACGCGCGTCCGCCTTCTCGATCCTCACCGGACACACTTTCAACTCCGCCATGTCAGTAATCGGGCCGTAGCCGCCGCCCGTCAGGTTGTTGACGGGCACGTCGCCGAACGAGAAGGAGCAGAAGACGGTGCCGCGCGGGCTGCGCGTAGGAAGTTCAAGCGCCGGTCCCGGACCACCCAGGACCCACCAGCGCGATCCTACCCCCTGTGCGCGACCCCGTCCCCCCGGCCGCAACCGCCCGCGCGCACCGATCCCCGGCCCCATGCCACCGCGTTCCCGCCGCGACCGGCCAGTAATCGGGACCGATGCACAGCTCGACACGAAGCCGAGCATCAACAAAA
>VGTK01000317.1 GCA_016874715.1 Deltaproteobacteria bacterium | reverse complement strand
GCCGTCGCTGCTCGTCGGCTGGTCGTGGTACGTGGTCGCGCTCCTGCCGGTCAGCGGCGTGATGCAGACCGGCGGCCAGGCGCTCGCCGACCGCTTCACCTACCTGCCGACGATCGGCTTCGCGCTCGCCGCGGTCGGCGTCGTGCCGAGCGCCGCCGGGCGCCGCCGCATCGCGGGCGCCGTGGCCGCGGTCGCCTGCTGCGTTCTCGCGGTCCTCGCGTTCCGGCAGGCGGTGCTGTGGCGCGACACGGTGACGCTGATGGAGCACACCGTCGCGGTGACGCCGTTGAATCTCTACGCGCGGAGCCTGCTCGCGCAGGCCTACATGGCCCGCGGCGACGGCGCGCGTGCGCAGGCGCTCTTCGAGGAGGTGCAGCGCGCGAAGCCCGGCATCGCCCAGGTGGAGATCAACCTCGGCGTGATCGCCGCGGAGCGCCGCGACTGGCCGGCCGCGATCGCGCACTACCAGAGGGGGCTCGCGGCGGACCCGGCGTCGTTCGCGGGCTGGAACAACCTCGCCGCGGCGCTGCTCGAGGAGCGTCAGGCAGGCCAGGCGGCGGAGGCGCTCGAGCGGGCCTTGACGCTGCAGCCCGGGGATCCGGACGCGCTATTCAACCTGGGTATCGCGCGCGCGCTGAACGGCGACGTCGCGGCCGCGGTCGAGGCCTACGCCACCGTGACCACGCTCACCCCGGACGACGCCGAGGCGCACTACCGGCTCGGCGTGCTCGCGCTGCGGCTCGGCGAGCGGGAGCGGGGCGTCGCGGCGCTGCGCCGCGCGCTGGCGATCGCGCCGGACCACGCCGGCGCGTCGGCCGCGCTGCGCGACGCGGGGAGCTGACGTCCGCACCGGCTTCGCCGGCCACGAGGGGCGGCCGGCAGGGCAGCGCGGCTCGACCGGAGCGTCCCTGCGGCGCCGGTCGCTCCGGGGCCGCTCAGGACTTGCTCATCTCGAAGGCGCGGCGACGGTAGCCCCAGGTCAGTGCGGCGCGCACGGCCGGCAGGCGGTAGAGCCGCCGCCGGACGACGATCGCCATCGCCTGCTGCACGAGCGCCTTGGCGCGGCTCGGCTTGCCGATCTCGTCGTGGCAGCGACGCTCGTACGAGCGCCGCATCGCCGCGTCGAGGCCGCTGCCGCGCATGGCGTCGCGCGCCGTCTCGCCGGCGAGCTCGCCGGTGCGCAGCGCCTGCCAGATGCCTTCGCCCGACAGCGGATCGACGAAGCCGCCGGCGTCGCCGGCGAGCAGCAGCCCCGGGGCGGCGTGCGCGATGGGCCGCGGCCCGAGCGGCAGCGACCAGCTGCGCGTCGTGCCGACCTGCTCTGCGTGCGCGAAGCGATCGGCGTGCCGTTCGAGAAAGCCAGCCAGCAGATCGCGCAGCGCGCGGCCGGTGCGGCGGTAGCCGTCGGCGCGGAGGTACACGCCGACGTTCGACACGCCCTCCACCGCCGGGAAGATCCAGCCGTAGCCGTAGGGCAGCTCGGCGTCGAAGCAGTGGTCGGCGATGGTGTCGCCGCGCGGGAAGCCGACGCCGCGGTAGTACGCCGTCGCCGACACGGCGAGGAAACGGCCCTGCGGCTTCGTGGCCCCGAGGGCGGCGAGGCCGACCGAGCCGTAGCCGTCCGCCGCGACGACAACGTCGGCATGCCACTCGAAGGCCGGGCCGGCCGCGCCGACGACCTGCCCGTCGCGCGCCGTCAGCGAGGTCACCGCCGTGGCCTGCACGAGGCGCGCCCCGGCGCGCACCAGCTCGCGCCGCAGCAGATCGTCGAGGTGCAGACGGCGGACGATCCAGCCCGGCGGATCGTAGTCGCGCGTCACCTCGCTGCTGTCGGGAAAGACCGCCGCGGCGCGGCGCACGATCGCATGCGGCAGGCTCGCCAGCGCGTCGGCCAGGCCGAGTCGTCCCAGCGTCGCCACGGTCTCGTTCGACAGCGCGTCGCCGCACGTCTTGTCGCGCGGGAACGTCGCGCGATCGACGACGCAGACGTCCACGCCCGCCCGCGCGAGAACGAGGCCGGCCGCACAGCCGGCCGGCCCGGCACCGACGACGAGGACGGTGCTGTGCCCGCGCGTCGGCTGCTGCGCGCCACCGGGTCCTTCGTTCGCGGTCGGCGAAGCCGCTGCAGGCGTCCGATCGAGCACCGCGCCGGCGCCACCGCCACCGCTCGCGGTCGGCAAAGGCGGTGCGTGCGTCCGTTCCTCGCTCACGGCTGCGCCGGCGTCGCCGCGATCGACCACAGGAGGCCGGCGCTCGCGCCGGTGAGCCAGATCCACGCGATCGCGAACAGCCAGGCCGCCGCGTAGATCGCCTTGACCTGCGTCCAGCGGCGGGCGACGTCCGTGCCGTCGAGCGGGACGAGAAGGGCCGCTGCCGACGCGAGCCCGGCGAGCGGGTGCAGAACCGCCGCTGCGAGAACGCTCGCCACGACCATGAGCGCGCGTGACAGCCGGCGCGTGCGGTCGACGCCCAGCACGACGCCGCTCGTGCGGATCCCCGCGATGGTGTCCGCCGGTGCGTCGCGCATCACCTGGATCGTCTCGTAGACGGCGGCGAAGGCGCCGAGCTGCAGGGCGAGGCACCAGCCGAGCATCCGGTCTAGGGGGAAGCCGCACATCGGCATGCCGACGCCCCACGCGGCCATCGCCAGCACGTCGACGTACGGCAGACGCTTGAGCGACCGCGAGTACCAGACGCAGGTGCCGCCCCCGACCAGCAGCGCGACCAGGAGGCCCGGATCGAACGCCAGCGCGGCCAGGACCAGCAGGCCGGCGAGCGCCACCTGGGCGGCCAGCGCGGACTCCATGTGCTCGGCGAGGAAGCGGGTCTTGGCACCGTCGCGGCCGGGCGCGCGCAGGTCGTCCTCCGCATCGAACCAGTCGTTGTTCAGGTAGACCAGCGCGTTGAGGACGAATGCGAACAGGGTACGGATCGCGACCTCGGTCCACGGCAGGCGCAGCGCGAGCGCGATCGACACCGCGCCGGCGAGGTTCGCCATCTCGAGTCCGCGTAGCCGGAACGCCACAGCCTCCGCGACGATGCGCACGGCTGCGCTGCCGGAGAGCGCACGTGCGGCAGGCGTGCTCCTGGTCACGACGGAGGGCATCGGCCCGGAGACAGTACGGCCTTTGCCCGCGGCAGGGAAGGAAGAACCGCCGCCGCGCGCCCCGACCACGAAGCGCTGGCCACGAAGCATCCGTTTCCTAAGTGTCGCGCCGGGCTGCTATTCTGGGGATCAGATCCAAGGAGTCTCCCATGACCGAACGCCCGACCATCCTCACGATGCTGCTGCTCGCGGCGCTGCTCGCCGCCTGCACGCAGCGGATCGACCCGAGCACGCCGGAGAGCGCCCAGGCGTCGATCGAGAAGCTGCAGGACGGCCTGTCCGACGAGGAGCGCGAGAAGTTCTCCACCGCGCTCGGCATCGTGATCGCCAACGCCCTCGGTGGCGGCTACCTGGACCTGGGCGACACGCCGGAAGGCCGCAAGCGGGTGCGTGAAGCGCTCGCCGGCAAGACCGCGCAGGACATCATCGCCGAGGCGGATCGCATCCAGCAGGCCGCGGGGGCGGGCGGCAAGGGTTGACCGCACGTCCGTGATCCCCGCCGTCCGTGCTTCCGGAGCGCCGTCGCGAGTGCGCCCCGGGGTGGCGCTGCGCGTACGCCCCGGGGTGGCGCTGCGTGTACGCCCCGGGTTGACGCTGCGTGTACGCCCCGGGTTGACGCTGTGCGTGTGCCGCCGCGTGCCGACTCGGGTACGTCGGGCGTGATGCGCACCCGTGCCGCGGACGACGCTCGCCGGGATCCGGCGCCGTCGCCCCGCTGGCTGCTAGTCGCAGCGATCGCCGGCTCCGTCGTCGCGGTGGTGCTGCGCGTGCTCGCGGTCGCGAGTGCGGGGCCGCTGTGGCGGGACGAGGCGGGCAGCGCCAGCACCGCCGCCGTCGCGACCTTCGCCGGGCTCTGGGCGCGCCAGCCGCTCGACTCGTTCCCGCTGCTCTGGCAGCTCGTGCTGCGCGCGTGGACCACCGTGCTGTGGAACGATGGCGACGTCGCGATCCGGACGCTCGGGCTGGTGATCGGGGTGGCGGTCGTCCCGGCACTCTGGTGGACGTCGCGCTCGCTCGGCGTGCTCCCGATCGCGAGCCTCGCGGCCGCGGCGACGCCGCTGCTGGTGGTGTGGAGCGGCGTGCAGAACCGCGCGTACGGCCTCGGGAGCGTGCTCCTGGCGCTGCTCGTCGGCGCGGTGTGGCGCGTCGTGCAGCGCGCTGCGCCCGGACGGGTCGCCCTCGCGGCGCTGATCGCGCTGCTGGCGGTCCACACCACGTATCACCTGCCGGTGATGCTCGCGGCGGTGCTCGCCGGCGCCGTCGCCGTCGGGCTCGCACGGCGCGGCCGGCGACTGGTCGCGATCGCGGCCGGCATCGGGATCGGATGCGCCGCGAGCCTGCTGCTCTATGCCGGCGTGCTCGAGCGCACGCGCGGCTATGCGAAGATGGTCTACGGCCGCGTCACGCCGGAGTCGATCGTGCACGGACTGCGTCTCGCGCTCGAGCCGGGCGGCGCGGTGGCGGTCGCGGCGCTCACCGCGGCCGTCGCGCTGTGCGCCGGCGCGGCGATCGCTGCGCTGCGCGGTCGTGGCGCGGGCGCCCACGACGAGCGGCCCGAC
>VGTK01000316.1 GCA_016874715.1 Deltaproteobacteria bacterium | reverse complement strand
TCACGGTGAAACACCCGCCGCGACACGCCGGGCTCGAGCGGGCCCAGATCGATGCCGCGCTCGGCCCGATCGAGGTCCTTCATCTTGAGGCCCTTCCTCCACGGCAGGAAGCCGTCGCTCCAGGCACCGCTGCGCAGCAGGAACGACAGCAGCGGCCGCGGCGACCACTTCATGCCCAGGCGCTCGGCGAGGTTCAGCGCGTGGTCGACGACCGGCATGCCCGCCGGGCCGCCGCCGAGGCGGCGCGCCAGCGCGAGCAGGATCTCCCAGTCGTGCTTCTCGCCCGGTCCCGGCTCGACCACCGGCGGCGAGCGCCGCACGACGTTTCGTACCATGAACTGCGGGAACACGAGATCGTAGTGCACCTCGGTGAGCGCCCACGCCGGCGGCAGGATCACGTTCGCGTGGCGCGTGGTCTCGTTCACGTAGAGGTCGATCGACACCATGAAGTCGAGGCTCGCGAGCGTGCGGTCGAGACGGCGCCCGTTCGGCGTCGACAGCACCGGGTTGCCGGCGAAGGTCAGGAGCGCGCGCACCTGGCCGTCACCCGGCGTCTCGATCTCGTCGGCGAGCCCCGCGGACGGGATCTCGCCGATGGTCTCGGGCAGCCCGCGCACGCGCGAGCGGAAGCGCCCGTGACCGTCGTCGCCCGCGAGGCGCAGCACGCGGACCGCGTCGAGCGCCGGCGTCGGGAACATGCTGCCACCGACCTCGCCGAGGCGCCCCGCGACGACGTTCAGCAGATCGGTCGCGTAGCTCGCGAGCGTGCCGAAGTGGCCGTTGCACACGCCGACCCGGGAGTACGCGACGCCGCTCGGCGCCGCCGCGAACTCGCGCGCGAGGCGGAACAGGACCTCGAGCGGAACGCCGGTCGCGCGCGCGCACGCGTCGAGGTCGAGCGCGCGCAGCCGGCGCTCGACCTCTTCCCAGCCCGACGCGACCTGCCGCACGTGCTCGACGCGCGCGAGGCCCTCGCGGACGAGGATCGCCGCCATGCCGAGCAGCAGCCCCGCGTCGGTTCCGGGACGGATCGCGACGTGCTCGTCCGCCTCGCGCACGGACTCGGTGCGTCGCGGATCGACGATGACGATGCGTCCGCCGCGCGCTCGGATGGCCCGCATGCGCTCCTTCACGTCGGGGGCGGTCATCGCGCTGCCGTTCGAGACGATCGGGGTCGCGCCGACGCACAGCAGGTACGAGGTGCGGTCGATGTCCGGGACGGGCGTCACCAGCGAGCTGCCGTAGAGGTAGTACGACGTCGCGAAGCGCGGGCTCGTGTCCTGCGAGCTGGCGCCGTAGTTGTTGCGCGTGCCGAGCGCCTTCATGACCGCCGAGCGCAGCATGACCGCGCCGTGGTTGTGGATGATCGGGGTGCCGAAGTAGGTCGCGACGGCCTCCGCGCCGTGCGCGTCGCGCACGCGCGCCAGCCCGGACGCCGCGAGGTCGAGCGCCTCGTCCCAGCCGATCGGCTCGAAGTCGCCGTGCGCGTTGCGCTTGACGGGCGTCCGCAGCCGGTCCGGGTCGTCGTGGACCTTGGCGATCGCGATGCCCTTCGGGCACGCGAAGCCGCGCGAGAACGGATCGTCCGCGTCGGGGCGCACCTGCAGGATGCGGTTGCCCCCGACCTCGAAGGAGAGGCCGCAGTTGGCCTCGCAGAGCGTGCAGACCCGGTGGACGGTGCGGCTCATCGTGTCCCTCCCGCCGCCTGCCGGAGCTCCTCGGCTGACCACAACATCGCGAGCTGCGCGCGCATGTCGTCCACCGGCACCCCCATCTGCTCGGCGAGCGTCGCGAGGTCGACGTGGAAGGTCTCCGAGCCCAGCGCCCCGCCGCGCTGCGTGAAGACCGACATCGCCGGCATGTCGACCTTTCTCCCGGTCGCCGCGATGCCGAGGAACGGCCCGGCGAACGTCATGTGCACGCGCCGCCAGAACGCGACCGAGCCGTCCTCGGCGGCGCAGCCCTCGCCGGTGAAGCCGTAGTCCGGGAAGGTCGCGAAGAAGACCGCGAGCTGCAGCGCGACCTCGTCGCGCCCGCACGCCCTGGTGCCGAGCGACGGCGTGTCGAGCACGAAGTCCGGGCTGCACACCGCGAGCGCCGCACCGGCGTCCTGCTCGCTCTTCGTGTGCCCGTAGGCGCGCGCCAGCGAGCGCGACAGCGCCGCGTCGAGCTCGCGCGCGTCGCGCGGGTCGATCTCCGTCGCCAGCGCGGACCCCGCCGGCCGCAGCTTCGCGCCGTGCCGTTCGAGGTACGCCGCGAGGCGCGCGGCGGTGTCCGCGTCCGGCGTGTCGACGATGCGCGCGATGCGGCCACCGGCGTACGTCGTCACGTGGTCGCCGTGCGACACGAAGTCGGGAACTCCGGCGCGGCGCAGCGTCAGGCGGTAGCGCATGTAGATCGTGCCGTCGGGGCGGGTCAGCGGGCCCTCGAGAACTTCCGGGATGCGCACGTCGAAGCGGCGGTCGATGCCGCCGGTGCTGGCGTGCAGCGCGGCGACCGCGCCATCGCGCCCGCTCCCGCCGCCGCCGAAGGCGCCGGCGTCGACCGGCTGGTAGACGGCGTCGGGGGCGAACAGCTCGGTGACGCCGGACCAGTCGTCCGCGAGCAGGGCCAGCTCGAACGCCTGCATGTAGCCGATGAACCTCTCGAGGTCGGTGGTCGCCATGCTCTTCTCGTCGCGCCCGCGGCGCTGCCGTGTCGAGTGCCAGGATCGCCCGGCGACCGGCTCCTGGAAAGGTCCAGAGAGTGTGGATTCGTTGGAGCCAGTTGGCTTGCGACACGCCCTGCGGAACGTGCTTGAGCCCGGCACACACCGGCCGCAGCTCCTGGTGCCGGCATCGGCTGCGCGGCCCGATCGCAGCGACTTGATCTGCCACGGGAAGACGCTAAGACGTGCCCCTCCCGGGGAGGCGCCGTTGACCGCAGTCAAACTATCGTCGTGGCAGCGCCTCGTGCACCGCCTGAGCTACCGGGTCATCCACAGCTCGCTGCTGCCGAAAGGGGCCGTCGCGCCGTTCCTGCGCAACCTGGGCACGCGCGGCTTCTACCCGCGCAACATCGTCGACGTCGGCGCCAACAAGGGGCGCTGGAGCGATAAGGCGATGACGGTGTTCCCCGAGGCGCGCTACCTGCTCCTCGAGCCACAGATCGAGATGAAGGAGCACCTCGATCGCTTCTGCGCGAGGAACCCCGGGCGCGCGCAGTGGATCAACGCCGGCGCCGGTGCGGCCGACGGCGAGCTGCCGTTCACGCTCACCGGGAGCACCTCGAGCACGTTCACCTACTCGCCGGACCAGGCGCGCGAGCTGGGCCTCGCGCAGCGGACGGTTCCGGTGCTGACCCTCGATCACGTCTGTGCGAAGTACCTCGGCGCCATCCCGGATCTGGTGAAGATCGACGCCGAGGGCTTCGAGTTCGAGATCCTGAAGGGCGCGTCGACCCTCGTCGGCGAGGTCGAGATCTTTCTCCTGGAGCTGCCGTTCATCCATCCGCGCCCGCGCGCGCTGCTGTTCCGGGACGCGGTCGCGCGCATGGCCGAGTACGGCTACGACGTCTACGATTTCACCATGTTCCAGAAGCGTCCCTACGACGGCGCGATCGGCCAAGGGGAGGTCGTCTTCGCGCGCAGCGATGGCTTCCTGCGACGCTACAAGGGCTGGAAGTAGCCTCGCGCGCTGGACCGGGGCGCTCGTGCTCCTCGGGATCGCCGCGCGCACGATTCGCTGGTGGCTCGATTTCCCCTTCTGGGGCGACGAGTCGAACCTGGCACTGAACTTCCTCGACCGCGGCTTCCTCGACCTGTTCGGCCCGCTCGACAACGCCCAGGTCGCGCCGGTGGGGTTCCTCCTCGGCGAGCTCGTCGCCGTGCGGATGCTCGGCGTGGGCGAGAGCGCCCTGCGCGTCGTGCCCTGGGTCGCGAGCGTCGGCGCGCTGCTGACCTTTTCCTGGCTCGCACGCACGGTTCAACGCACCTGCAGCTCGGTGGTCACGCCGCTCGCCATGACCTTCGCGATCGGCATCTTCGCCGTGTCGCACTACCTCGTGCGCTACGGCTCCGAGCTCAAACCGTACTCGTGCGACCTGCTGGCGGCGACCGTCGTCCTCGCCGTCGCCGCGGCCTGGCTCGGGCACGACACGCAGCAGGACGCGGCCCGCGATCGCTGGCTCTGGCTCCTCGCGCTCGTCGCGGCCCCACTCCTCCTCCTGTCGTATCCGGCGATGCTGGTCTTCGGCGCTGCGGGGCTCGCGCTGGCGCCGCCCCTCGCGCGACGCGGGGCGCCCGGGCCCTGGCGAGCGAGCCTGGCGCTGTTCGTCGCGGTGCTCGTGGGCTTCACGCTGTCGTACGGCATCGTCGGACGGCTGCAGCGCGACGCGGCGAACCAGGGCGTCGGCTACCTCGAGACCTTCTGGGCCGAGGCGTTTCCGCCCACCCGCCCGCTCGCCTTCCTCGGCTGGCTCGTCCAGACGCACACGGGTCTCGCGTTCGCCTATCCCAATGGCGGGCGGAACGGCGGCAGCACGGCGACGACCATCCTGTTCTGCGTCGGTGCCTGGGCGCTGGCGCGGTCGCGCGGCGCGCCGGCGGAGGAGCGCTCGGCCTGCCGCTCGATCCTGATTCTCCTGATGATGCCGCTCGCGGTCGGTGTCGCGGCGGCAGCTCTGCGCCTCTACCCGTACGGTGGCCACCTGCGCTTGACGCTGTTCCTCGCACCGTCGATCTGCCTGCTCGCCGGCATCGGCCTCGAGCGCGCGCTGCAGGCGTTGCCCCGCGCGTCGTGGCGTGCCGTCGCGCCGCGCGTG
>VGTK01000315.1 GCA_016874715.1 Deltaproteobacteria bacterium | reverse complement strand
GACGCGCCCGGTGCGCCACGCTTCGCCCATCAGCTGGTGGGGGACGCGCTGCGCGGCGAGCTGCCGCCCGACCTCCGCCGGTCGCACCACCTCGCGCTCGCCGACGCGCTCGAAGCCGTCCGCGGGACGGCGATCGACGAGGTCGCGGGCGACGTCGCGCAGCACCCGGTCCGCGCGTTACCGCTGGCGGAGCCGTCGCGTACGGTGGCGGCTCTGGCGCGCGCCGGCGCGCGCGCGCTCGGCATGCTGGGTTACGAGAACGCGGCACGGAGCTTCGAGCAGGCACTCGAGATCGCTCGCGGCGGCGCGTCGTCGTCGGCGATGCGCCTGGATCTGCTGTCGCGCCTCACCGAGGCCCGCCTCGCCGCCGGCGACGACGACGACGGCGCGCGCGCGGCGGCGGTCGAGGCAGCGCGGCAGGCGTATGCGCTCGGCGACGCGGCACGTCTCGCGTCCGCGGCAGCGCTGGCGAGCGCCGCGCGCTCGGAGACCGGGCAGCCGGACCACGAGGTGATCGGGCTCCTCGAGGACGCCGTGCAGGCGGCCGGGGGCGACCCCGAGCTGCGCGCGCGCGTGCTACCGCCGCTGTCGCGGGAGCTGTACTTCACCGACCGGATGCGGCGCCTCGCCTGCAGCGAGGAGGGGCTGGCGCAGGCGCGTGCGCTCGGCGATCCGGGTCTCCTCGCCGCCGCGGTCGGTGCGCGGCACCTGGCGCTCTGGGAGCCGGGGCGTGCGCTGGAGCGTCTCGCGCTCGCCGACGAGCAGCTCCAGCTCGCCGGGAGCACGCGCGATGCGCAGGTCGCGATGCACGCACACGCCTGGCGCATCGCCGACCTGCTCGAGCTCGGCCGCATGGAAGAGGCCGATGAGGCGCTCGTGCGCTACGCGTCGCTCGCAGCACGGCTGCGCCTGCCGCGTCTGTCGTGGCACGTCGCGGTGGCGGAGACGTCGCGCGCGCTCCGTCTGGGGCGGCTCGCCGACGCGGAGCGGCGTGCGGAGGAGGCGCTGGCGACGTGGCGCAGCGGGCCGCAGAACAACGTCCTGCAGTTCTACTCGACCCAGCTGTTCGTTCTCCGCGAGCAGCAGGGGCGCCTCGCCGAGCTCGACGCGATGCTGCAGGACTTCGCGTCGCGCTCGACGCTGCCCGCGTGGCAGGCGGCGGTCGCGTCGCTGCACGCGACGCTCGGCCGGCGCGACGCGCGGGCTCGCTCGCCGAGCGCGCGCGGCTCAACGCGACGCGAGCGCTGCGCAAGGCCATCCACCGCATCGCGGCCCATTGCCCGCGGCTCGGGCGCCACCTCTCGAACAGCGTCGAGACCGGCCGGATCTGCTGCTACCGCGAGGACCCGACCTATCCGGTGGCGTGGCGAATCGAAGCCGGCGCGGCGGGCGAGCGAGCGCTGGGCGAGCGAGTGCCGGGCGACCGAGCGCCGGGCGACCGAGCGCCGGGCGCGCGAGTGCCGGGCGACCGAGCGCCGGGCGAGGAGTGATGCACGATCGGCGCGAGGTCGGGGAACGCGCTCAGCGCGGCCGCCGCGGCGAGGGCGTGGTCGTCTCCGATCTCGATCGGCTGTCCCATGGCAGGCCTGCGGGTGGCGAACGCGACCCGTTGCTTGCGGCCCGGTCGATTGCTCACAGCCTCCCGAAGAAGTCGTTCCCCTTGTCGTCGACCACGATGAACGCCGGGAAGTCCTCGACCTCGATCTTCCACACCGCTTCCATGCCGAGCTCCGGGTACTCCAGCACCTCGACCTTGCGGATGTTGTTCTGCGCGAGGATCGCGGCGGGGCCGCCGATCGAGCCCAGGTAGAAGCCGCCGTGCTTCTTGCAGGCCGCCGACACGGCCGGCGAGCGGTTGCCCTTGGCGAGCGTGATCAGGCTGCCGCCGTGCTGCATGAAGAGGTCGACGTACGAGTCCATGCGGCCGGCCGTCGTCGGGCCGAACGATCCCGACGGCATGCCCTGCGGCGTCTTGGCCGGACCCGCGTAGTAGATCGGGTGGTCCTTCACGTACTGCGGCAGGCCCTCGCCGCGGTCGATGCGCTCCTTGAGCTTCGCGTGCGCGATGTCGCGCGCGACGACCAGCGTGCCGCTGAGCGCCAGGCGCGTCTTGATCGGGTGCCGCGAGAGCTGCGCGCGGATCTCGTTCATGGGCTTGCCGAGATCCACGCGCACGACGTCGTCGGACAGCTTCGCGGTGTCGATCTCCGGCAGGTAGTGCGCCGGGTTCGACTCGAGCTGCTCGAGGAACACGCCGTCCTTCGTGATCTTGCCCTTCGCTTGACGGTCGGCCGAGCACGACACGCCGATGCCGACCGGACACGACGCGCCGTGGCGCGGCAGGCGGATCACACGCACGTCGTGGCAGAAGTACTTGCCGCCGAACTGCGCGCCGATGCCCATGCGCTGCGTGAGCTTCCAGACTTCCTGCTCGAACTCGGGGTCGCGGATCGCGTGGCCGCGATCGCCGCCGGTCGTGGGCAGGTCGTCGAGGTAGCGGCAGCTCGCGAGCTTGACGGTCTTGAGCGTCGCCTCGGCCGACGTGCCGCCGATGACGATCGCCAGGTGGTACGGCGGGCACGCGGCGGTGCCGAGCGTGCGGACTTTCTGGTCGAGGAACTCGAGCAGCGACTTCGGATTCAGGAGGGCTTTCGTCTCCTGGTAGAGGAACGTCTTGTTCGCCGAGCCGCCGCCCTTGGTGACGAACAGGAAGCGGTACTCGTCGCCGGTGGTCGCGTAGAGCTCGATCTGCGCCGGCAGGTTGGTGCCGGTGTTGACCTCGTCGTAGAGGTTCACCGGGGACATCTGCGAGTAGCGCAGGTTGGTCTCGGTGTAGGTCTGGTAGACGCCGCGCGCGATCGCCTCCTCGTCGTCGCCCGAGGTCCACACGCGCTGGCCCTTCTTGCCGATCGCGATCGCCGTGCCGGTGTCCTGGCACGAGGGCAGGATCATGCCGGCGGACACGCAGGCGTTGCGCAGCATGTTGAGCGCGACGAAGCGGTCGTTGGGCGACGCCTCGGGGTCGTCGAGGATCTTGCGGAGCTGGGCCAGGTGCCCCGGACGGAACAGGTGCGAGACGTCGCGGACCGCGTCGGCGGCGAGGCGCGTCAGCGCGGCTGCGTCGATCGTCAGCACGGGCTCGCCGCGGAACTTCTCGATCCCGACCCAGTCGCCGTCGATGCGGCGGTACGGCGTCGTGTCGTGGCCGTGCGGGAACATCTCCTGGAAAAGGAACTCGGGCATCGGTCGCTCCTCGGTCTGCGCTGCGGGGTGGTCGCGCGACGCCGGGACCGTCGCCGCGCGGCGGGACTATACCGAAAACGTCGGCGTCCTCACGGGCGGCCGTTGCGACAGGTCGGCCGCTCGTGTCGGTTGGCGGCTTCATCGTCGGCGGCGAGGAACGCCGCCACGGAGGGAGCCGAGCATGTCGATCCACGCGACGATCACGCAGTACGCACGGATGCTGGACAACCTCGACGCCTGGCTGCAGGCGGGCGTCGCCCACGCGGAGGCCAAGAAGTTCGACCCGGACGTCCTCGCGCAGGCGCGCCTCGCGCCCGACCAGTACGCGCTGGTGCAGCAGGTGCAGTCGGCCTGCGACGCGGCGAAGTACGCGGCGGCCTACCTGAGCGGCCAGACCGCACCGTCGCACCCCGACACCGAGAAGACCGTCGCCGAGCTGCGCGCACGCATCGCGAAGGCGCGCGACTACGTCGCGGGCTTCAAGGAGCCCGACTTCGCGGGTGGGGGCGAGCGCCGTGTCGCGCCCGCGTGGATGCAGGGCAAGTCCGTCGGCGGCGACGCGTACCTGACGCGCATCGCGACGCCGAACTTCTACTTCCACGTCACCACGGCGTACGCGATCCTGCGCCACAACGGCGTGCCGCTCGGCAAGGCGGACTTCGTCGGCGTGAAGAGCTGGGAGGAGATCGGCGACTGGTAGCCGGGGCTTGCGGGCGCCGCGGCTCGCCCGTACGGCGAGGGCGGCATGGACGTCCTGACGCACGGGCTCCTCGGCGCGGCGGTCGCGCAGGCGACCGCGTCGCGCGACGACGTGCGCCTCGCAGCACTGGTCGGGCTCGGCGCCGGCATGCTGCCGGACGCGGACGCGCTGCTCGGTAGCAGCGCCGACCCGCTCCGGGTGATCGAGCTGCACCGGCACTTCACGCACGCGCTGCTCTTCGTCCCGATCGGTGCGCTGCTCGCGACGCTGCTGCTGCGCATCGTTGCGCCCGTCCGGCGGCGCCTGTCGTTCGCGCGCACGTATCGCTTCGCGCTCCTCGGCTATCTGCCGGCGGGCTTCCTCGATGCCTGCACCAGCTACGGCACCCACCTGTGGTGGCCGTTTTCCGAGGCGCGCGTCGCGTGGAGCGTGATCGCGATCGTCGGCCCGCTGTTCAGCCTGACGCTCGCGGCGGCGCTGCTCGCCGGCGTCCTGCGCAGCCGCGCGACGCCGGCACGGCTCGGGCTCGCGCTGGCCGCGCTGTCCCTCGTCGCCGGCACGGTCCAGCACGCGCGGGCGGATGCGCTCGCGCGCGAGCTCGCCGCGTCGCGCGGGCACGTGCCCGAGCAGCTCGCCGTCAAGCCGACGATCGGCAACCTCGTCCTCTGGCGCGCGACGTACGCCGTGGACGGCGTCGCGTATGCGGACGGCATCCGTCCGGGGCTGCTCGGCGAGGCGCGGCTGTACCCGGGCGAGTCGTCGCCGCTCCTCGACGCCGAGCGGGACGTCGCGGCGCCGCCCGGCACGCGCGCGCGCCGGGACCTCGCGCGCTTCAGCGCGCTGTCCGACGGCATGGTCGC
>VGTK01000314.1 GCA_016874715.1 Deltaproteobacteria bacterium | reverse complement strand
GCGGGCCGACGCGCAGGCGCGGCCGCAGGCGCGCCCACGCGACGGCGCCGGTGCGCGCGCTTTGACTGCCGGCGCACTCGTCGCGTAGACCGGGCAGCGTCATGCAGGACGCCCCGTTCGCCACCGCCGCCAGCATCGACTACCCGATCGTCGACGCCGACGCGCACGTCTACGAGCCGCCCGGGCTGTGGCAGGAGCGCGTGGCGTCCGCGCTGCGCGCGCGCGCGCCGAAGGTCACGCGCGCGGCGACCGGCGACGTCTGGACGTTCAACGACGGCGAGCGCGAGCGCAACGTCGGGCTCATGGCGGCCGCGGGCGCGAGCTACCTGGGCTTCCGACCGTCGGGGCTCACCTACGACGACATCCGCGCGGGCAACTACGACCCGGGCGCGCGCCTCGCCGACATGGACGCCGACGGCATCGCGGTGCAGCTGCTCTACCCGAGCGTCTGCGAGGAGGGCGCGCGCATCTTCGGCGACGACCGGGCCCTGCAGCTCGCCTGCGTGCGCGCCTACAACGAGTGGGTGCGCGACTTCTGCCGCCATTCGCCGCGCCGGCTCTACGCGCACGCCGTGATCCCGGCGACCGGCAGCGACGACGCCGTCGCCGAGCTCGAGTGGGCGCTACGCGAGGGCTTCCCGGGCGTCCTGATCTCGCTCTTCCCGGGCGGCAGCGCGGAGCCGAGCCCCGCCGACGACGCGTTCTGGGCGCGCGCGCAGGAGGCGCGCGTCCCGGTCGCGCTGCACATCGGCAGCTTCCACGCCGACGGTCCGGTCAAGAAGAGACGGTTCGATCCGCTCGCCGTCCTGCCGCGCGCGGCGGTCAGCAAGTCGGGCGCGAACACGGTGCCGCTGGTCGCGCGCATGATCTTCTCCGGACTCTTCGAGCGCTTCCCGCGGCTCGCGACGCTGCTCGTCGAGGCGAACATCGGCTGGATCCCGGCGATGCTCGAGCAGACCGACGACATGTTCCTGCGCTACCGCTGGTTCACCGGGACCAGTGCTGCGCTGCCGACCATGCCGAGCCGCGCGTTCCACCGGAACTTCTGGGCCACGTTCATGATCGACACCGTCGGCATCGAGCTGCGCCACCGCCTGAACGTCGACCACCTGCTCTGGTCCACCGACTATCCGCACACCGGCACCGACTGGCCGAACAGCCGCGTGACCATCGAGCGCGTGTTTCGCGGCGTGCCACAGTCGGAGGTCCGCAAGATGCTGCACGACAACGTCAAGGCGCTGTATCGCCTCGACGACGTGCCGTCGCGGCTCGAGACATGAGGCTCGCGGGGAAGGCCGCGATCGTCACGGGCGCGGGCTCGGGCATCGGGCGCGCGATCGCCGAGCGGCTCGCGCGCGAGGGCGCCGCGGTGACGGTCACCGGACAGCGTCTCGCGCGCGTCGAGGAGACGGCGCGCGCGATCGAGGCCGCGGGCGGCCGCGCGCTCGCGGCCGCGTGCGACGTTGCGAGCGAGGAGCAGGTGCGGCGCATGATCGAGCAGACCGTCGCGCGCTTCGGACGCCTCGACGTGCTGGTGAACAACGCCGCGAAGAACCGCCCCGACGCACCGCTCGCCGAGACCGTCGCCGATCTCACCGAGGAGTGGTGGCACGCGACCATGGACGTCAATGCGACCGGCGCCTTCCTGTGCGCGAAGCACGCGCTGCCGCACCTGATCGCCGCGGGCGGCGGCGCCATCGTCAACGTCGCGTCCACGTCCGGCGTCGCCGGCAACTGGAACCAGGGCGCCTACGTCGCGTCGAAGCACGCGATGGTCGGCCTCACGCGCTCGATCGCGCTCGACTACGCGAAGCACGGCGTGCGTGCGAACGCGATCTGTCCCGGCTTCATCGAGACCGAGCGCTCGCTCGGCTTCTCGACGCAGAACCGCGGCGCCGACTGGCAGGCGAAGAAGCTCGCCGAGATCCCGCTCGGCCGCTTCGGTCGCGCCGAGGAGGTCGCGGCGCTGGCGGCGTTCCTCGCGTCCGACGAGGCGCCGTTCTTGACGGGGGCGACGATCCCGATCGACGGCGGCACCGCGGCGCGGCGCGGCTAGGAGGTGACGCGCCGGGCGTGCCGCACGCGCGCTCGCGCTGCTGGGCGATTGCGTGGAGCGGCCATTCTCCGACGAGCTGAGCCGGCGCCGCGTGTCGGTCGCGCACGTCGGTCGTGTGGGTCGGTCGCGTGTGTCCTCGACGACGAGCCGCCAACCGCTCCGCCGTCACGCCCGCGGCGTGCGGCAGGCGCGGACGATCACGGCACGCTGCCCTCGCTCGACACGACGTACTTCTTCACGTCCATCGCGCTGACGCCGAAGCCCGCGAGCGCTGCACCGAACTCCGCCATGTGCGGCGTCGCGAAGTGCGCGTCGAGGTCCGCCTGCGAGCGCCAGCGCTCGAAGAGGAACACCGTGCCGGGATCTCCGCGGTCGCGGTAGGCCTCGTAGCCGAGGCAGCCTTCCTCCTGCAGGGTCGCGGCGCGCATGCGGTCGAAGGCGGCCTCCGCCGCCGGCCGCTGCGCGGGATCGAGGGTGATCGTTCCAGCCACGACGAGCATGCCGTCTCCTTGCGGTCAGTCTTCGGTCATCGCGCGCAGGATGTTGCGCAGCAGCAGGTCGCCTGCATGGCGCGACGCGGTGCAGAAGCGCTCGGTGTCGGCCACGATCCGCGCGCCGCCGTCGGGTCCGTTGGCCTGCGCGACGTAGTCGGCATCGGCGCGCAGGAACGCGTCGACCTCGGCGCTTCCGACCTCGCAGTGGAACTGCAGGCCGAAGGCGTGCCGTCCGAGGCGGAAGCCCTGGTTCGGACACACGGCGCTCGAGGCGAGCGGCACGGCGCCCGGCGGCACCTCGAAGGTGTCGCCGTGCCAGTGCAGCACGACGATCTCGGACGGCACGCCGGCGAGAATCTGCCCGCCGGCGCGCCCGTCGAGGACGACCTCTCCCCAGCCGACCTCGTACACACGCGCCCCGTCCGCCGTGCGCATCTGGTGCACGTCCGCGCCCGCCGCGTGCGCCAGCAGCTGGGCGCCGAGGCAGATGCCGAGTACGGGGGCGTCGCGCGCGATCCCGCGACGAATCAGGTCGATCTCCTGCTGCAGGTACGCGGTCGCCGGATCACCGCGGTCGGCGACGCCCATCGGCCCGCCCATGACGACGAGCAGGTCGCCGTCGTCGAGCGTCGCGGGCACGGGATCACCTCGGTACGTCGCGCGGACGTCGAGGGTGTACCCGATCTCGCCGAGCAGCTCGCCGACCCGTGCGGGCCCTTCGACCTCCGCGTGCTGCAGAACCACCGCGCGTCTCACGTGCGTCTCCCCTTGCCGCCCTCGATCCGCTCGCCGCACGGACGGCCGCGGGCGCGAGCGTCCGCCATCCTGCTACGCGCGTGGCGGCTGCGCCAGCAGGACGGGGCTCGCAATCGGCGCAGTCTCGATTATGGAGTCGGGGTGGGGCCCGCAGCGGCCCGTCGAGCGGAGGGAGCATGGGAGCCCGTGTCGTCAGAGGAATCACGATCGCGATCGCGCTCGCAGCGGCGCTCGCCTGCACGAGCAAGCCGGCAAACGATGCCTGGTTCCCGCTCGGGGCGGGACGCACCTGGAGCTACACGCTGACGCCGGACGGCGAGGGCATGGCGCCGAGGAAGCTGACCGTGGCGGTGGTCGGGCCGGAGGAGGTCGGCGGCGCCACGGTCGCGCGCGAGCGCATCGAGGTCGACGGGCAAGAGCACTTCCTGTTCGTCGGGGCCGACGAGAAGGGTGTCTACCGCCACGCGACGCAGTCGGCCGGGGAGGCCGTGCCGTCGGTCGAGGGCAAGCGCGATTACTTCCTCACGCTGCCTCTCGAGGTCGGACGCTCGTGGAAGAGCGAGGCCGGCCCTTCCTTTCTCGAAGTGGCGGACTTGCACGTGCCGATCGAATCGACCGTCGTGAGCACCACCGACACCGTCCGCACGCCGGCGGGCGAGTTCGCGAACTGCGTCAAGGTCCACGTGACCGGCACCGCCGAGGTGCGCAACGAGTTTCTCGAGGACGACGAGGACGACGAGGAAGGTGCCGCGGAAGAGGTCACCTTCGACCCGGTGAGCGGCACGTTCACCATCGACGAGGAGACCTGGTACGCGAAGGACGTCGGTGTCGTGAAGTCGGTCGTCACCGAGACCTTCAAGCTGAAGAGCGGTGGCAGCGAGGACCGGGCACGGGTCACGACCGAGCTGCAGGCGTTCACGCGCTGAGCCGGCGCGCGGCAAAGGAGAGGGAAGAGCATGGAGCTTCGCGACCTGAACCACGACGAGCAGCTCGCGCTGCTGGGCCTCGTGCAGTTCATCGGCGAGTCGAACCACGAGGTCACCGAGGAAGAGTCGGAGAGCATCGGCGAGATCGTGCAGGCGCTCGGGGCCGCGCACTACCGCAAGATCGCCGACGAGGCGGACGAGCGCTTCGCCGACGAGGCGGCGCTGCGCGAGTTCCTGAAGGGCGTCGGGCGGCCCGACGCGCGCGAGCTGATCTACGGCACGGTGCTGGAGGTCGCGCTGGCGGACACCATGGGGCAGGGCGAGTCCGAGCTGCTCGACTGGCTCGCGAGCGCCTGGAGCATCGAGGTCAGCGTGGCGGACGACGACGGCGACTGAGACGCAGACCTGCGTCGCGGCGTCGCGACGCGAAGCGAAGCGAACATCGGAACGACCGCGCAGCTCCTTCGTGACTCGGTGGGAGCGCCGGGGAGGGCGCGCCGGGGAAAGCGCTCCGCGCGGTAGGCGTCGACCGCGGCGGGCCGCGTCACGCGCGGCGCCGGCCACGCGGGCC
>VGTK01000313.1 GCA_016874715.1 Deltaproteobacteria bacterium | reverse complement strand
CGCGCGGGCGCCGCGTCGGCCCCTTCGGCCGCCGGCGGGTCCGCCTCCGCCTGCCCCTCGCGCACGCGCTCGATCGACGCACCGATGCCGGCGAGCTTCTCCTCGATGCGCTCGTAGCCGCGGTCGAGGTGGTACACGCGCTGCAGCTTCGTGGTGTTCTGCGCACCCAGCGCGGCGACCACGAGGCAGACGCTCGCGCGCAGGTCGGTCGCCATCACGGGCGCGCCCTCCATCGGCGTGCCGCCGTGCACGACGGCCTTCGAGCCCTCGAGCCGGATGTCGGCGCCCATGCGCACCAGCTCCTGCACGTGCATGAAGCGGTTCTCGAAGATGGTCTCGGTGATCGCGCTCGAGCCCTCGGCGAAGCACATGAGCGCCATGAGCTGCGCCTGCAGATCCGTCGGGAAGCCGGGGTACGCCGCGGTGCGGACGTCCACCGCCTTCAGATTGCGGTGGCTCGCGACGCGGATGCCGTTCGCGCGCGGCTCGATCGTCACACCCGCCTCGGCGAGCTTCTCGAGCACGAGCGTCAGGTCGCCGGCGCGCGCGTTGCGGACGAACACGTCGCCGCCCGCCGCCGCGACCGCCATCAGCAGGGTGCCGGCCTCGATGCGGTCGGGGATGACCGCGTGGTCGAAGCCGCCGACCGCCTCGCGGCCCTCGACCTCGATGGTTGCGCTGCCGGCGCCACGGACGACCACGCCCATCTTCACCAGCGCGTCGGCGAGGTCGACGATCTCGGGCTCGCGCGCGGCGTTGTCGATGACCGTCGTGCCGTCGGCGAGCGACGCCGCGAGCATCAGGTTCTCGGTGGCACCGACCGACGGCATCTCGAGCACGATGTGCGCGCCGCGGAGACGCGGACGTCCGTGGGCATCGAGCGGCGCGCGCGCCTCGACGTAGCCGTGGTGCTGGCTGATGGTCGCGCCCATGCGCTCGAAGCCGCGCAGGTGCAGGTTCACCGGACGGCTGCCGATCGCGCAGCCGCCGGGCGTCGCCACGCGCGCCTCGCCGAAGCGGGCGAGCAGCGGTCCGAGCGCGAGAAACGACGCGCGCATGGTCTTGACCAGGTCGTACGGTGCCTCGAAGGCGGTGATGGTCTCGGCCTTCATGGTGACGACGTCCGCGTTGCACGCGACCTCGACGCCGAGCTGGCCGAGGAGCTTCTGCGTGGTGCGGCAGTCGACGACGCGCGGGACGTTCGACAGGCGGCAGGTCTCCGGCGTGAGGAGGGGCGCGAACAGCAGCGGGAGGGCGGCGTTCTTCGCACCGCTGACCTCGACTTCACCGGTGAGCGGCCTGCCCCCCCGAATCAGAATCGCATCCATCCGCCCTCCCCTTGGCCGGACCGTGCCTCGTGTTCGCGCTAGCCAGCATCACCGAACGCCTGCCACCGCGCGCTCACCACCCGGTCGAGGCCGGCCAGGTCGGGGAGGACGCGAACGTCGGCGAAATCCAGATCCCTTGCGAGCGCCGCGACCGTCCCGCCCTGGGTCGAGCCGATCTCGGTCACCAGGAAGCCACCGGGGCGGAGCACACGCGCCGCATCGGCCACGAGCCCGTGCAGAATCTGGGCTCCATCCTTACCACCGCCGATCAGCGCAGCAACGGGTTCCCGCGCAACTTCCGTGGAAATCGCGCGCAGATCGTCATCGGAAAGATACGGCGGGTTGGACACCACCACGTCGATGCTCGTGCCGCGCAGCGCGGACAGGAGGTCGCCGTGCACGAATGCAACGACACCGGGCCCGACGAGCCGTCGCGCGTTGCCCTGGGCGATCCGCAGCGCCGCGCGCGAACGGTCGAGCGCCAGGAATCGGACGTTCGACCAGCCGCGCGAGCGCGCCTCCGACGCGAGCGCCACGACGATGGCGCCGCTGCCCGTGCCGACGTCGATCACGCGGATCGGCTCGTCCGGGCCGCGGCCGGCGCGCAGGGCCGCGAGCGCGGCGAGCGCCGCGTCCACCGCGCCCTCGGTCTCGGGACGCGGGATCAGGACGTCCGGACCGACGGCGAACGGCAGGGACCAGAACTCGCGCTCGCCGGTGACGTACGCGACCGGCTCGCCCGACGCGCGGCGCGCGAGGAGCGCCTCGAGCCGGGACTCCTCCGCGGCGTCGAGCGGGCGATCACGGTCGATGGTGAGCCGCACCCGGTCCACGCCGAGAGCCGCGCAGAGCAGGACCTCGGCGTCGAGGCGCGCACCGTCGCGGCCCGCTGCCTCGAGGCGGGCGGTGGCGGCGCGCAGCGCCGCGGCGACCGTACGGGCGGGCGCCGTCAAGCGCGCTCCGCCTTGAGCGCCTCCGCCTGGTGCTGCGTCACCAGCGGACCCACCACGGCCTCGAGATCGCCCTCGATCACCCGGTCGAGCGAGTGCAGGGTCAGGTTGATGCGGTGATCCGTCAGCCGGTTCTGCGGAAAGTTGTAGGTCCGGATGCGCTCGGAGCGGTCGCCGCTGCCGACCATGGCCTTGCGGCTGGCGGCGACGCTCGCCGCCTGCTCCTGCTCGGCACGCTCCAGCAGCCGTGCGCGGAGGATCTTGAGCGCCTTCGCCTTGTTCTTGTGCTGCGACTTCTCGTCCTGGCAGCTGACGACGAGCCCGGTCGGCAGGTGCGTGACCCGCACGGCCGAGTCGGTGGTGTTGACGCTCTGCCCGCCCGGACCGGAAGAGCGGAAGACGTCGATGCGCAGGTCCTTGTCGTCGATCTCGACCTCGACCTCGTCGGCCTCCGGCATGACGGCGACGGTGACCGCCGATGTGTGGATCCGGCCCTGCGCCTCGGTCGCGGGGACGCGCTGCACGCGGTGCACGCCACCCTCGAACTTGAGGCGGCTGTAGGCGCCCTCGCCGTCGATCGAGCAGATGATCTCCTTGTATCCGCCGAGGCCGCTCCCGCTCGAGCTGAGCACGTCGACCCGCCAGCCGCGCGACTCGGCGTAGCGCGAGTACATGCGGAAGAGATCGGCGGCGAACAGGCTCGCCTCCTCGCCGCCGGTGCCGGCGCGGATCTCGAGGATGACGTTGCGCTCGTCGTTCGGGTCGCGCGGGATCAGCAGGAGCTTGAGCGTCTCCGCCAGCCCCGCCTTGCGCGTGCGGACCGAGGGCAGCTCGGCGTTCGCCATCTCCCGCATCTCGGGGTCGGCGTCGTCGAGCAGGGCGGCGAGCCCGGCCTCCTCGGCGTCGAGCTTCTTCCAGTCGCGGTAGCAGGCGACCACCTCGACGAGGCTCGCGTGCTCGCGGCTGATCCGGACGAACTCCTTGCGATTGCCCTGGACCTCGGGGTCGGCGAGCATCGCTTCGAGTTCGTGGTAGCGCTTATCTACGTCCTCGAGCTTGTCGAGCATGACAAACGAGGGGTCACGCGGCCCCTCGCCTCACGCGGCAGGTCAGGACTGCGAAGGCTCGGCGGCGGGCGTCGGAGCGGCGGCGGTCTTCTTGCCGTAGCGGCGGTTGAAGCGGTCGACGCGGCCGGCGACGTCCATCAGCTTCTGCTTGCCGGTGTAGAACGGGTGGCAGGCGGAGCAGATTTCGACGTGGATCTCGCTCCTCGTCGAGCGCGTCTCGACGATGTTGCCGCAGCTACAGACGATCCGGGTCGCGTCGTACTTCGGGTGGATGCCCTCTTTCATGGTCTGTCGTGGCTAGCACCCGTGTCCGGGGCGAGCAAACCTCGGTCCGCGCTACATCGCACGTTGACATCCCGGGGCCGAGCACGTTTGATCCGGCCATGCCGCGCACGCCGGGAAAAGGACCGCGCCCCCTCCCCGACCGCACCCTGGGCTGGCACCCGGGGTGGCTGCGCGGGGTGCCGTCCGAGATGGCAGAGTGGCTCGGATTCGCCGTGCTGCGCGACCCGCGGGCGGAGACGTCGCTCAAGGGCCTGCTCGAGAGCTACGATCTGTACGCCGCCTCGGAGGGGCTGCCGGCCATCGCCGACATCGCCTTCGTGCGCCACCTCGAGAGGCTCGGGCTGGAGCGCCGCGGGGCCACCTTCGTCGGGCTGCGCGTCCACACGGCGATCCCGGCGCTGCGGCTCCTGACCCGACTCGAGGGCTACGGATTCCGCTTCGTCACGCGAGGCGGGGAGCTGGCCTGGCGCGGGCCGGAGGCGGTCTCCGACCTCGAGATCCGGGTCCTGAAGCGCCACCGCCACGAGCTCGCCGGTGCGCTCACGCAGGTCGAGGAGACACGTGCCCTGCTGCGCGGCGGCAGCCTGCTGCCGTCGCCGCTGCCGCTCCGCATCGCGCGCCGCGCCGCCTGAACGCGGCGTCGCCCGCACCGAGCGTCCCGACGAGTTGCGACCGGACACGTCAACCGCCCAGCGCGCGGGCGACCAGGACCAGCAGCGCGCACAGGGCGAGCGCCGTGGTCTCGGCGATCTCGCCCGCCGCACGGATCGTCGCCGGGGTGACGCCGCCGAGCCAGCCGTGCACGGCGATGCGGAACGCGATCGTCACCGACGCCACGCCGAACAGCAGCAGCACGCCCATCGCGTTGCTGGCGGCGAGCGTCACCGCCATCGCCGTCACGCTCGCGACCGCGAACTGGTTGAACTGCAGCCCTTTGACGAAAGTCGCGGCGAGGTCGTCGCGCGCCGCGATCGAGCCGTAGGCGTGCACCGCCATCGCCCAGCGGCCGAGCACCACCGCGAGCACGACGGCGAGCGCGAGCGTGCCGCCGGACAGCGCCGCGAAGGCGGCTCCTTTCACCACCCCGTCCACGATCATCGCCACGATGCCGGCGCGCCCCGGGCGCGCCTCGGCGTCGGCGATCCCCAGCGCACGCTCGCGGTCGTCGCGCGCCT
>VGTK01000312.1 GCA_016874715.1 Deltaproteobacteria bacterium | reverse complement strand
AGGCGGAGGCCCTGGCGGCCCGGGGACACGCGGTCGCCGTCTTCGCGCGGGCGCTCGATCCGCAGCGGCAGGACGGGGAGACCGCGGACGAAGAGGTGGACGGGATTCCCGTGCGGCGCGTCGTGAGGCGGCGAGGAAGCACAAAGCCGCGATTTGTACATATGCCCTCTTATCGGACGTCGCGAGCGTGGCTCGACTCCGCTAACGCGCCCGCACAGTAGCGTCGGTCGGCGTGAACGCCTCGGCATCCACCCAGAGCTCGTGGTCGAGGACCGGGCCGGCGGCGTGTCCGGCAAGATTCCAATAGGTGTGGTTCGAGAGGTTGATCGGAGTCGGCCGGTCGGTGGTGGCGACGTACTCGAGGGTGAGCGCCTCTCCGTCGAGCGTGTAGGTGACCCCTACCTCGATCGTGCCCGGATACCCCTCGTCCCCATCGGCGCTCGCGGTCATGAAGCCGACCGCGTGCGGCGTCTGCGTGCTGACGCGCCAGGCCCGACGCGAGAGACCGCGGACCCCGCCGTGGAGATGATGCCGCCCGTCGTTGCACGGGAGCTGGTAGGTAGAGCCATCGAGCGTGAAGCGTCCGTCGGTGATCCGGTTCGCCACGCGACCGACGGCGGCACCGAACCAGGGGTTGTCCACCGCGCCGTAGGACGCGAGGTCGTCGAAGCCCAGCACCACGTCGGCCAGATGCCCGGCGCGATCGGGGAGGTGCAGCGCAACCAGCGTCGCGCCGAAGTCGGCCAACTCGGCGCGTACCCCGTCGCGGCCGACCAGCACGAACCGCTGCGGCCGCTGGCTCATCGCTCGGCGTCGCCACGGGCCGGGGCCGGCGGGCGCCCGCGCGTTGACCACCTGCCCCACCGCGCACTACAGAGCCCAGCCATGACGACTCCCCTTGCCTGCCTCGCCATCGTCGCCCTGCTCCCCTACCTGTGCGCCTGGACCGGCGGCTACTTCCGGATGCGGCAGTTCGGACGCATCGACAACAAGCACCCGCGCCAGCAAGCTGCGCAGCTGACCGGTGCCGGGGCCCGCATCATGGCCGCGCAAGCCAATGCCTGGGAGGCGCTCGCGGTCTTCACGGCAGCCATGGTCATCGCACAGCTCGGGGGCCAGGACCCGGCCCGCGCCGCGCGCCTCGCACAGGTGTTCGTGGCCACGCGGCTGCTGCACCCGGTCCTCTACGCCCTCGACCTCGACGTGCTGCGCTCGCTCGTGTTCATCGTCGGCCTGGGCTGCCTCGTCGGGCTCGTGTGGATCTGAGCGTCAGCCGGTGCGCTGGATGAAGTCGGCCACCACACGCGCGAGCTCCTCGCCGCAGTCCTCCTGCAGGAAGTGCCCGCCGCCGACGATGGTGGTGTGCGGCTGGCCTCGCGTGCCCGGCACGAGCTCCTGGAAGATCGCGTCCCCGCCCGCCATCGGCGGCGAGGACGCACAAAGCCGCGATTTGTACAGATGCCCTCTTATCGGACGTCGCGAGCGTGGCTCGACTCTGCTAACGCGCCCGCACAGTACGGCTCGCCGCGAATCCCTTCCGCACCGCCATCCTCGATCTCGACGCCCATCCCGACGAGAAGTAGCGGGACTCCGGCGTGGTGTCAGCCACGCGCTTCGCTGAACGCATACGTACGCCGTGACCTTCTCCGACGGCGACCGGAGCACGTACGACATGACCGCGTCTTTCCACGTCCGTGCGGTACGCAACGCCTCACATGACTGAGTCCTTTTACGTCGGCGACGGAGAGCCGATAGTCTGACGCGGCACGGGCGTCGCGGGCGACTGCGGCGCTCGTGCTGCGTCAGGGGCGGGCACCCGAACTCGCCCGGACGTACGCCGACGCGATCGCCTCGAGGCTCGTCGAGCGGGCGGGCGCGACGATGCTCCACGAGTTGCTCGAGCCCAGTGTTGAGGCCCATCACGCAGTCGCGCTTGTGCCGGCGGTGCGCGCCGAAGCCCTCGTGCGGCTCGGATCTTCCCCCGCTCTGATGGACAGCTTGACTATGCTGCCAGCGCCGCCACCTTCGCCTTCAGCTCGAACTCGATCGGGCTGACTTGACCGAGATGCGAATGCCGCCGCTGCGGGTTGTAGAAGCGCTCGATGTACTCGGCAATCGACGCCACCGCCGCGTCGTGCGTCGCGTACGCCTCGTGCTCGATCAGCTCGGCCTTGATCGTCGCGAAGAAGCTCTCGGCGACGGCGTTGTCCCAGCAATCGCCCTTGCGGCTCATGCTTGCGACGATGCCTCGCTCCGCGAGTGCTTTCCGGTACTCCCCGCTCGCGTAGGGAGTGCCCCTGTCGGAGTGGTGAATGAGCCCGGGACCGGGGTTCCGGTCACGAAGAGCATGGCCGAGAGTGGCAAGGGCGAGCGCCGTGTCGTTCGTTTCGCTCGCGGCCCAGCCCACGACTCGCCGCGCGAACAGGTCGAGCATCACGGCAAGGAACGTCCAGCCCTCAGCCGTCCAGATGCACGTCACATCGGTGACCCAGACCGCGTTCGCAGACTTCACCGCGAAGTTCCGGCCGAGCACGTTGGGCGCGATCGGATGCGCGTGCTTCGAGTCGGTCGTGCGCCGGAAACGGCGCTTGCGCCGCGCCTGGATGCCGCGCTCACGCATCAACCGCTCGATCCGCTTGCGGCCGACGCGGATGCCTCTGGCGCGCAGCTCCGAGTGCACACGCGGGCTGCCGTAGGTCGCGCGGCTGCGCTTGTGCGCGGCCACGATCTCGACGACGAGCTGTTCGTCCCTGACCGCACGCGTCGTCTCCGGACGGTCGATCCACGCGTAGTAGCCGCTCCGCGACACATCGAGCACCGAGCAAAGCACGCGCACCGGGTACCGCGCCCTCTCCGCATGGATGAACACGAACCTCACGTGTTCTCCTTCGCGAAGAAGGCCGCCGCTTTTTTTAGGATTTCACGCTCCATCTGCAGCCGCTTGTTCTCGCGCCGCAGACGCGTCAGCTCCTCGCGCTCCGCCGTCGTGAGCGCTCCGACCGGCCCCTTGCCCGCGTCGATCTCGGCGCGCTTCACCCAGTCGCGCAGCGCCGTCTCGGTCAAATCCAGATCCTTCGCCACCTGCGCGATGCTGCGGTCGCCGATCTCACAAAGCCGCACCGCCTCCTGCTTGAACTCCGCCGTGAACGCCCGCCTCTTCCGCTTCCGCATGGATCACTCCTGGCGCGTTGTCGCGCCTTCTCGGGTGTCCATCAAGACGGGGGAGGTTCACTCGCCAACTCGGCGCCCTCGGCGGACCACTCACCATCGCGATTCTCGTGGACAGCGAGGCCCTCTTGTCACGTGCTGCCGGGACAGGCGGGCTCGGCGAGTTTATTCCTGCGCGGCATCCCAACGCGGTCTCGACGGTGTGCGTCCGTCGAGGCCACCGGAGGACGCTCACCACTGTCGGTTCGCGACTACCGCTCGGCGCTAAGTGGCGTCACCACCGTCATGACGCTCTCCCAACGCATCAGGTAAACGCCCACCGATTCCCGCCGGCCATACTGAGCGGAAGCCGCCAACTCATTTCTGTACCAACCTCGATCAAGAAGACGCCCTGACGTCAGCAAAATGTACGACTTCGCGCTCGGCCGCGTGGATCGGAGAAAGTCGATCTGGCGACCGACTTGTCCTTTCTCTGGATCGGCACCGTACGTGAAACCGCTTCCGATCTTGCTCTCCAAGAGAGCCACGCGGGCGCCGTCGCGCGACAAGAACAGCACGTCTGCTGGCATGCCGCCCCAGATCTCCACCTGTCCCTGATCCGCGGTTGCCAATGGGAATTCCGTCGCGACAACCGAGTCAGTGGGGATTGCTTGCGAGGCGCGATGTCCCAGCGAACCATCGGGCTCCTCCAACAACACCTGCCCCCAGTCGACAAGTCCCAGTTGGTGGTACAAGGCTAGGGTTGCGCTGAGCTGCACCTCGCACTTCGGGACCAAGCCCGTTACGGGGTCGCGAAACCCTGCTCGCTGGGCCACTGAACAAAGCTTTTCCTTGGCTTCTTGGACAAGTTTACTCACCGCGCCCCTCCCGTCTCCAGTCCGTCTACGACACTGACGTCATGCGGTCTCGCAAGTGATCTTCAATAAGGGCCCGACGCTCCGGATGGGCTTGCGATCGATCGCGTCCGAATACCCATCGCCGAAGGGGACCCGCTATGCGTTCTGCGTTCCTCCGTGAACAGCCCTACGTCGGCCCCGCAGGCGATCAGCAAGTTGTCAGACTCAGATTATCGACAAGATCGGCTTCGCTGTGCCAACGCGCGAGCGCGACTGCGCGATTGATCGGAACCTACTCGGCCCCGACGACGACCGATGCGTCGCGGCACTGTGACGAGCGGAACAATGCGCACCCTGACCGCCACGACCCGTCCAGCAAGCTTCGGCCCCTGATCGGTAGTCGGCCCCTCACGGCAAGCTGCGGTACAACCATCACCCGAAGATATCTGCCGGTTTCTTGACGGGATTCCATCTGCCCCGGCTCCACGCGGAGAACTGGCAGGGTTTTCGATGGCCACGCCTCCACTCGAAGAGGACTATCTTTGTCGCGTGATACCGCCTAGCGACAGCACGCAACCGGGCAACCTCGGGTGGACTCGGCGTCCGAGCGCCACCGCCCTTCATCTGCACCAGGATGATCTCGAACAGGTCGCCAGACTTGAGGACGGCGTGATTGGGGGGATGTCCCGTACGCTGTTGATCTTCGCGTGATCGAAGCGGCGGTCTCGCGGGTTGACGGTTCCTACGCGGCTTTCTGCTGACGGTCAAGAGTGTTGTGCTTGATGGCGCGATCGAGGGCGGCG
>VGTK01000311.1 GCA_016874715.1 Deltaproteobacteria bacterium | reverse complement strand
CGCGGCGGCGCGAGCGCGGACGCAGGCCGTCGCGCCGCCGCTCGACGGCATCCGCGTCCTCGACCTCGGCACGCGCATCGCGGCCCCGTTCGCGGCGACGTTGCTCGCCGACTTCGGCGCCGAGGTCATCAAGGTCGAGCAGCCCGGCGTCGGCGACTTCATGCGCACGATCGGCCCGTTCGAGGACGGCTACTCGCTGTGGTGGGCGGTCGAGGGGCGAAACAAGAAGTCGATCACGCTCGACCTCCGCAAGCCCGCCGGGCAGGAGCTGCTGAAGCGGCTCGCGGCCGCATCGGACGTGCTGCTCGAGAACTTCCAGCCCGGCACGCTCGAAGGCTGGAACGTCGGGCCTGACCTGCTGCGGAAGGTCAACCCGGAGCTCGTCGTGTCGCGCGTCAGCGTCTACGGTCAGAGTGGCCCGTACCGTGACCGCCCCGGCCTCGACCGCAACGGCATCGCGATGGGCGGGCTGCTGCACCTCACCGGCTACAAGGACCGCCCCCCGGTGCGCCCTGGCATCATCGTGTCCGACTACCTGACGGGGATCTTCAACGCGCTCGGCATCGTGATGGCGCTCTACGAGCGCGACCGCCGCGCCGGCGCCGGGCGAGCGACGCAGCGCGCGACGGGCCGGCGTGGCGCGGCGGCGCGCGCCGGCAGCGGACGGGGGCAGGAGCTCGACCTGGCACTCTACGCGTCGATCCTGCGCATTCTCGAGCACACCGTCGCCTCGTACGACCGGCTCGGCATCGTGCGCGGTCGCGAGGGCAATCGCCTCGCGAACTCGGCACCGCTCGACAACTGGGAGACCAGGGACGGCGAGTACGTGTCGGTGATCGCCGCAGGCGACGCGCTCTTTCCGCGGCTCGCGAAGCTGATCGGTCGCCCGGATCTGCTCGAGGATGTGCGCTTCGCGACGCTCGAGAAGCGCGTCGAGAACAGCGACGCGATCAACGGCATCGTCGCCGCGTGGGTGAAGCGTCACGACGCGGCCGAGATCGAGCGGCGCGCGCTCGCGGGCGGCGTGCCGTTCGCGCGCACCTACACCGTCGCCGACATCTGTGCCGACCCGCACGTCGCGGCGCGCGGCGATCTCGCCGTCGTGCGCGACCAGATCATCGGACCGGTGCGCATGCAGGGCGTCTACCCGCGCCTGTCCCGCACGCCGGGGCGCATCCGCAGCGGTGCGCCGCGGCTCGGCGAGCACAACGACGAGGTGTACGGGCGCCTGCTCGGGATCGGCGCGAAGGAGCGCGCCCGGCTGCGCGCGGAGCGTGTGATCTGATGCGACACGCGCGGTGGCTCCTGCTCGCAGGCCTGGTCGTTGCCGGCTGCTCCGCCGCCAGGCCACCGGCCCCGCTCAGGCTGCCGGCCGCACCGCCCGGAACCGTCGCGATCGTCGCGCGCGCTCTCCCGCCGAGCGGCGAGGTGACGGCGATCGAGGTCGCGATCAGCAGCGAGCACGAGGTGCCCCTCGCGCTCGACCGCAAGCAGGTGTTCGGTCGCCTCGCCGAGGCCGGCGGCGTGTCGCCGCAGCGCACGGCGCCGCTCGGCTCGGCCGAGGCGGCGCGGCTCGCGGGATCGGCGGGCCTGCCGAGCGCCGCGCGCTCGTCGGCGTAAGGCGCCGCGGAGGGCGGAATGCGTGGGGCCGCGACCGGCGCGGTCACCGGTGGCGGAACGGGAGGCCTGGTCGGCGCGGCGGTGGGGGCCATCGGCGGGGTGTTCCGCGGCTTCCAGGACCAGCCGCCGGATGTCGCCGGCTTCGAGGATCGCGCGCTCGCATCGACCACGTTGCGCGCCGGGATGTCCGTCGGCGGCCTGGTCCTGCCCGTCGGCGACTACACGAACCTCGAGGTCGTGATGGTCGGCGACGAGCGGGTGCTGCGCATGCTCGTGCCGGTCGCGCCGGCGCCCGCGGAGCCCTGACGGTCGAGCTGCCGCGCTCGACCTGCCTCCTCGTCGAGGAGCTCGCGGCGAACGCGGTCGCGGCGACGACGGTACAGCTCGTCGACGGCTGGCTGCTGCGCGCCTGGCCCGAGGCGCCGTTCCGCCGCTGCAACTCCGTGCTCGCGATCCGCGGCGACGCCCGCGGCCTCGACGCGCGCATCCGGGTCGCCGAGGAGTTCTACCGGCGGCGCGCGCTGCCGGCGCGCTTCCAGCTCGGGCCGGTCACCCAGCCGCCGGAGCTCGAGCGACAGCTCGCGGCGCGTGGCTACGAGGTCGAAGCCCCCGTGCTGGTGCAGGTGGCGCGCGTCGCCGACGTCCTGCGCGCGACGGCGGACGCCGCGAGCGGCTCACTTCGGGCGGAGCTCGAGGAGCGCCCCGACGCGGCGTGGCTCGAGGCGGCCGCGGCGGGGCACGGCGACGAGCGCGGCGCGCGCCGGCGCGTCCTGTCGTACGGCGAGCTGCTGGTGCGCATCGGACCGCGCGGCGCCGTCGCTGCGGTGCTCGCCGCGCACGGCGAGGTGACCGGTACGGGCTTCGTCGTCGCCGAGCGCGGCTGGGCGGGCGTGTTCGGCATGGGAACGCGCCCCGAGATGCGGCGCCGCAGGGTCGCGACGCGGCTCCTGCACGCGCTCGCCGAGCACGCGGCGCGGCTCGGCGCGAAGCGGCTGTACCGGCAGGTCGAGGCCGACAACGTGCCGGCGCTCGCGCTCTGCGCGCACGCCGGCTTCGACGCGCATATCGCTACCACCACCGGAGCTTCGGGCTGCGGCCAGGGTAGCGAGTCGAAAGGGAGGACCAGCGATGGCGGCACATACACCCGAGGACGTCGACCGACTGTTCGCCGAACGCGTGAACGCCGGCGACGCGGCCGGGGTCGCGGAGCTCTACGAGAAGGAGGGCGTGCTCGTCTTCGAGGGCACGACCTTTCGAGGGTCGGACCAGATTCGCGCGTTCCTCGAGGGCATGACCGCGGCGCACGCCAGGATCGCGATGGACGTCAAGCACGTCGTCGGCGCCGGCGACGGCGCGGTGCTCTACGACGACTGGTCGATGACCGTCACCGGGCCCGACGGCAAGCCCGAGGCGTCGAGCGGCAAGGCGATCCAGGTGGTGCGCCGGCAGCCCGACGGCACGTGGAAGCTCGTGATCGACGACCCGACCGCGCGCGACTGAGCCTCCGCGGCGGCGCGGCCGGTCAGGCGGTGGTCGGAAAGCCCTCGAACCCGATCACCGTGCCGGTCGAGCCGTTCCAGCGGTGCTGCGAGAGCTTCTGGTACTCGGGCGACTCGTACCAGCGGCGCGCCTCGGCGTCGTCGGGGAAGCGCAGCAGGACGGCGCGCGTGAACGGCCACGCCCCCTCGATGACCTGCGGCGCACCGGACACTCCGAGCAGCTCGCCGCGGTACTTCGCGAAGATGTCCATGAAGCCCGCCTGGTACTTGTCGTACTCGGTGCGGTCGGTGATGCGGATGCTCGCGACGATGTGGGCCGGCAACGCTCCTCGCTATCGGGCGCGCGCCGTTGCGGCAAGGCGGTCTGGCGCGGAGCCCGAGCGATTTGCGCGAGCACGCGGATCTATGGCCAATGAGTGACATGAGCACGGCGAGCGAGACTCCACCGATCCTGATCGGCAAGCGTCCGGGTGGCCCCGAGCTGCACCTGCTGCCCGGCATGGCGAACCGACACGGGCTGGTGGCGGGTGCGACCGGCACCGGCAAGACCGTCACGCTGCAGCTCCTCGCCGAGTCGTTCAGCCGCATCGGCGTGCCGGTGTTCGCGGCCGACGTGAAGGGCGATCTCGCCGGCATCAGCCAGGCGGGTGGCGGCAATCCGAAGGTCGAAGCGCGCGCCCGGGAGCTCGGTCTCGCGCCGCTCGCGTACGCGGCGGCGCCGGTCACGCTGTGGGACGTCGATGGCACGCTCGGCCAGCCGGTCCGCACGACGGTGTCGGAGATGGGCCCGCTGCTGCTCGGACGCCTGCTCGACCTGAACGAGACGCAGGAGGGCGTCCTCAGGCTGGTGTTCAAGGTGGCGGACGACGAGGGCCTGCTGCTGCTCGATCTCAAGGACCTGCGCGCGATGCTCGAGGACGTCGCGGCGCGCGCGAAGGAGCTGACCACCAGCTACGGGCGCGTGTCCGCGGCGAGCGTCGGTGCGATCCAGCGCGGGCTCCTGCAGCTCGGGGAGCAGGGCGCCGACCGTCTGTTCGGCGAGCCGGCGCTCGACGTGCACGACCTGATGCGCGTCGCGGACGGGCGCGGCGTGGTGAACCTGCTGGCGGCGGAAAAGCTCTACCGCTCGCCGCGGGTCTACGCGGCGTTCCTGCTGTGGCTGCTCTCCGAGCTCTTCGAGCAGCTGCCGGAGGTCGGCGACCTCGACAAGCCGAAGCTCGTGTTCTTCTTCGACGAGGCGCACCTGCTGTTCGCCGACGCGCCGGACGCGCTGCGCGACAAGATCGAGCAGGTGGTGCGCCTCATCCGCTCGAAGGGCGTCGGCGTGTGGTTCGTCACCCAGAACCCGACGGACCTGCCCGACGTCGTGCTCGGCCAGCTCGGCAACCGGGTGCAGCACGCGCTGCGCGCGTTCACGCCGCGCGACCAGAAGGCGGTGCAGGCGGCGGCCGAGACGTTCCGCACGAATCCCGGTCTCGACGTCAAGCAGACGATCATCGAGCTCGGCGTCGGCGAGGCGCTGCTGTCGTTCCTCGACGCGAAGGGCATGCCGTCGCCGGTCGAGCGCGCGCTCGTCTGCCCGCCCATGAGCCGCGTCGGCCCGATCACGGCCGACGAGCGCGCGCGCGTCGTGCAGGCGTCGCCGCTGCGCGGCAAGTACGAGCACGCGGTCGACCGCGAGTCCGCGTACGAGCTGCTGCGCGCGCGCGCGGAGCGCGCGACCGACGACGAGACGGCGTCGGC
>VGTK01000310.1 GCA_016874715.1 Deltaproteobacteria bacterium | reverse complement strand
GCTCCAAGCCCGTCGTCGACGAGATCAGGACGTGGCTGATGAACCAGGCGGTGCTGCCGCGCTCCGGTCTCGGCAAGGCAGTCGGCTACGCGCTCACGCTGTGGGACGGCCTCGTGCGCTTCGCGGACGACGCGCGGATCCCGATCGACACGAACCTGGTCGAGCGCGGCATGCGACCCGTCGCGGTCGGTCGCAAGAATCACTACGGCTCGAAGTCCGAGCGCGGCACGCGCGTCGCGGCGCTCTTCTACACGCTGATCGAGTCCGCAAAGCTCGCTGGCGTCGAGCCGGCCGGCTACCTGGCCGAGGCGACGCGGCGCGCGATCGACAACCCCGGCACCGTCACGCTGCCACGCGATCTCGCGTCGGCCTGATCCGCTCCCCGGTCCCACCCGCGGCGACGATGTCGCGGATCACGACGACACGCGAGACGGGGTCCGGCGAGCACTTACGATCGGGCGCCAGGCAAGCCGCCCCGCGCTGCGCGGCGATCCAGGCGCCGCGGTATGTGACCGGATACGAAGCGGGTTCTACGCGATCCAGGGCCGCGCGCTGGCCGCGATCTCGCGCGCCATTGCGAGTGCCACGTCCGCGTCGGTGCGCGAGTAGAATTCCGACGGCGTCACGTCCTCGCTGCCGTAGAACGCGAGCTCGCGGTCGCGCCGGAGGTGCTTCGAGACCTCGCACCACCGGGGCACGGCCGCTGCTGCGTCGGCAGGGATGCGCTCGGCGTTCGCGAGCAGCACACCGGAGACGTCGTGCTGGAAGGGGACGGCGATCCCGAACGATCGCAGCACCGCCTTCAGCGCGAGCTCGACGACTTCCTGACTCTCGCTCACGACGTCGGCGAAGGACCCCTCGTCGAGCAGGAGCGCGACCGCCTTGAGACGCGCCTCCGCGCGACGGAAGTAGTCACGCGCGAGATTCGGGTTGGTCATCGAACAGCCTCTCCGGATCCCAGAGACGAATCCCGCTGGCGAGGGCAGCCCGGAGGTTCGGCTCGGTGGTGCGGAGCGCCGTCTGGGCCACGAAGAGTGGCTGGACCGGGAAGCGGTCGTCGACGGCGAGCGCCGGAGCGACCTCGCGCTCCCACCAGCGATAGTGGGCTCGGACCGGCTCGCCGCCGCGCAGCAGCAGGACGACGTCGATGTCGGAGGTGTCGCGCGCGCGGCCGGCAGCGACGCTGCCGATCACCATGGCTGCCCGCACGCGTTGCTCGACCAGCCGCGGCAGCTCGACGGCGAGCCGCCGCAGGCGGCTCTCGAGGATCCGCTGGTTGTCGTCGAGGATCGCGAGCTTCCGGGACACGGCGCGAACCTAGCCGGTCCGCCGGGGCCGTTCCAGGACGGCCGATCGTGCTCTCAAGCCAGGTTGAGCAGCCAGTACACGGCGGCCGACATCGAGCCGAGGACGGGCATGGTCACGATGCATGCGACCGCGGACGCCCAGGTGCCGCGCTGGCTCGCATCGCTCAGCATCCAAAGTGCCAGGATTGCCTCGAGCCCCAGGAAGTCGAGGACCACCTGCTTTCCCCAGGGTTTCTGCAGGATCTCCATGAACTCGTCGGCGGCCTTGCGACCGGGTGCCTGCCGCCAGGCCCAGGCCGTCACGACGAGGACGACGAGCAGCACCACCAGCGCAACGAGATCCATCACGGGCCCCCTTCATGTGAAGGCGGCAGCGTACACGCGATCGCGGAGCTCATGAAGGTTCCGGCGTCGCTCAGGCAGCGCGGCTCGACGGCTGGCTCGGCCGCGAAGACTGATTCTCGGCAAGGCGATCGGCATTCTGCGCGCGACCCGGGGGATCCGCTCGCGGAATGCGTCCTCGTAGCGCCGGGCGGCGAGGAAGCACAAAGCCGCGATTTGTACGAATTGATGGCATCATCAAGGAGGATCGTCTCGGTCTCGACGTCATTTATCTTCAGGCCAAGAGGTGGCAAGGCTCCGTGGGTCGGCCGACCATTCAATCCTTTGCTGGCAGCCTTGAGGGATACCGCGCCCGGAAGGGCGTCCTGATCACGACCTCGACCTTCACGGCTGAGGCACGCGAGTACATTACGAGAATCGAGAAGAAGATCGTCCTCATCGACGGCAAGAACCTCGCCCAGCTCATGATCGATCATGATGTGGGCGTAGCCGCGCAGAAGACTTTTGTGCTCAAGCGCATTGACTCTGACTATTTCGAGACCGAGTGAGAAGCGCGGTGGCACAAGCGTGCGGTGAACAAAGCTTGTGCGCAAAGCGGTCAAGGGACCTCGCTGCGCGAGGACCCTTGACCCACGGCCTCCGGGCTGGCAGCAAAGGGCGGCCCAGCCCTCCCGGCCGTCGCACAAGCTAACCGTTGTGCGCCGCTAGAGAAGCGTTGTTCCGACGCGCAAGACGCAAAGGGATGCAGTGAACGTCCAGATCCTCGCGAACAAGATCCGAACTTCGCGCTATCCCGGGGCGGACTCGGTTATCGCTGCGGGTTCTTTCATTCGCGGTGATTCAACAAGCACATCGGATCTGGACCTCGTTGTGCTCTTTCCACATGTCGAGTGCGCGGTTCGCGAGTCGTTTGTATTCGAAAACCTACCTGTTGAGGCTTTCATTCACGACGCAGAGACCCTCGAATACTTCTTTCAAAGCGTCGATCGCCCAGACGGAACCTGTACGCTGGCTCAGATGGTAACAGAAGGCGTGGTCCTTCCCGCCGCAACGCCGCTGAGCACCGCTGCGAAGGACGCGGCTGCATCAGTCATTGCGGGCGGACCCGCTCAGCTCTCCGATTCTGAAGTCACCAATCGACGCTACGCGATCACCGACTTGATCGACGACCTTGCAGGCGATCCGAAGCGCGAAGAAATGACATCGATTGGCGTTAGGCTACACACGGCAATCGCGGACCTGTTTCTGCGCTCGCGGAAATGTTGGTCAGGGGAGGGAAAGTGGTTGGCGCGCAGACTTGTGGCAGAAGACGCACCGTTTGCGCAACGATTTCACAGCGCGTTCGAAGAGCTGTGGTCCTCGAATGCTCCCGTTGCTGTAATTCGTGTCTCTGACGAAGTGCTTGGGCCGCTTGGCGGCAGGCTGTTTTCGGGGGACAGGCGCGAAGCTCCGGCGAGCTGGCGGACCTCGAAGATTTCAAGCACAGATTAATCATGCTTGAACTGGATGTGGCGCCCGCGCTGCGCGACCTTCTCCCAGCCATCGGCATGGAGTTCCCGGATGAGATCCTTGCTCGAGACCGATGGCATGGCGAGCGATACACGCCCGGTGTGTATCCCGCAACGGGGCCCAAAGCGCAGCCCAAAGCCATCGCAGGTGCAAGCGTGGCCGTGAAAGCCAACAAGCCGGCGAGCGGGTCTCCCACCGGGCTTGTCCCGCTCTCTGTTGAAATTCGAAGCGGCGACCTGTGGGATTTCTAGCCGTTTGCGGCCTTCCGGGCAACGCCGCCGGTCGCGTCTCGGGGCCTCAGAATCTGCAGCAATCGGGGCATTCCAACGTGACCTTTCATTCGACGGAACCCTCGGCTGTGCTCGGTGAGAGCGGCGCCGCCCCACCGAAGCACCATCGCTCCACCGCGCCAGCGTGTGACCCGGTGGCAGACCCGACGGATGCCACCCTGGATGTTCTCGATGGGGTTCGTCGTCGAGAGGCTGCGCGACAGCGCGGCCGGCAGCCGGAAGCCTTTCACGGTGAGCGTCTCGTCGAGGCCCTCCCGCAGCGACGCGGCCGCCAACGGGTGTTCCTTCTCGAGGCTTCGCGCGATGTTCAGCAGCAGCTTCCGCGCCGTCGACGCCGACGACGAGCGATAGGCCTGATTCATCGCCAGACCGATTCGCTCCTTCTTCGACTCGGGGAGGTGGTCGAGGACGTTCCGTCGCTTGTGCACCTGACACCGCTGCACCACGGCGCGGTCACCGAAGACGTCGCCGATCGCCTTGCGCAGGGCCTTGCTGCCGTCGATGACGACGAGGGTCGAGCGGTCCATCGGCAAGCCGCGCTCCTGCAGGTTGCCGAGCAGCTCCTTGCAGGCGCGGGCGTTCTCGGTGGCACCCTCGTGGAAGCCGAGCACACGCTTGCGTCCCTCACCATCGATGCCGAGCGCTACGAGGACGACGTGCTTGTCGATGTGCAGCCCGTCGACCATCAGAACGGCGAGGTCGAAGCCCGACAGGTCGGCCTGGCGAACCTCGTCGAGACGCGCCTGGGTCATCGCCACGAAGCGACGGCTGACGGCGCTCTTGCTGGTGCCTCGGTGCTCGACGTCGATGTCCTGCGGCGAGGAAGCACAAAGCCGCGATTTGTACATATGCCCTCTTATCGGACGTCGCGAGCGCGGCTCGACTCCGCTAACGCGCCCGCACAGTACGGGCGCGTCGGTTTACGGGCCGCGGGCGCCAATGTCAGCCACGCGGTTCGCCGAACGCGTACCAAAGTACGGCGACTCGCCGATCGCGCTGCGCGACTTCATGGTCGGCTACTTCACGCCGGGCGGGGCTTGTTACGACGCGACGAAGAACTTCACCGCGTCGCCGCCCGGCACGCACTACCTCTACTCGAATCTGGCGACGGCGCTGCTCGGCTACCTCGTCGAGGCGGCGACCGGTACGCGTCTCGACGACCACTGCGACGCGCGCATCTTCGCGCCGCTGTCGATGGCCGACACCGGCTGGCACCTGGCGGACTTCGCGCCCCGCGACGTCGCCATGCCGTATGAATCCGTCGGCGGCGAGCTCTACGAGTGGGGGCTGTTCGGCTACCCCGACTATCCCGACGGCCAGCTGCGCTCGAGCGCCGACGATCTGGCGCGCTTCCTCGCCGCCTGGGCCGGCGCCGGCACGTACGACGGCGCGCAGATTCTCGAGGCCGCGACCGTCGCCGAGGCGCTCAGCGTGCAGTTCCCGGACATCGACCCGACGCAGGGTCTGTCCTGGTACTACGACACCGTCGGCGCGCGCACCGTCGT
>VGTK01000309.1 GCA_016874715.1 Deltaproteobacteria bacterium | reverse complement strand
CGGGCAGCGTCGGCGGATCGAGCGGCGCGTCCGCCGAGCGGCCGATGAGCGCGTTCAGGCGCGCGCGCGCCGCCGGCAGCGCCGCCTCGAGGTCGAGCAGCATGTGCTCGCCGTGCCCGTGCTCGACGTCGGCCATCAGCAGCTCGTCCTGCGGGCGTCCGCCGCGCACGCGCGCCGCGGCGCTCTCGGCGCCGACGGTGAGCAGGGTGATCTGCTCGCGCTGCACGCGGATGCGCTCGGCGAGCAGCGCGTAGTCCAGCCACGCCGACAGCACCTTGCGCCGCAGCGCGAACCTGGCGGCGGCGAAGCGCTCGCCGGCGGCGCGTGCGTCCTCGGTCGCGACCAGGCCCGCGGCGTAGACCTTGGTCGGGAACGACAGGTTCTGCATCGGGTCGAAGCCGACCGACAGCGACGTCCGGTCCCAGCCGGTCAGGTTGCCGCCCGAGAACAGGTACTCGAAGCCGACCGAGACGTTGGTGTTCGGGTAGCCGGCCGCGACGTCGATGCGCTCGACCGCCGCCCGCCACGCGAAGTACGCCGCTTCGAGCTCGCCGTTGTGCAGGAACGCGTGGCGCAGCACGTCCCGCCAACCCGCTTCGGGTGGCAGGTATGGGGACGGCCTTTCCTCGGGGCTTTCGTAGACGGTCCCCGCGGCTTCCATGCGCCGTCGCTCGTCGGCCGCCTCGCGCGTCGCGAGGGAGCAGCCTTCGAGCAGCAGCGCGGTGATGACGATCGATCGACGTCGCAGCATCGCTCCTCCGGCCGGACGCCGGGCGCTGGACGCACGACGGCCGACAGCTGTCGAACCAGACTTCGCCGGGCGGCGAAGCGGCTCAGACGAGGATCGAGGTGTGCTGCGCGATCAGGGTGCCGGGCGGTGCGCCCGGCGGAGCGACCCGCGGCGGATCCGCGGTCGCGGTCGGGAACGACGCGAGGCTCGCCGGGACGGGCTGCGTCGCCACGAGTGCCACGCCGGCGCTCGCGCGCCCGACGGACGCGGGCGCCGCGTGCTCCGCGAGCTGCATCGCGTCCGGGCAGCACGGCGGTGCGCCGATCCCGTCGCCGGCGCAGCAGTCGTGCGCGTCTGCCGCCGGCGCGTGCATCGCGTGCCGCGCGCCGCCTTCGGCGTGCGGCATCGCGTGCGCTCCGTGGCTTCCGTGCGCCATCGCGTGCCGGGCGCCGTGGCCCGCGTGCTCCATCGCCGCGTGATCGTGGTGCTGCGGTTCGGGCGCCGCGGCGCGGGGCGCGGCGTCGGCCTGCATCGACGCGCAGCGGCCCACCGGGCAGGTGCCCAGCGCGACGCTCGTGACGATCACGAGTGCTGCGAGCAGCAGGGTGGGGATGCGCCGGAGCATTGCGGGCGAGCATGGGGCTCGCCACGAGGGGAGTCAAGGCTGTGCGTCGTGGTCTCGTGGTCGGTGTCCGGGCGGCCCCGGGAACCGGTTCGCCATGTCGGACGCGCGGTGGCCGTGGTGTGCCGGCTCGGCGACCCCGAAATACGCGAGATTGCGGATGTCCGCCGTCGTCGTGATGCGGTACGAGAAGCCCCGACTCCTCGAGCGACACATGCCTCATTCAGTCCTGTCCCGCCGAGCCCGCGGTGCCGCCGCCGTGCTCGCGTCCTCTCTCCTGCTCGCCAGCATCGCCGGTCCGCTCACGCGCGCGTCGGCTGCTGCCGAGGCGGTCCCCCTCGACCCGGGCACCATCGTGTCGAGTGACGGACGCGTGTTCCCCGCAGCCCCGGTGTCCGCCCTGTCGTCGCCGCCGTTTCGCGGCACCGGAGTCCTGCCCGAGAGCGTGCGGCCGACCGTCGTCCCGCCGCATCCCGAGGCGGTGCCGCTGGAGATCGACTACGACGGCAACCTGATCGCGATTCCGACCGCGCTCGCGCGCACCGAATCGGTGATCGACACGGACGAGCGCCGTCAGGTCACCGACACCACGGTGTTCCCCTACCGGGCGATCGTCTCGCTGATCGCGTACTTCCCGACCGGTACCGGGATCTGCACCGGTTTCTTCATGGACGCCGACACGCTCGCGACGGCGGGGCACTGCGTCTACAACGCGGATTGGGGCGGCTGGGCGACGGGAATCGTGGCGTACCCCGGGCGCAACGGCGGCACCGCGCCGTACGGTCTGGCCTACGCGACGTACATCTTCGCGACCTCCGGGTGGACCGCGAACGGTGACCACCGTTACGACTACGGTGCGATCAAGCTCGACACTGCGCTCGGCAACACCGTCGGCTGGCTCGGCTACGGCGTCAAGCTCGACGAGAACGTCGTCAAGAAGAACGTGCGCATCTTTGGCTATCCCGGGGACAAGCCGGCGGGGACCATGTGGGGCACGCGTCGCGACATCAAGGGAGTCGAAGCGCAGAAGCTGTACTACAAGATCGACACCTACGGCGGGCAGAGCGGCAGCCCGGTCTACGGCAAGCTGTCGAACACCTGCCAGACCTGCGCGTTCGGCATCCACGCCTACGGCATCGGCACCGAGCCGTATCCCGGATCGAACAGCGGCACGCGCGTCAGCGATTCGGTGTTCGCGAACCTCGTCTACTGGGCGTCGCAGTGAGCGCCGTCGCACCGCGCGGCGGCGCGGCTCGCGCCGATCACACCGGCGCGAGCCCGACCTCGTGCAGCGCGCGGTACGTGGTGTAGCCGCCCGACAGGTTGGCCGCGTCGTAGCCCTTCTGCAGCAGGAAGCGCGTCGCGTAGTAGCCACGCTGCCCCGCGGCGCAGTACACCGCGAGCCGCCGGTCGCGCGGCAGCTCCGCGAACCGCGCACGCAGCTGCGACAGCGGCACGTTGATCGCGCCGGCGACGTGACCCGCCGCGAACTCGTCCGGCTCGCGCACGTCGAGCAGCTGCGCGCCGGCGAGGGCGTCCCAGTAGGCGAGCGGCATCAGGCCGTCGAGGTGATTGACGGCGATCATGCCGGCGAGGTTCACCGGGTCCTTCGCGGCGCCGAACTGCGGCGCGTAGCACAGCTCGGCCTCGGCGAGGTCGCGTACCGTGGCACCCATCTGGATCGCCATCGCGATCACGTCGATGCGCTTCTCGACGCCCTCGAGCCCCACCGCCTGCGCGCCGAGCACGCGTCCGTCGGGCACGCCGAAGATCAGCTTCAGCTGGATGGGCTTCGCCCCCGGGTAGTAGCCCGCGTGCTGCCCGGGGTGCAGGTACACGCGCTCGAAGGCCGCGACGCCCGCGCGGCGGAGCCCCTTCTCGCTGGCACCGGTGCACGCGACGGTGAGGCCGAAGACGCCGACCACCGCGGTCGCCTGTACGCCGCGGAACGGGCGTCCGCGTCCCGCGATCGACTCCGCGGCGAGGCGTCCCTGCCGGTTCGCCGGACCGGCGAGCGGCACGATCAGCTCCTGGCCGGTCAGCACGTCACGCACCTCGACCGCGTCGCCCACCGCCCAGACGTGCGGATCGGCGGTGCGCATCTCGGCGTCTACGGCGATGCCGCCGCGCTGGCCGAGGGGCAGTCCGGCATCGTGCGCGAGCTGTGTCTCGGGACGCACGCCGATCGACAGGATCACGAGGTCCGCCGGCAGCCGGGCGCCCGACTCGGTGACGACCGCGAGCCCGCCGCCGTCCGCGGACGCGAAGCTCGCGAGCCCGTCGCCCAGATGCAGCGCGACGCCGTGCGCCCGCAGGTGCTCGGCGACCACCTGCCCGACCTCGGGGTCGAGCGGCGGCATGACCTGCGGCAGCTTCTCGAGCACGGTGACCGCGATGCCGCGGTGCGCGAGGTTCTCCGCCATCTCGAGCCCGATGAAGCCGCCGCCGACGACCACCGCCTGCTTCGGCGCGCGATCCTCGATCCACTTCCGGATGCGCACGCTGTCGGGGATCGTGCGCACCGCGAAGATGCCCGGCAGGTCGATGCCGGGCAGCGGCGGCCGGATCGGCGCCGCGCCCGGTGAGAGCACGAGCGCGTCGTAGGCCTCGTCGCGGTCGGTGCCGGCCTCGAGGTCGCGCACGCGGATCGTCCGCCGCACGCGGTCGACGGCGAGCACCTCGTGACGGGTGCGGATCTCGATGTCGAAGCGGTCGCGAAACAGCTCCGACGAGGCGACGACGAGCTTCTTCTGGTCGGTGATCACGTCGCCGACGAAGTAGGGCAGGCCGCAGTTCGCGAACGAGGCGTAGGGTCCGCGGTCGAAGACGACGATCTCCGCGCTCTCGTCGAGGCGGCGCAGCCGTGCCGCGCAGGATGCTCCACCGGCGACGCCGCCGACGATCAGGACGCGCTTGCCCATCGCAGGATCCTCCGGTCGGGCTTCACGCACACGGCGTGCCAGGACGACAAGTCCCTTCGCGGCGCTCTCGAGGTCGCCGGGCGGGCGCCCGTTCCCAGGAAAGCGAAATCTCCGCGGCAGCGTCGTCACCGGTGGGCGCGCAATCGGCGGCGACCACCTGTTCGTCCTCTACCGGCACACGCGCCGTGGTGGAGGTCGCGGCGAACCCGGGAGAGAGCGATGCTCGAACGTCGACCGAAGAAACACGGCCCACCGGCTCCGCGCCGAGGACACTTGGTCGCGCGCCTGCTCGCGCTGGCGATCGTGACCACCGCCGGCAGCGCGCAAGCGAATTCCCCGAAGCAGGTCTACGACCGCATGCTCGCGAGGATCCCGCGCATCTCGGACACGGCGTCTGGGCACTTCAAGCCGCGCCACGTCTGCGCGTGCCTCACCCGCTCGAGCCCGTTCGCCGGCGTCGTCATGTACGACGATTTCGACAACGTGCGCTGCGTGAAGGTCGGCTTCGCCCCCGACGGGAAGCCCCTCTCGTTCTTCCTCTGCGACGACTTCACGGTGCTCGGGCGCTGACGCGCCCGGAGCGCCGCGCGCAGCGAGATCCGCGCGGCGGCACGGCTTGCAGCCGCGGCACGCCGGCGTGTAGGTCGTCGACCATGCGCCACCCACGCTCCCCGCGCCGCGTCGGCGCGCACGCCATC
>VGTK01000308.1 GCA_016874715.1 Deltaproteobacteria bacterium | reverse complement strand
CATGGCGTGACTCCGAACCGGAACGACCCCGCCACCGGGGGAAGCGTGCTGACGCTCTCCCGCCTCGAGCTCGTCATGATCGAGCTCACCAACCTCTGCAACCTGCGCTGCATCATGTGCGGCATCTGGGAGGAGCTGCCGAGCCGCGTCATGGTGCTCGACCGGTTCGCCGGCGTCGTCGGCACGAAGCCGGTGCGCAACGCGCGCGCGATCGCGCTGACCGGCGGCGAGCCGTTCATGATCGGCAACCTGCTCGAGCACGACGAGCGCGTGCGACGGCTCTCGCCGCGAAGCCACGTCAACTACAGCACGAACGGCTGGTACACCGAGCGGACGGTCGAGCTGCTCGAGCGCGTCGACCGCCGGCGCACGTCGGTCACGATCAGCTACGACGGCATCCGCTCGCACGACGCGACCCGGCGCGTGCCGGGCTCGCAGGAGCGGCTGCTCGAGACCGCGCGCCGGGTGCGCACGCGCTCGGCATCGACACCAACCGCGACTACCTGTAAAGCCTGCTGCGCAAGAACGGCGGCGCGGACGAGCCGTGCAGCTGCTCGCCGCGCACGCTCTTCGTCGGCATCGACGGCAAGGTCTTCCTGTGCCGGCGCCGCGTGCCGATCGGCGACCTCGGCGCCGACGACATGCGCGGCATCTGGGCGTCGGCGCAGAAGCGCGACGCCGTGCGCGAGATGCAGGCGTGCCGCGACGCCGGGCCCGCGCTGGGCTACCGCAATGCTTGACGCGCGCACGCGCGGTGCGCTGCGCGACCTGCGGCGCAGGGCGGGCGACGCCGCGCGGGCGCTGCTGACGCGCGAGATCCGCATCGAGTTCGAGCGCATCCCGCTGCCGGTGCGGAACGCGTCGCTGCGCAAGGTCCGCAACTGGCTCGCGGTCGAGGCCGGCATCGCGCTGCGCCGCACCGAGCCGTGGGGGCTGCCGACGCACGCGCAGATCGAGCCGTCGAGCCGCTGCAACCTGCGCTGCACCTACTGCCCGGTCGGGACGGAGACCGGCACCACTGGCCACATGGACCCGGCGCTGTTCCGCGACTTCGTCGACCAGGTGCAGGACCACACGCTCGTGCTCACGCTCTGGGGCTGGGGCGAGCCGTTCGTGTGCCCGTCGGTCTACGAGATGATCGCCTACGCGCACGCGAAGGGGATCCGCGTCCCGTCGAGCACCAACGGGCGCCTGTTCGTGAAGCCCGAGCACGCCGACGGCGTCGTGCGCTCGGGCCTCGACGCGCTGATCGTGTCGCTGAGCGGCACCACGCAGGAGGCCTATCGGCGTTTTCGAGCGGGGCGCCTCGAGACCGCGCTCGACGGCGTGCGCGAGATCGTCGCCGCGAAGCGCCGCCTCGGCTCGCGGGCGCCGCACGTGCAGATCAGCCTCATCGTCACCGACTACTCGGAGAAGGAGCTCCCGGGGCTGCGCGACCTCGCGCGCTCGCTCGGCGTCGACGGGCTGTCGCTGAAGCGGATGAACACCGCGTCGGTGAAGCCGGGCCCGAATCGCGTCGACGAGGCGCTGCCGGAAGACCTGCGCCTGCGGCGCTTCACCCACCTCGAAGACGGTGTGACGCGGCTGCGTGTCAAGGACAACCCGTGCAAGGCGCTGTGGCACAACCCGACCGTGCGCTGGGACGGCACGATCAATCCCTGCGTCTACGACTTCGACGGCGCGCACGTGCTCGGCGACCTGCGCCGGGAGCCGTTCGCGGCCATCTGGTCGGGTGGCCGCTACGCGGACATGCGACGCCGCTTCCGCAAGGGCTGGGAGGGGATCGACATCTGCAGCCGCTGCACCTACGCGTTCGCGGGCGGCAACTACACCGACGTCGTGACCGACACGTGGTTCTTCCCCGAGAACGCCGTCGGCGCGGCCGCAGCACCGCGGCAGGAGCCGTCAGCGCGGCCGGACGTAGCCGGCGAGCTCGCCGGCTGACCACAGGCAGAGGCCGAGCAACACCAGCGGCGCGCTGCGCGCGAGCGGCAGCCCGGGCTGCGCGCGCTCGCGCACGCGGCGCACCAGCCGCAGCCCCAGCACGAGCGGCAGCAGCGGCGAAAGGGCGGCGCACGCGCAGCGCCGCGCCGTCGAGAACCCTTCTTCCGCGACGCGCATGCGCGCGAACGCGCGCCCGTGCATGAGCTGCTTCCGCACGAAGCCGCGCACGGTCGGCTGCATCATCTGCGCGACCCGGATCGACCGGTCGAGACGCGGCGGCGAGCCGGCGCGCGCGAGCTTCCAGTTGAACGCCGTGTCCGAGTAGTAGCCGTCGCTGCGAAACGGGCCGAAGCGCTCGAGCGCGCTGCGCTTCAGCGACAGGCAGCAGGTCGGGATGTCGCGCATCGGGCCCGCCGGCGCGCCCGGGAGCCACTGGTTGAACTCGCACAGGTAGAGCGCGGTGCCGAGCGCCGCACGCGGCGGTGCGAGGTCGATGACGCCGCCGATCACCGGCGTCGGGTCGTGGTGGGCGGCGAGCACGCGCTCGGCCCATTCGGGGGGGGCGACGCAGTCGGAGTCGACGAAGCCGATCAGCTCGCCGCGCGCCGCCGCGATGCCGACGTTGCGCGCGGCACCCGGTGCGTGGCGCGTCGCGAGGCGGACCGGCCGCACCTCGGGAAAGTGCCGCGCGACGATGTCGGCGGTCGCGTCGGTGCCGCTGTCCACGACCAGGATCTCGACGTCGTCGCGCCGTTGCGGGACGAGGGCCGCGAGGCAGCGCTCGATCGTCGCCGCGGCCTGCCAGCAGACAACGATGATCGACAGCGTACGCGGCGCGTCCGATGCGGGGGCGCTCATGCGAGGCAGGCGACCACCTGGCGCGGGCCGCGGAACGGCATGCGGCCGTGCGCGACGGCGCGGTTGTCGATCGCCAGCACGTCACAGCAACGCCAGGGCGTCAGCACGGTGTGCCGCCAGATCGTCTCGAGCAGCGCCCTCACGTCGGCGTCGGGAATCGCCGACCCGTCGGTGTAGGTACAGTAGTAGGCGAGCTGATCGGCGGGCGCGCGTCGCTTCACCGCGACCGACGCGCGTACCACTTGCCACCACGGCAGGTGGTGCAGCGTCGGGCGCAGCCGGAAGATCTTCGGATACGTCCACGCCGACGACGCGAGGTGGTGCGCGGCGTGCTGGTTGTACCACACGGTCTCGCCGGTCTCGGGGTGCGTGCGCGTGACCGGCTGCGGGATGCGCAGGCGCAGTCCGTCGTCGCCGGTCCACTCGAAGGCGATGCCCTCCACGGCGCACTTCTCCTCCACGACCGCGCGGTCGCGGGTTGCGAAGAAGTCGTCCCGGCGCTCGAGGAGGAAGCGCCGCTTCCTCCTCGACGCCGGGCCGCGGAACGTCCGCACGATCACGATGCCGCCGCGCGCGAAGCGCTCGCGCAGGGCCGGATCGAGCGCACGCCAGACGCGGCGGAAGTCCGCGAGCGGCGTCTCGCCCGTGCCCACGCGCGGCTCCGACAGGCAGCAGAAGAACACCCGTCGCGGCGGCGTGCGCAGGTAGCTCATCTCGCAGTGCGGCGCGATCGGATAGCCGCCCGGCACGTCGCTCGCGCGGAACACGCTCTCCGTGAGCCGCGCCGACGGCGTGCCGAGGAAGTCGGCGCGGACGCCCGGGTCGACGGCGCGTGCGACGGACTCGAACGCGGCCGCGTCGGGGACGTCGAAGCCACGCAGCAGCAGGGCGCCGTTCCGCGCGAGCGTCCCCTGCACCCACTCCGCGCGGTCGCGGAGCCACGCGACCAGCCGCTCGCGATCGTGCGCGCCGTTCGCTTCGACCACGAGTGGCAGCCGGTCGGGATCGCCCCCGTCGATGCGGTACGACGCAGCTTCCGTGCCCGGCGCATGCGGCATGCTGCCGCGACCCTAGTGCGCCCGGCACGGGCGATCAATCGCCCACGCGCCACGCGCCGTCCCACGCCCGCCCGGCAGCGAAGCTCGCCGGGATTTGACGCTCGCGGAGGACGGGGCATAGCCTCGCGCCATGCCTGGTCCGGCGAAGGACTGGATGGCGATCCTCGCGCGCCTCGAGCAGGGCGACCGGCTCGCGTTCCTCGAGGTGAATCGTCTCGTGACCGGATGCCTGACGAGGCTCCGCGCGTACGACTTCCAGGACGAGTGGGACGACCTGCGCCAGGAGGTCGTGCTCGCGGTGCTGGCGAGCGCGCGCGCCGGGCGGCTGCGCGAGCCGCAGGCGTTCGTCGGCTACGTGCAGGTCATCACGCGCAACAAGCTGATGGACCGGCTCGCCAGGCACATCGACGGCCACGAGAAGGACCGCCTGCCGTGGGACGACGCGACCGCCGCCGCAGCAGCGCTCGATCCGGAGGCGGACCCGGACGCGCAGGCCGACGCGAGCGCGCTGCGCGCGGCGCTCGACGAGCTGCCGCCCGACGAGCGGCGCGTGGTCGATGGCATCTACGGCCAGGGGCGCACCTACGAGGAGGTCGCCGCGGCGACCGGCATCCCGCTCGGCACCATGAAGCGCCGGCTGCGCGACGCGCTGGTCTTCCTGCGCCGCCGGCTGGCGACGGAGTGATCCGATGCGGCGGGCGCGAGAGACTCATGCGATGGTGAGATCATGAGCTGCCGGCGAGCCTTCGAGGTGGACGTGCCCGCGTTCGTGCTCGACCCGCGCGACCCGGCGTGGGACGGGTTCCGCACGCACTACCCGCGCTGCGCCGACTGTGCTGCGGAGGTCGCTGCGTGGACCGCGCTGCAGACGACCCTCGCCGAGCGCCACCCCGAGCCGGAGGACCTGCTGCGCTGGAACGACGCCCCCGAGGCGCTCGCGCCAGACGCGCGCACGGCGATCGCGCGCCACGTCGAGCGCTGCGCGTCTTGCCGCGACGAGCTGCGCGCGCTGGGCGCGTACGCGGGCGCCTCTGCTTCGACTTCGGACGCGCGCGCGGCCGACGGTGCGCTGCCTGCGGCCGCGGCCGCAGCCGCAAATCCATCGGATGCGCCGCCGGCGACGCACGAGCACCACCCGTCCGCGTCCCGACC
>VGTK01000307.1 GCA_016874715.1 Deltaproteobacteria bacterium | reverse complement strand
GCGGAACGCGCCGCCGGTCACAAACGGATCTGTGACTGGGCCGGGCGCGTACAGCGCGTAGGAATCGAGGCACCACTCCCACACGTTGCCGTGCATGTCGTGCAGGCCGAACGCGTTCGGCGCGTAGCTGCCGACCACCGCCGTCTGGCCCGAGGTGTACGTGCCGTTGGCCAGTGCGCCCTGGAAGTTTGCTTGGCTCGTGCTCAGGCTCGTGCCCGTATTCCACTCCGTTGTCGTGCCTGCGCGGCAGCAGTACTCCCACTCCGCTTCCGTTGGCAGTCGGTACTGGTAACCCGCCGGCACGCGGCCGGCTGCCTGCTCCGTCGCCGTCAACGCTTGGCAGTAGGCGACGGCGCTGTTCCAGCTCACCTGCTCCACCGGCCGCTGCGGCGCGTTCGGCGCATTGGCGCCCTGGAAGTAGCTCGGGTTGCTGCCCACCACCGACTGGTACTGCGCCTGCGTCACCTCGTACTTGCCCATCCAGAACGGGTAGCTCAGCGTGACCGGGTGCACCGGCTGCTCGTTGCTTTGGCCCGCCGTTGAACCCATCTGGAAGGTCCCCGGCGCGATCGGAACCATACCCAACGCGCTTTCGGGAGCCGTCCGCGCCATCACGACCCGGAATCCGCGCTCGCTCGAAGCCACCGTCGGCGACTGCGCGTCCCGGTACGCCGAGCGGCAGACGTAACTCGTGCCACTCCAATCGCCGCCCCGCGCGACGCGTACGCTACCCGTCGTCAGGTACGGGTCGGTCACTGCGCCGGCCGGGTAGTTGGCGAAGGCGTCGAGGCACCACTCGTTGACGTTGCCGTGCAGGTCGTGCAGGCCGAGCGCGTTGGCCGGATACCGACCGACGGCCGTGGTCTGACCCAAGGCGCCGCCGAAGTTGGCCGCGCCCGCCGGCAGGCTGACGCCCGTGCTCCACTCCGTCATCGTGCCCGCGCGGCACGCTCGCTCCCACTCCGCTTCGGTCGGCAGGCGATAGACGTAGGCGCGAGGCAGCCGGCCGGCCGCCTGTTCGGCGGCGGTCAGCGCCACGCAGAAGGCCGTCGCCTGCGCGTGCGTCACTTGCTCAACCGGCCGCTTCCAGCCGTCGACCTCATTGGACACACCGAACGCCGATGGATTGCTGCCCATCACCGCGAGGTACTGCGCCTGCGTCACCTCGTACTTGCCGTAGGACACGGCCGACGAGATCGTCACGTTGCGCACCGGCGCTTCGTTGGCGCTGCCCGCCGTCGATCCCATCGCAAACGTCCCGGGCGCGACCGACACCAGCTGCGGCAGGCCCAACGCCGGCGCGAGCGCCACGCGGAAGCCGATCTGGTTGGAGGCGAGTCCCGGCAGCGTGCCGTTGCGATGCGCGGAGCGGCACTGCGTGCTCAGGCTCGACCAACTGCCGCCGCGGTCGACGCGCTGGCCGCCGCGGACACCGATCGGGTCGGCGACCGGCGCGGCGTTGTAGGTCGGAGTCGTGTCCCATAGATCGAAGCAGTGCTCGCGCACGTTGCCGTGCATGTCGTGGAGGCCCCAGGCATTCGGCGGGTAGCTGCCGACGTTGCTCGTCTGGCCGACGCACGCGGCGCTAGCGGCTTCGTTGAAGAAGTTGGCCTGCGCGCAGGTCAGGCTCGCCCCGGTGTGGAACGCGGTCGTGCTGCCGGCGCGCGCGGCGTACTCCCACTCGGCTTCGGTCGGCAGCCGGTACTCGTAGCCCCACGGCAGCCGCCCGGCCGCGGCTTCGCGCGCGGTCAGCGCCGCGCAGTACGCCATCGCCTGCTGCCACGAGACCTGCTCGACCGGGCGATCGGGCCCGACGAACGCCGACGGGTTGCTGCCCATCAGCGCCTGGTACCGCGCCTGCGTCACCTCGTGCTTGCCGAGCCAGAATGGGCTCGTCAGCGTGACCGCGTGCACCGGCCGCTCGACGGCGCCGCTGTAGAACGGCAGTGGCGGCGTGGTCGCGCTGCCCATCGTGAACGACCCGGGCTGGATCGCCACCATGCCGAGCGCGGGATCCGGCAGCGCGGGCGCCAGCGCGACGCGGAAGCCGACGTCGTTGGTGGCGTTGGTGGCGGCGACTACGCGCCGCGCGCCGGAAACGCACTGGGCGGCTGCGGTGTTCCAACTGCCGCCGCGCACGAGCCGGCTCGCGCCGTCGGCGACGATGGGATCCACGACGAGGCCGGTCGGATAGTTGGCGGTGCCGGGCGTGGCGTCGAGCACCCACTCGGCGACGTTGCCGTGCATGTCGCGTAGGCCGCGGGCGTTGGCCGGATAGGACGCGACGACCGCGGTCTGATTGACGCAGGCGGCGAAGTTGGCCTGCGTGCAGATCAGCGAACTTCCGGTGTGGTATTCGCTCGTCGTGCCCGCGCGGCAGGCGAACTCCCACTCCGCTTCGGTCGGCAGGCGATAGACGTAGCCCGCCGGCAGCCGGCCCGCGGCCGCTTCGCGCCGCGTCAGCTCGGCGCAGTAGGCGAGCGCCTGCGCGTGCGTCACGCGCTCGACCGGCTTTTGCGGATCGACGTACTGCGATGGATTGGGGCCCATCAGCGCCGTGTACTGCGCCTGCGTCACCTCGGTGCGGCCGAGCCAGAACGACCGGCTGATCTGCACCGGGTGCAGCGGCAGTGCGATGCCGCCGAAGACTGCCGAGCCCATCGTGTACGAGCCGGCCGGGATGGCGACGAGGTCGAGCGTGGCCGACGGCGTGAACGGCGCCGCGATCGTCGGCGTCACGTCGTTGTCGGTGAACGTGATCGTGTTGGTCAGCAGGGTGAGGTCGAGACCCTGCACCTCGAACTGCTGGCCGACGAACGCCGCGGCGCTGGGGATCGCGATCGGCAGCGACGGACTGCGGCCGCTGGCGTCGAGCAGACCGGACGCGGCGATCACCGCAGACGCCGGATCGATGCGCAGGAGGCCCTGCACGTTGAAGCCAGGGATCGGCGCCGGGACCGCGCCGCCGAACGGCGGCATCGCGAACAGCAGCATGTAGAACGTGCCGGCGAGGGACACCGGATACTGCATCTCGAACGCTGCGGTCTGGCCGGTGACCGCCGGCGCCGTCTGCACGACGACGCGGCCGAACTGGGCGGAGGCGGAACCGGCGAACGCCGCGGCGACTGCGGCGGTCGCGAGGACGTGAAGGCGGGGCGAGGTCATGGCATGGTCGCCGTGGCTCAGTTGCTGATCGTCGTCGTGCTGACCGACGACGCGCTGCGTAGCGCCATCGTCGTCAGGTTGAGGTCGAGCATCTGCGTGTAGAACTGCACCCCGCTCAACACGCCGGCGGGCACCTGGATGCCGAAGCTGGCCATGCCGCGGTCGTCCAACGGCCCCGACCACAGCACCATGCCGTCGCGCAGGAACGAACCGCCGGGGATCGCCGCCAGCGTCGGCGTCAGACTGAGCAGCGTGAATGCGTAGTCGAACGGCCAGCCGCCCATCGCCCAGGTCGCCGTCGTGCCGCCCGCCACCGTCGCCGGGATGTACTGCTCGCACGGAACCGGGGCGACGACGCTGATCGGGACCACAGCGCTCGTGCCGTCCGGCGTCGTCACGGTCATCGGCAGCACGCCGAGCGGCAGACCCACCGGCGGTTGCACGGTCATCGCCGTGTAGTTGGCGACGGTCAGGCCCGTCGTCGTGGACACCGGGCCGAAGTCGACGCGATTGGCGCCGTTGAGACCGACGCCGCTGACATTGACCACCGCCGGGCGCCAGGACTTGATCGACGACGGGCTGATCGCGCTGATCTGCGGCGGCACCGCGAGGTTGCTCAGGCACGGGAGCGAGTTGCGGTAGGCGATGATCCCAGGCGTCTCGTTGGGCCCGAAGCTGCCTAGGCCGACGCTGCAGCCGCCAAGGCTCGCACACATGATGTTGCAAGGCTGCGCGCCATTACAATGTTGGGCGTTGTAGTTGTGCCCGAGCTCGTGCGCGGTCAGTGCGGCACGGTAGCTGAGGTTGGGGATGAAGAGCGACTCCGAAAGTCCGTAGCCGTACGACATGTCACAGATGGTCCCGAGGTATGCGATGCCGATGACGTTGCTGTCGATGTTGCGCCCGGTGAAGAGGTGCGCGACGTCGCGCGTCACGCCGCCGAAGGAGCCGATCCATCGGAGCCGCATCTGGCCCAGCAAGGCGCCGGGGTCGTTCGTCGAGTAGGGATCGCTGGTCGTCAGGACGGAGATCTGCGTCACGACCCAGCCGATCAGCATGTCGCGCCGGTAGATCAGGTCGATGACGTTCATCACCGTGGTGATGTCGTTCTGCGTCGTGACGCTGTTCGAGCCGTTGAGCTGATAGAAGGCCGGATCGGCCTCGATCGCGATCTGCGTCGCGTACACGCCGTCCGTGCCGGCAGTGCCGCCTGCGGGCACGGGCTGCGCCATGGCGCTCGTGCCGCAGACCTTGTGGATCGGCTTGTTGTCGACCTTGCGGTAGACCACGTGCATGGCCGGCGCCGCCCCCGGCAGCGCCGCGGCGACCGGCTGCACGAGCCACTGCTCGCCGCCACTGCGCAGGATCATCGCCGTCAGCGAGCCGCGGTCGATCGTCGCCGCGACGGCGCTGCCCGGTTCGCCGGCCAGTTCGCCGCGGTAGGTGACGCACGCCGGCGTCGGCAGCAGCACCCGGCCTTGGGGGCCTTCCTCCCACAGCTGGAAGCCGGGCCCGCGCACGTCGTGCAGGTACAGGTCGAGCACATGGACCTGACCAGCCAGCGACACCGCCACCTGCGCCGTCGGCGGACTGACCGGCGGCACCGCGAGCGACTGCATCGTGCCGGCCACCACGTCGAACTGCTGCAGCAGCTGCGGCGGCGCTTGCTGCACCTGCGGGACCTGGGCGATCAGGGAAGCAGTGACGCAGCCGACGACGGCAAGGAAGGACGCACGGTGCGATCGGGGGAGTGTGGCCATGGCGAGACGGTTGGGGCGAGGGTCCGGGAGCGCGCGCGTAGGAAGTTCAAGCACCGGTCCCGGACCACCCGGGACCCACCAGCGCGATCCTACCCCCTGCGCGCACC
>VGTK01000306.1 GCA_016874715.1 Deltaproteobacteria bacterium | reverse complement strand
CGTCTCGCGACAGGTCCGGCCGGCGGCGCTCCGTCTCGCGACAGGTCCGGCCGGCGGCGCTCCGTCTCGCGACAGGTCCGGCCGGCGGCGCTCCGTCTCGCGGCAGGTCCGGCCGGCGGCGCTCCGTCTCGCGGCAGGTCCGGCCGGCGGCGCTCCGTCTCGCGGCAGGTCCGGCCAGCGGTTACGACGACCGGGATGGATCTCCGCGTCGACCACTTCTCGATCGCGGTGCGCTCGATCGATCGCACCCTCGACTTCCTGTCCCGCTACCTCCCCGTACGCGTGAACAACCCGACGCGGCCCGGCTACACGGACGACTTCCGCTGGTGCGACTTCTACGTCGGACACGTCAAGCTCGAGCTGATCGAGAGCACGCGCCCGGACAGCTTCGTGGACCGCTTCCTCGAGAAGCGCGGCGAGGGCATCCACCACCTGTCGATCGAGGTGAGCGAGCTCGACCCGATGCTCGAGCGCATGGAGCAGGCGGGCCTGCGCATCGTCGACCGCTTCCGTTCGACGCGCGACCCGAACGAGCACACGGCGTTTCTCTCGCCGCGCAGCGCGCACGGCATGCTCGTGCAGTTCTGGCAGGTCGCGAAGGTCGAGGCGCCGCCGGCGGAGCTCACGCCGCGCGTCACGCGCATGCCGGGGCTCGACGTGCGCATGCGCTTCGATCACCTGTCGGTTGCCGTGCGCGACATCGACGTGACGATGGACTTCTTCCGGCAATGGTTGCCGGTCGAGCGCGAGCAGCCGCGCCACCGCGGCTTCGCCGGCGACTTCGACCTGAAGCAGTTCGACATCGGTCCGTTCCGCATGGAGCTGGTTGCCGACGCGAACGGCCGGAGCTTCGTCGTGCCGTTCCTCGGCAAGCGCGGCGAGGGCTTCCACCACGTGTCGATCGACGTCGACGCGCTCGACCCGGTGGTGGAGCGCATGCGCGCCGACGGCGTGCGCATCGTCGACGAGGCCGACATCGGCGGCGGATACAAGACGGCGTTCGTCTCGCCGCGCTCGGCGCACGGCGTGCTGATCCAGTTCTGGCAGATCCCCGACATCGAGGCGCACGACTGGTGAGGCGAATTCGGGCGGTGAGCTTCGACGCCGGCGGCACGCTGATCGGCATCGCCGAGCCGGTCGGTGTCACGTACGCTCGCTTCGCGCGGGCGGCCGGCTTCCCGGCCGACGCGGACGCACTCGACGAGGGCTTCCGGCGCGCGTTCGCGACGGCACCGCCGCTCGCACCCACGGCGGGACACGCGGCGACCCTGCTCGAGTTCGAGCTGAGCTGGTGGCGGGCGATCGTGGCGGCCTCGCTCGGATACGCGCTCTGCGAAGACGTGCCACCCTCGCGCGCGGGAGACCTCGAGCGCTTCTTCGCCGCGACCTTCGCCTGGTACGCGGAGCCGGCCGCGTGGCGCCTGCTCCCGGACGCCGCCGGCGCGGTGCGCGAGCTGGACGGTCGCGGCCTGCGTCTCGCGGTGCTGTCGAACTTCGACCGGCGCCTGCACGGGCTGATCGACGCGTTCGGGCTCTGTGACGCATTCTCGGCGATCGTGCCGTCGAGCGAAGCGGGTGCCGCAAAGCCGGCGCGCGGCGCCTTCGACCACGTGCGGCGACAGCTCTCCGGTGGGGGCACGCTGGCCGCCGGCGAGTGCCTGCACGTCGGCGACTCGGTTCGCGAGGACGTCGCCGGTGCGCTCGGTGCCGGATGGCGTGCCGTCTGGATCGACCGCCACGGCCACGGCCACGGCGACGGCGGCAGCGGCAGCGCGGCGACGACCGGATTGCCCGACGGCGCCGCCCGGATCACGACGCTCCACGACCTGTCGAGCCTCGCGGTTTCTTTCTAGTCGTCTACCTCGTCGGCCGGGGGATCCTCCACCTCCGCGTAGCCGCGCTCGACGACGATCTCGATCTCGTCGTCGGCCGAGGTCCCCCGGTTGCGCACGTGCGCGTCCCAGCCGGGGATGGCACGCAGCGCCTGGAAGACCGCGCGGACCACTTCCGGCTTGAGGCCGCGCTCCCACTCCTCGAGGAAGCCGCGCTCGTCGAACTCGTCGTCCTCCAGGAGCGCGCTCGGGATCTCGGCACGCACGCTGAAGCGCAGCAGGAAACCATGTTCGTCGCTTTGCATTGACACCTCACCGGAGCCGCGACCGCCGGCACCAACCTCGACAGCCTGTCCCCCCTCCGATATACCAACCCGGATGCTTCTCCGAGAACGGGCAGCCGCGGTCCTGCTTGCGATCACGGCCCTCGCCGCCACCGGCTGCATCGACGGGAAGAGCCGCGACATCCCACCCGGACCCACGGCAGTGCCCCCCGGAAGCTCGATCTTCGTCTACGTCGCACAGGCCCGCGCCCCCCAGCTCGGCACCGACAGCGGTGCGGTGAGCGTCTATCGGCTCGGCGCGGACGGATTCCTGCCCGGCGGCCCGCCCGAGGCCAGCGCGACCGTGGTGAACCCGCGCCGCCTCGTTCGCCATCCCGAGCTGCCCGTTCTCTACGTCGCGAGCGCGAGCCAGATCCTCGCATTCGACATCTCGCGCGGCCGTCTCGACTCGCTGTGCGGCCCCGCCGGCGGCCTCGCGTCGCCGTGCGCGACGGCGGCGGTTCCGGGCTCGAACCCGGTCGACATGAAGTTCCTGCAGAACCCCGACGGGAACTACCTGATGTACGTCGTCGAGCGCGGCGGCGGGAACAACCTCGACACGTTCACCCGCGTCGTCGCCTACGAGCTCGGCAGCCAGGGCGAGCTGCCGGCGCAGCCGAGCTCCCAGGCGCAGGCGGGCAACGCGCTGTCGTACCAGGGCGCGGAGTTCACGCCCGCGTCCAACGAGGGCGGGGAGTTCAGGCCCGGGTACGCCTACATCGGTGACGCGGGTCAATCGAACATCACGCGCTTCCCGCTGCAGGACGACGGCAACCTGCCCGACCCCGCACCGACGGGAACACCGCTCACGCCGACTCCGACACCAGTGCCGGACCCGACTCCCGACCCGACGCCGTCGCCCGATCCCTCGCCGAGCCCGACCGCGTGGCGCGCCATCAACCCGGGTCGCATGATCCAGGCCGTCGGCGCGCTCGGCGACGGTCAGACCCAGACCGTGCTGTACACCGTGCTGCAAGGCCGCGGCCGCATCGGCGCGAGCCCGATCGACGCGAGCGGCGCCCTGCCGCAGAACCCGACCAGCGAGTCCAACACACGCGGCATCTACAACAGCATCATCGTCGACCGGTTCGCGGTGCCGAACCGCATCTACGGCGCCGCGCTGCAGAACGGCCAGGTGGACTCGTTCCAGGTCGACACCGACGGCAACATCATCGACAACACGCTGAGCGCGACCTTCGCGAACACGGCGTCGTACCCGACAGGGCTCGCCCTGCTCGAATTCACACCGGCAGGCGGCACACCGTCGCGCACGCTGTTCGTGTCGCTCGGCGGCTTCAACCGCGTAGATGCGTACGCGGTGAACGCGGACGGCACGCTCCCCGAGCTGCCGTACTCGAGCACCGAGCCGATGAACGACACGTTCCCGTCCGACGTCCTCGTCTACGTTGCCGAGTAGCGCTCCTACAGCGGAGCGCCGACGGAGTCGGAGATCTGCTCCGCGATGCGGAGCGCGAGCGCGACCAGCGTCGTCTGCGGCGCGACCGCGGTCGCGGTGGGCAGGAGGCTCGCGTCGGCGACGTAGAGGTCCTGCACCTCGTGTACCGCGCCGTGGGCGCTGGTGACGCCCTTCTGCCGGTCGTCCGCGATGCGCGCCGTGCCCATCGGGTGGTGTGCGACCAGCTCGACGTCGAGCGCACCGAGATCGGCCTCGCGCAGCGCCTCCGCTTGCTTCGCATCGCGCAGCACCGGAGCGTGCCGCAGCGCCGGGTAGACCTCCTCGGCCCCCGCCGCGAACAGCAGCTCCGCCGTGAGTGCCGCCGCGCGCAGCAGACGCCGCCGGTCGGCGTCGGACAGACGGTACTCGACGATCGGGGTGCCATCGCGCCGCAGCACGATTCGTCCGTTTCCCCCGTCCGCCACGCGCGCCGCCACGGCCGCGAGTCGCGCGTGACGCGACAGGATCGCCTTGTGCGTGCGGCCCACCGCGGGCAGGTCGCGAACGATCGTCGCGAGCGGCGCCGGCAGGCCGTGGATCGCGATGCCGTCGTCGAGAAACTGGCCGACCTCGTACGTCTGCGGCACTTCCTCGAAGGCGCGCACCTCGTCGGGAAACGACGCGAGCACGCGCAGGGCGGGCTGCAGGTGCAGGTTCCGCCCGAGCTGACCGGAGCTCGGCGCGACGCCGCTGCGGAGCAGCAGCGCCGGTGTTGCGAGCGCACCGCACGCGACCACGACGCGGTCGCACAGGACGCGCAGCGTCCGCCCGGTCGGCACGCCGTCCGCGCGCAGCAGGCTCGCCTGAACACCGAACACCCGCGACCCCGAGAGCAGGAGCTTGTCAACACGCGCGCGCGTGTAGACGACCGCGCCGGACTCGACCGCGCGCGGCACGGTGAGGACGTGCATGCCGAGCTGCGCGTCCTGCGGACAGCCGCGGTCGCAGACGCCGGTCGCGAGGCACCCCGAGGCGGCACGCGCGACGCGGCCCCCCGCGTGCCCCAGCGCCTGCGCACCGCGCTCGAGCAGGCGCGCATTGCGCCCGACGAGCGCGTCCGGGACGACCGCGACGCCGAGCTCCTGCTCCGCGCGCGCGTAGTACGGAGCCAGCTCTCGGGAACCGAGACCGCTCACGCCGCGCTCGCGCTCCCACGAGTCGAGCACCGATCCGGGCAGCCGCTGGCTCGTCCCGTAGCCGAGCACCGTCGTGCCGCCGACACAGCGTCCGGTCGGGATCGAGAGCGGGTGCAGGTCGAGCGTGCGCGTGCCGGTGTCTCCCGCAAGGAGCAGCTTCGCCATCTCGACGGAGTCACCGGTGAAGTCGCGCCCGGTGCGGTAGGCGCCCTCTTCGAGCAGCACCACCGAGTGGCCGCGCCGGACGAGCTCGCACGCGGCCGTCGCACCGCCCGCTCCGCTGCCGACGACGCACACCTGCGCGCGCATCGACTCGTCGCGCTCGAGCAGGGCGCCGTCGCGGACGCGCGGCGAGGCCAGCACGCGCTCGAGGCGCTCGG
>VGTK01000305.1 GCA_016874715.1 Deltaproteobacteria bacterium | reverse complement strand
GCTGCGGCAGCAATGGCCGCTGCGGCCGTCGGCCGAGACGTCCTGTGGCTTCATCCTTCGGTGGTCGCCGGGCCCGGTGAGGCGTCAGTAGCTCAAGACGCCGGCTGCCTTCAGCTTCGCGATCTTCTCCGCGTCGTAGCCGAGCAGCTTTGCCAGCACCTCCTCGGTGTCGCAGCCCGGCACGACGGGCGCCTTCGACAGCTTCGGCAGCTCCTCGCCGATCAGCTTGATCGGCGACGGCATGAGGTCCGTTCCGGCCTCCCCGTACGGCCGCATCGGCAGGCGGTCGACGAACTGCGGGTCCTTCGTGATGGTCTTGACGTCGTTCACGACGCAGATCGGCGTGTTGACCTTCAGCCCGAACTCGAGCCACTCGGCGGTGGTCTTCGTCGCGAAGATCTCGCCGAGCGTGCGACGCAGATCCAGGTCGCCGCGGGCGTGGTCGGCGTACTTGGCGCCCGGCTTGGCGTCGTACAGCTCGGGGCGTCCGACGCCGTAGGCGAAGTTCTTCCAGAACTCGCGCTCGGACGCCATGAACAGGACCATGCCGTCCCTCGAGCGGTACATCTGGTAGCGGACGGACTCGCGCATGCTGTCGTCGCCGACCGGGCGACGCTCGCCCTTACCGTCGCCGTCGTTGCCGGTGACCTCGTCCTCGGGACGCTCGTAGGCCTTGTTGCCCTCGATGCCGTTCCAGTTGAACGCGGCGGCGGCGTCGCTCTGCGCGACCTCGAAGCGGCAGCCCTTGCCGGTGGCGCGCGCGCGGATGATGCCGGCGAGGATGCCGAGCGCCGCGTAGAGCGGGCCCGCGTTGATGCCGATCGTGGTGTAGCTCGGGATGGTCGGCATGCCGTGCTCGTTGACCGCCGGTCGTGCGACTCCCGCCCAGGCGTCGTAGGCGATGCCGTGGCTCGGCATGTCCTTGTACGGACCGGTCATGCCGTAGCCGGAGACCGAGCAGAAGACGATCCTGGGATTGACCTCGAGCATCTTCTCGAAGGTGAGCCCGCAGCGCGCCAGCGCCCCCGGACGCATCGCCTCGATCACCGCGTCCGCGCCGCGCAAGAGCTCGAGGTAGACCTCCACCCCTTGGGGCTTCTTGAGGTCGATGCTGATGCTCTTGCGGCCGCGGTTCAGGTGCCAGTGCAGGAGCGAGATGCCGTCGACGATCGGGAAGGCCATCTTGCGCACGTAGTCGCCGCCCGGCGCCTCGACCTTGATGACCTCGGCGCCGAGGTCTGCGAGGTTCATGCCCACCGCGGCGGGTCCGAGCATCGCGCTCTCGATGATGCGTACCCCAGAGAGAAGCTTGCCGTCGCCGGCGCCGTTCGTCGTCATTCCGTGGATCCTCCGTTGGCTGGGACGCCGGGACGTTAGGGGCGGGCCCGGCGGGATGCAATCTCGGCGCAGCACGCCGTCCCGGCGGGATGCAATCTCGGCGCAGCACGCCGTCCCGGCGGGATGCAATCTCGGCGCAGCACGCCGTCCCGGCGGGATGCAATCTCGGCGCAGCACGCCGTCCCGGCGGGATGCGATCTCGGCGCAGCACGCCGTCCCGGCGGGATGCGATCTTGGCGGCGCGGGCCGATCTGGTAGGAACCCGGCATGGCCGCAAAGAACGAGTTCGTCCCCGACAAGTGGCAGGCCTTCGGCCCCGTGCCGCTCTGCGCCGCCGACGCCGTCGAGTGCGGCTACACACGCGCCGCGGTCGACGCAGCCCTCGCGGCCGCGTTCCCCGGCGCGCACGGTCTCACGCTCGCGCAGGCGAAGCAGGAGCTCGGCACGGTCCGACCGGGCAGCCCGCCGGAGAAGCGGCTCGCAGCCCAGCTCCTCGAGGAGATCGTCGACTACCGCGTCGAGCGCGCGCGCGTCGCGGGCGAGCACGAGGCGATCCGGCTCACCAAGGCGAACCTGAAGAAGCTCCTCAAGGGCTCCGACGTCACCGTGCCACAGCTCCGCCTCCTCGCCGAGGAGCTCGGCTGGAGCGTGCGCGAGGACGAGGAGGGCGTCACGGTGCCGGTGAACGACCTGATCCCGTACTTCCGCCGGCCGGTGGTGCGGCAGCTGCTGGCGGCGAAGATGCGGCAGGTCGGGCGTGTCGCCCACGGGTGAATCGGTCCGCTCCCGGGAACTGCGTCATCACGAGGCCGGCGAGGTGACCGGGGCCCTACTGCAAGAAGGCGGGCAAGACCTGGAAGCCTTCCTTCTCCGCCGCTTCGTTCAAGCGGCGATCGAAGGTCACGAAGCCGACGTGCGCCGTCTGATCCTCGACCGCCACCAGGGCGGCCGCAAGATGGAGAGCGTCGGCCGCGCTCAGCGGGTGGCTCTCGAGGAGGCGCCGCGACCTCGCGCGGACCGCCTCGTAGTGGGTCACCTCGCTCCAGGCGTTCTCGAGCTTCGCGAGCCGCCGCTTCGCAGAAGCGAAGACCGGTGCTCCGAGAGCGCCTTCGCGCCGCTTGCGCGCCAGCGCGGAGATCACCTCCGGTGCGGCGAGCGCCCAGACCAGCATCACCGGGTCCGCCCGCAACCACGACCGGCAGCGGGCGCTCTCGGTTTCGCGGCAGACCAGCGGAACCAGCGCAGACGAGTCCCAGAATCTCACCGGGCAGCGCGTTCCGCGATCAGCGCCGCCATGACGCCGCAGGGCTTGCCGGGCGGATCGGCATCGAGAATCTCGCGTTCCAGCCGACCGGTCCCTCTCCGGATGAGGCCCTTCCGCTCCATCTCGATCAGCGCTTCGGCCCCGACGTCCTGCTCGGGACCGGGTGAGAGGATCGGGATGATCTGCGCGATCGGGACGTTGCGATCGAGGATGCGGACGACCTCGCCACGGCGCACGAAGGAGAGATAGCGACTCAGCTCGCTCTTGAGCTGGGATATCTTGGCCTCTTTCATGTTGACCAACTTAGTCTCATCGTGGCCTCCCGGCAACGAGCTCCCGCCGTGACACGAGCTCCCGCCGTGTCCCGCCGGCGACCGTGACGCGAGGTCGGGCAACGATGGCCGCGCATCGGCCCCGGCACGCGCTTTAGGACTCCGCTCGCCCGACCGCTAACATGGCCGCATGGTTTCGCGCCGCGAGCCGACCGTGATCCGACGCCAGCGTCGCTCCTTCTTCGACCTCCACGCGCACGGCTTCGTGCGCGTCGCGGTCGCCGTGCCGCGGGTGGCGCTCGCAGACCCGGCGCGCAACGCCGCCGCGATCACACGCCTGTACCAGCAGGCCGCGGCGAAGGGCGCGGCGCTCGCCCTCTTCCCCGAGCTGTCGCTGAGCGGCTACTCGCTCGACGACCTGCACCAGCAGGACGTCGTGCTCGCGGCCGTACGGACCGCGCTCGAGGATCTGGTCCGTGCGACGGCGGAGCGCTCGACGCTGCTCGTCGTCGGGGCGCCGCTCCGCCTCGAGCAGCGGCTCTTCAACTGCGCGGTGGTCGCCGCGGGCGGACGCGTGCTCGGCGTCGTGCCGAAGTCGTACCTGCCGGGATATCGGGAGTTCTACGAGGAGCGGCAGTTCGCGGCGGCGCGCGACGCGCTCACGGCCGAGGTCGAGCTGTTCGGCGAGCGCGTGCCGTTCGGCAACGACCTGATCTTCCGCGCGCGCGACGACGAGCGTTTCGCCCTGCACGTCGAGATCTGCGAGGACGTCTGGGTCCCGATCCCGCCGTCGACCTACGCAGCGCTCCGCGGTGCGACCATCCTCGCGAACCTTTCCGCGTCGAACATCACGATCGGCAAGGACGGCTACCGGCGGCTGCTGGCCGCGTCGCAGTCGGCGAAGATGCTCGCGGCCTACCTCTACTCGGCGGCGGGTGCGGGCGAGTCGACGACCGACCTCGCCTGGGACGGCCACGCGCTGGTCTACGAGGACGGCGAGTCGCTCGCCGAGTCGGAGCGCTTCGCGACCGACGGCAGCGTGGTCTACGCGGACGTCGACCTCGACCGCCTGGTGCAGGAGCGCATGCGCATGAACACGTTCGCCGACTGCGCGGCGGATCATGCGGACCGCACACGCAAGCTGCGCATCGTCGAGCTCACGCGCCCGCTGCCCGCCGCGGCGACGACGCTCGAGCGCACGTTCGCGCAGCGTCCGTTCGTGCCCGGCGACCCGCGCGTGCGCGACGAGCGCTGCTTCGAGGCGTACAACATCCAGGTCGCGGGGCTGGTCCAGCGCCTGCGCTCGAGCGGGCACGAGAAGCTCGTGATCGGCGTGTCGGGCGGGCTCGACTCGACGCACGCGCTGCTGGTCTGCGCGCGCGCGATGGACGAGCTCGGGCTGCCACGCGTCAACGTCCTCGCCTACACGATGCCCGGTTACGCGACGTCCGACGAGACGCGTGCCAGCGCGCACGAGCTGATGCGCGCGCTCGGCGTCAGCGCCGCCGAGATCGACATCCGGCCGTCGTGCGAGCAGATGCTGCGCGACATCGGGCACCCCTTCGTGCACGGCCGGCCGGTCTACGACGTGACCTTCGAGAACGTGCAGGCGGGCGAGCGCACGAGCCACCTGTTCCGCCTCGCCAACCAGAACCGGGCGCTGGTCGTCGGCACCGGCGATCTGAGCGAGATGGCGCTCGGCTGGTGCACCTACGGCGTCGGCGATCACATGTCGCACTACGCGGTGAACGTGAGCGTCCCGAAGACGCTGATCCGCTATCTGGTCGAGTGGGTCGCCGAGCGCGCGGCCGACGCCGCGACCGCCGCGGTTCTGCGGCGCGTCCTCGCCACGCCGGTCACGCCCGAGCTGGTCCCAGCCGACGCGAGCGGGAACCGCGCGCCGTCCACCGAGGAGCAGATCGGCCCCTACGACCTGCACGACTTCTTTCTCTACCACGCGACGCGGCGCGGCTACGCGCCCGCGAAGATCGCCTATCTCGCGACGCACGCGTGGGCGAACGACCTGCCGGGTGCGAGGCGCGACACGCCGTACTCGTGCGACGACGTGCTGCGCTGGCTGCGCGTGTTCCTCGGGCGCTTCTTCCAGAGCGCACAGTTCAAGCGCAGCTGCGTGCCGAACGGACCGAAGGTCGGCTCGGGCGGCTCGCTGTCGCCGCGCGGCGACTGGCGCGCGCCGTCGGACGCGGCGGCCACGGCGTGGCTTGCAGATCTGGACGACGCCGTGCGCTGGCTCG
>VGTK01000304.1 GCA_016874715.1 Deltaproteobacteria bacterium | reverse complement strand
AACGTGCCGCGCGCGCGGCGTCCCTCGCCGCCGTGCCACAGGATCGCCTCCGTGAGCGTGCGCGCGCGTCCGTCGTGCAGGTACGCCTCGCCGCCGCTCACGCCCGCCCCGAGCCCGATGCTCCACAGCGGCGGCGTGCGCCACTCCGCACCCGACGCGTCGCCCTCGGGCAGCGTCGCCGCGAGCCCCGGACCCATGTCGTGCAGCAGCAGGTCCGTGTAGGGCCGGATCGTCTGTCCGGCGAGCTCGGCGAGCGGGTGGAGCGGGTGGAGCGGGTGGAGCGGGTGGAGCGGGTGGAGCGGGTGGAGCGGCGACGTCACGAAGGCCGGCGCGTGGCAGCCCGCGCGCTGGTGCGAGACGGAAACCGCCCGCGCCGAGCGATCTCTCTCTCATCTGCGGCAACGACCGCGCGCTGCGCATGGCGCCCGCAGGCGCAGCGTCAGAAGTCCCGGTCGAGAACCGTCCTTCGTCCGGCCTGCGCCGCCTTCTCGATCGCCGCGTCGCACAGCTCGCGGACCTTGTCCGACAGCACGTCGATCACGCTGTCCGACGTGTTCATGCCCGAGCGCGCGCGCACGTACGCCTTCAGCTTCGAGACGACGATCAGCACGTCGTGCGGCAGGTCGGCCGGCGCGACGCGCGGCAGCGGGGTCGGCGCCGGCGACGCGGGCGGCGCCGACGCGCGCGCCTCGCGTCGCTCCGCAGCGGCCGCTTCCTCCGACTGCTCGCGCTGCCACTCCTCGCGCGAGGGTGCGGTCTGCTCGACCGCCCACGCGTCGCGGTGGCGCAGCAGCGGCACGTGCGAGTCCCAGCACTCGACGGAGCAGAAGGCGAGCGCGGTGTGCCCGCGGTTGCACGTGGACACGTTGCACGCGTGGTAGCGCGTGCGGAACGGGAGCTCCTTCTTGCAGGTGCTGCAGTGCTTCCAGAAGGTGCGCTCCACGTCGTCTCCTCAGTCGGCGCAGCGCGGGTCGCTGTCCTGCAGCAACGCGATCTGCGCGCCGGTCACCGGCAGCTCGATGCAGCCGTGGTCGCCCTCGCAGATGAAGTCGAACTCGCGCGCCGCCTCGTGGCAGCCGAAGCACTGCGCGCCGAACATGTTGATGACGTCGTCGCGGCCGCGCTTGCGGATCTCCGTGCCGGAAGCCGAGACGTTCAGCTCGAAGTACTCCCAGTCGTTGTTCGCGGGATCGTAGCCGGGGGCGCGCTTCACCATCGCCTCGCCGGGGAAGATCTGGATGATCGTTCCGACCGGGTACTGCTTCCCCGGCTGGTGGTTCTGCGCCAGCGCGAGCGCCTCGTCGAGAAAGCCGCCGCGGTTGGTCAAACGGATGTTCCGCACCCGCGGCCAGTTCTGCAGGCACTCGAAGTCGCTGGCGACGGCGACGAAGTCCGCCGGCGGCCGGACCCCACCGCTCCCGCCGTCGCTGCCGCACCCGGCGAGGGCCAGCGCGACCACGGCCACGGCCGCCCCGAGAGCATCCGCTACCCGCCGTCTTCGGATCGTACGCATTGGTTTCCTCTATCTGCGGTGCCGCCCTCGTCAACCCGAGGCCGCAACGCCGGATCCGACTTGCCGACCACCCCGCCACGCCGGTAACCTCGCCGACCTTCCAGACGACAGGAGATCCGCAGATGGGAACGGCCTACATCATCGACGCCGTGCGTACGCCGCGTGGCAAGGGCAAGAAGGACGGCAAGATCGCGACCGTGCACCCGCAGGAGCTGCTCGCGCAGGCCCTCAACGGGCTCAAGCGGACCGGCGTCGACCTGAACGACGTCGAGGACGTCGTCGCCGGCTGCGTGCAGCAGACCGGTGAGCAGGGTGCCTGCATCGGACGCCAGGCCGCACTCGCCGCAGGCTGGCCGAACGTCGTCACCGGCGTGTCGCTGAACCGCTTCTGCGGCTCGGGCCTGCAGGCCGTCAACTTCGCCGCCATGGGCGTCGCGAGCGGCATGCAGGACCTCGCCGTCGGTGGCGGCGTCGAGTCGATGTCGCGCATCCCGATGGGCTCGGACCGCGGCGGCATCGACGGCAACAACCCGCACCTGATCGAGCTGCACCCGATCGTCCCGCAGGGCATCTCGGCCGACATCATCGCGACGGTCGAGAAGTTCTCGCGCGACGACGTCGACCGCTTCGCGTGGGAGAGCCAGCAGAACTGCCAGCGCGCGGTCGCGGAGGGGCGCTTCGGCAAGAGCCTGATCCCGGTGACGGACCTCGAGGGCAACGTGCTGCTCGACAAGGACGAGTTCCCGCGTCCCGAGACGACGGTGGAAGGTCTGGGTCAGCTGAAGTCCTCGTTCGCCGGCATCATGGACTACCGCCCCGAGATCGGCGACGGCCTGACGCTCGGCGAGCGCGCCTACAAGCGCTACCCGAACGCGAAGCCGCTGAACCACGTGCACACCCCGGGCAACTCGTCGGGCATCGTCGACGGCGCGTCGGCGGTGCTGCTCGCGTCGGAGCGCTACGTGAAGGCGCACGGGCTCAAGCCGCGCGCGAAGATCGTCACCAGCGCGACCTGCGGCTCCGAGCCGGTCATCATGCTGACCGCGCCCGGACCCACGACCGAGCGCGCGCTCAAGAAGGCCGGCATGACGGTCGGCGACATCGACATCTTCGAGATCAACGAGGCGTTCGCCGTGGTGCCGCTGAAGACCATGCGCGACCTCGGCATCCCGCGCGAGAAGGTCAACGTGAACGGCGGTGCGATCGCGCTCGGCCACCCGCTCGGCGCCACCGGCGGCATGCTGATCGGCACGCTGATCGACGAGCTCGAGCGTCAGGACAAGACCACCGGTGTCGTCACGCTGTGCATCGGCGGCGGCATGGGCATCACGACCATCATCGAGCGCTGCTGATCCCGGCACGCTCGCCCCTCCTCTCCCCTCCCCTCTCCCTCCTCCGCCAGAAAGGCGACGACATGAACGACTCGTCCGGGAGCGGCGCTCCCCGCTCCCTCCTTCTCCTCCTCTGTGCGGCCGCGCTGGCTCCCCGCCCGGCGGCCGCGTTCGAGATCCTCACCCGCGACAAGGACGCCCGCTTCGTGCACGACGAGAGCGGTGGCGGCTGGTCGCACGTACGCGTCGGTGCCGATCGTGCGCTGCGGGAGCTCGAGGACCCGCGCTGCCCGGCCGTGTCGAAGATCCGCGTCAGCTCGTACAAGGACAACCGCGTCGTCGGCGAGCCGCTCGCCGAGCTGCCGTGCAGCGAATGGCGGAAGATCCCCGACGGGTTCCTCTACAGCGATCCCGCCGGCAGCGTCGCCGGCATCGAGAAGGTCCGCTACACGACGCGCGGCCTCGAGGTCCACGCGGCCGCGCCCGGCCCCACGCCGATCGTCGGGCCGGTCGGCTTCACGCAGCTGAACCTCGAGATCGACGGGCGCCGCTTCATCGCGCGCTTCCACGACTTCACGCGCAACGATGACGTGTCGGTGGTGGCGAAGCGACCGTCGCGCGCCGCGGCCGACGGCGAGGCCGCGTTCTGGGACACGCTCCTCGGGAACGCGAATCGCGACCTCGAGTCGCTCGAGCTGCTCGGCCGCGCGACGCAGCAGAATCCGCGCGACGGCCGCTCGCACTTCCTCACGGGAATGATGCACCTGCAGCGCTCCGAGCGCACCGACACCGACCCGCGCCACATGAGCGCGGCCGGCCGCCTGGAGCTGCTGCGCGCCGTGCAGGCGTTCGACCGCGCCACACCGCTGCTCTGGGACGGCGTCCGCGGCGACAGCCGCGTCCCCGGCTTCGCGTCGGCGGCGCTCTACAAGAAGGGCGTCGCGTACGGCGAGCCCGACACGACCGCGCGCGGCTTCCAGGCCATGAGCGACGCCGCCGACGTGAACCCGCTGTTCAACGGCTTCATCCCGTTCGGTGCGGGCCCGATCGCACCGCCCGACAGCGACGAGTACGCGCTGATCCTGCACCTGCTCGACGACGTCTTCCCGACGGTCTTCGCCGACTGCGTCGGTCAGAACGAGATCTGCTTCAACGGCGGCCTCGCACCGCACAACCTCGAGGGCACGTTCGTGCTGTCGGGTGACCTGTACACGAAGGCCGGACGGATCGCGGAGGCGCAGCGCTTCTACGAGAACGCCGCCGACGCGGGCGAAATCTCCGGCTGGAACCCGAGGTTCGTGGCGCGCGCCCGGGAGCTCGCCGCGACGGCGCCGGAGCGGGCGGACCTGTACGGCAACGACGACCCGGACGACGATCCCCCCTTCACCGACTTCGGTGGCGCCGGCAACTGCGCCTACTGCCACAATCAGTAGCCACGCGGCGGCGCGCGGGGCTGTCGCCACGAGGGGGCACGCAGTTCAGTCCACGAGGGGCGCGCGCCCCCTCGCCCCGTCGAGCGTAGCTCGACGGGGGCCCACTCCCCGCGCTCGCTTCGCTCGGGCGCGCGGAAGTGGCCACGCGGTCAGGCAGGTTGCGCGGTCAGCGAGCCGGAGAGCAATCGGCGCTTGAGCTTGCCGCTCGGGGTGCGCGGCAGCGACGACACGAGGACCAGGCGGCGCGGCAGCTTGTGGCGGGCGAGGCGGGTGCTGCAGCCGTCGCGCAGCTCGGTGAGGGTCGGCTCGGTACCGGGGCGCGGCACGATCCACGCGCAGACGACGTGCCCCCACTCGGCATCGGCGACGCCGGCGACGCCGGCGTCCGCGACCGCGGGGTGACCGAGTAGCACCGCCTCGACCTCCTCCGGCGTGACGTTTTCGCCGCCGCTGACGATCACGTCGTCGGCGCGGCCGAGCACCGTCACGCACCCGTCGGCGTCGAGCGCTCCGCGGTCGGCGGTGCGGAGCCAGCCGTCCGGTGCGAGCGGCTCGAGCGTGCCGTCGTCCGACAGCGTACCAAGCGCGACCGTCGCGCCGCGCACCGTGATCACGCCCGGCTCGCCCGGCCTCGCCGGGCGTCCGTTCGGGGCCACGACGCCCACCTCCACTCCGTCGAGCGGGGCCCCGACGAAGCCGTCGCCGGACACCGCCTGCTCCGGGCGCGCGGTCACGATCTGCGAGCCCGTCTCGGTGAGCCCGTAGGTCGGCGCCACCGGCCAGCCGCGCGCGCGTGCCGCCTCGACCAGCGCCCGATCCGAGCGCGCGCCGCCGAGCAGCAGCACGCGCAGCGCGCACGGTGCCGCGTCGGGCAGGTC
>VGTK01000303.1 GCA_016874715.1 Deltaproteobacteria bacterium | reverse complement strand
CGAGCGCGGCCCGAATGAGCTCGCGAACATGGTCGTCCGCGAGCGAGTAGTAGATGTGCTTGCCTTCGCGGCGGCGCTTCACGATGCGCTCTGCGTGCAGCACGCGAAGCTGCTGGGAGAGCGTGGAGAGCTTGGTCTCGCTCGCGTCGGCGAGCTCGGTGACGCAGCACTCACCCGCGTCGAGCCGATGCAACAGCCGTAGGCGCGCCAGGTCGCCGGCGGCTCGGAAGAGCGCCGCAGCGCGCTCGAACGCAGAGTCGCTCACCTCCGGGACGTGGGGGCGATCGGCAGCATGGGGGCCGCAGTCCTGCGCGCGCTTCGATGTGGCTCGTTTTGTCATTTCAACGACCGTTGAAGTGATGTACCAAGCCGCGGCCTTCGCGTCAACCGGCTGCGAGGGGCCCGGTGTCTACGGGACGCCGACGTGCGAGGGCAGTTCGGCTGAAACCGGGTCGGCGCTTCGTTGGGAGCCGACCCCAGCGAACCAGATTCTGGGCCCGGAGGTGGCGAGCTGAAACAGGGCCCAGGTCGAGATGACCGCACCTGCGACCCACTCGGTGAAGGGGTGCGGGTGGGCCGCGAGGCCGTGTAGCGGTGGCGTCTCGAGCGGCCCCACGAGGTGCATCACGAAGGCCGCGCCACCGACAGCTGCCAGCGCCCGCATGGTCGTGGAGATCGAGAACCCCTGGCGCGCGACGCTCGCGCCGTGCACGGCAACCCCTGTGAACACGACAGCGAGAGGAATCGACAGACCTTTGTGAACGAGGAGCGCGGCCACGATCGTGACGCCCGCCGCTCCAATCCGGAGCACCACTGCGAGCGCCACGACGAACGGCAACGCGACGAGCCCTGCGTCGAGGCCGTGGCCTGGAACTGCGGCTTCGATGGTGGTCGCGAGCACGACCCCAACGACATACGAGGGGAGCACGAACTTCGCTCGCGGCGCGGCCCACGCTGCAACCGCAAATGCTCGGCGGTCGGGACTTCGCTGCCGGTCCACGTCGGGCAAGCGCGTGGCGCCACAGAACGGCTCGAGGAGCGCACGTACCAGCGTGAAGAACGCGCCGAGCAGAGGAAGCGAGAGCGCGACCATCGGCAGCCACGTCGCGGTCGATGCGTTGCCATCCCCGTCTTGGTCGCGCCGACGACGAGCGACCAGCTCTCCGATGAGCAGCGCGAGGAGCAGCCATGGCGCCGTCTCGAGGAGCAGCGGCGCGAGCGCCTGGAGCGCCGTCAGCTCACCCGGTTGCGCGCGCATGAACAGGCGCTGAGGATCGGGTGCCGCGAGCAGAGCTACCAGGCTACCCACGAAGGCGAGGCCGCTCGCCATGCGCTCGACGCGGGCTGTAGGGGCAGCGCCGTGTCGGTGAATGGCCATCCGCAGCATGACGCCGAGCCCGAGCGCGACCAAGACATGGAGCGCGCGATCGGGCGTGTGAACGAGCAGTTCGCGCCCGGTCAATGCCCCAAGCACGGTCGCCGCAGCGAGCGCCAGAATGCGGACGCTGGTCTTCGTTCGACCCAGTGTCGGGAGGAGCACGGTGGCGACGAAGAGTCCCTCTGGGATCTTGTGAAGGACGAGCGTCGCACCGACGGCCATGGCGCCCGCGCCGAGCACGTCGGTGCGCTGGAACGCGAGCGCGAGTCCAGCGCCGTCGAGAAATCCGTGGAGCGCGAGCGCCGGCAGGACAATCGAGATTCCGATGTCGGCCGCACGGCGATGGGCACGCGACTCGACTGCGGAGAAGACGAGGTAGCCAGAGACACATGCGCCGACCGCCCACGCGCCCGTCTCTTCTACGAGATGGGGCAGGAGCCTAAGTGCGCTTGTCAACCACATACCAGCCGAGAATACCGGACGCATCGGGCCGTCGTGTGAGGTGGCAGGCAAGCACGGCGTCGTGATGTGCGGCGCCGCATGACCGGCGTGGTGGGCGCGCGCGGCTCGTGCGGCGCCGGGCTCGTGTCGTCGTCGCGAATCGCGCGGGACGGGCTCGACGGATGGCGACGGTGCCGGGCGCGATTGTCGCCGCCGCCCCGAGCGCGATCACGCGAGGGGCCAGAGCCTGCGCAGCAGGAGGCGCTCGAGACGGTCACGCTCGCGCAACGGGAGACGGAAGGTGGCGTGGATCCGTCGCGCGGCGCGTCGAGCGAGGTCGCGGTGCTCGGCGGCGTCGCGCGCGGCGACGAGCGCGGCGGCGGCGCCGATCCAGAAGTGCCGATCGACCTCGCGGTCGGCATGCACGAGACGGTCGACGATAGCGTCGAGGGCGAGCGGCGCGTCGAGCCGGCGCGCGAGGAGGTCGTCGCGGTCGCGGACGAGCGGCGCGAGGAAGCGGTCACGCGCATCGAGACGTTCGCGCAGCAGTGCCTCGGTGATCGCGTCGGCCTGGTGAACGTGGTGGAGGTTGCGCGTGATGCCGAGCAGGTAGCGTGCGTCGGCGTCGGCGGGCAGCGAGCCGCGCTCGCGCTTGCCGGCGAAGATCGCGAGGGCATCGACGATCGCGTCGCGCGGGTAGCACGCGATGGCGTCGCGGACGTGGCGCTCGGGGTCGCACAGACCGAGGCGCACGAAGGCGTCGTCGAGGTGCGCTCGCACGAGCGGGTCGAGGCGCGCGGCGCGCGTCTGCCGCGCGAGCTCTTGCCGGCGCAGGCGCTCGCGCAGCGCCGCGCGAGCAGCGTCTCGCTGCTCGGCGGTGACGTCCTGCGCGTAGAGGTCGGCTCGGCTCTGGCCGCCGCGGTCGCGGCGGGGCGCGCGGTTGAGCGCGCGGAAGAAGGTCAGCGCGACGACGGTCGCGACCGCGCGCGCGAGCTCGCCGGGCTCGCGCGTGCACAGCTCGATCGGCGGGACCTTCTGCGCGAACAGGCCGAAGGCGCCCTCGACGTGCGCCTTGTTCTGGGGCCGGCCTTCGGTCGCGCGGATGCGCATCGTGTCGCCGAGCGCCGCGTCGACCTCGGGCGTGTGATTGGAGGGACGGTTGTCGAGCAGCACCGCGAGCGGCGCCTGCCCGGTCGTCTCGGCGCCGCTCTTCATCGCGTCGGCGACGGCCTGGCTGTCCTCCTCGTCGGTCACGGCGACGCCGACGGCGGCGTCGGTCGCGGCATCGACGACGAGCTCGAGGTTGCTGCGGAAGACCTTGCCGTCGACGACGACCTGTAGTTGCTTGCCGTCGCCGACCCAGTGCGCGTCCGGGAAGAACGTCTCGAAGGCACCGCGAACCGCGTGCTCGTCGCGGCAGCGCCGGGGCCGGCGCGCGAGCTGCCTCGCGCCGTGCTCGAACAGGATGCGCGCGATCGCCGACGTGCCCAGCTCGATCCGGTGCTCGCGCCGCACGTGCTCGCAGAACGCGCCGAGGTCGCCGTGCCAGCCGCGCCACGCCGCGAGCACCGTCTCGACCTGCGCGATCACCGGGTCGCCCTCGTGCGCCTCGTCGTTGTCCGGCACGGGCGGCCGCTCGGCCACCTCCGGACGCGGCGCGCGAAGCCAGTCCTCGACCGTGCCGAGCGGCGTGCAGATCGCTTCGGCGAGGTCGCCGAGCGACACCTCGGGGTTTCGGTCACGCAGCTCGATCACGAACAGCCGCCACGCGTCGCCGTAGCGCGCGCGCTCGCCTTCGATGCGCGCGCATCCGGGGTGGCGCATCAGGAAGCGCAGCGCCTCGCGCTGGATCTGCGACAGCGCCGAGGCCGGTGGCTCGGCGCGCTCGGCGCGCGGCCGGCCCGGCGGGCGCGCGAGCGCCGGCAGCAGCGTGCGTAGCTCGGCCGCGATCTCGTAGGCGCAGCTGCGCGTCGCGTGCGTCGCGCTCAGGATCTCGAGGACGGATGGGACCGGCAGCTCAAGCCGCTCGCCGACGCGGCGAGCACACAGAAGAAGGCCCGCCGTCACGTTCGGCGAGACGGCGGGTGGATGATCGTGTAGTTGCAGGGGGCGGTCTCCGGCGGTGCGTGGGTCGAAGGTTCGGCAAACTCCTCCTTCCCCGGATCGACGAAGACCGCACCCACTTTCTACGTGCCGAGCGGCACGTTCAGGCGCTGCCCGAACAGCCAGACCTCGGGCACGCCGTTCTTGCTCACGACCTTGAAGAGCTCCAGGGCGCGCTCGCGCAGGTCGAGGTCGTCGCCCTCGCGCTGCGCGCCCGCCTCGATCCGCGCGAGCACCTCGGCGGCGCGGCCGTAGTAGCGGTCGGCCGGCACGAGCAGCCCGCCGAGCGCGTGGTGCGTGCGGCCGTGGTTGTACCAGTGCAGGTGCGCCGACAGCCGCCGCTTCATCTCGGCGACATCGTAGAAGCGGTGCTTGTCGAACAGCTCCTTGTGCAGGTTCGCGTTGAACACCTCGACCTTGCCGTTGTGCTCCTTGTGCTGCGCGACCACCTGCTCGATCTCCATCTCCTCGAGCAGCTCGGTGAACCGCGAGATCCCGCGCCACGACCAGAACGCCGCGCCGCGGTCGTGCATCACGCGCTCGGGCTTGCCGTGCCGCTCGACCGCTTCCTCGAACGTGCGCACGACCATCTCGCTGCGCTCGGCGTCGTCGACGCCGTGGCCCGTCACGTAGCGCGCGCAGTCGTCGATCAGGATCAGCGTGAACGTCGAGGCGCGGTGGATGTGCCGGTGCACGAAGTCCAGGTGCCACAGGTGGTTGGGCCTGACCGCCTCGAAGCGCTCGTCGTGCGGCTCGCGGCGCACCTTCGGCGGCCGGTAGCCCGCGTCCTGCATCACGCGCCGCGTGGTCGACGTCGACACCCTGATCCCGCGCCGGCGCAGCTGGTTCTTGATCTGGCTCGGCCCGAGCCCGGGGTGCTTCTTCCACTCGCCGAGGATCTCGCCGTCGCGCTGCTTCTCGATGTCGCTCGGTGACGGGCCGCTCGTCGGCGACGGGCCCTCTCCCTTGGCTGCGGTGGCGAGCTTGCGCTTCCACTCGTAGATGGCGAAGCGGCTCACGCCGAACTTCTCGTGCGCCGCGCTCACGCCGTCGGTCGCCGCGTGCTCGATCACCTCGGCCTTCTCGCTCGGCGTGTAGCGCCGCGCCGGCCGCGCCTTGGGTCGCGCTCGCCGCGGCGACGTCGCCGGCTTGCTCGCCGTCGCTGCCGTCGGGCTCTTCGCCGCCGCCGCGACAGCGGCTGCGGCGGCGCGCCTGATCCACGTGCTCACCGTCGTCTGCGGCACGTCGTGCTGCAGGCCGGCCTCGACGACCCCGACCTCCTTCACCGCTGCGACGACCTTCGCACGCTCCTCATCCGTGTACTGCCGCCGCTTCCGCGGCTCGTTCGTTGCTGTCATGCTCGTCCTCGTGGAGCCGAGCGCTGAACCTCAGACCGTCCGGGGTTTCAGGCCTCGACCTCCGTGGACGATGATGGGCAAGGACA
>VGTK01000302.1 GCA_016874715.1 Deltaproteobacteria bacterium | reverse complement strand
CTCCGCACGAGGTCGTTCTCTGCGCGCGGCGTGGGGCAGAGGACGGCGTCGGGGCGCACGGTGTCGAGCAGGCGCGCGAGCGTCCGGAACGGGCGCTCGGCCGCGCTCTCCTTGAAGTACGCGTAGGTCGCGCGGTTCCAGAAGCCGAACGGCAGAGGGTTCGTCCGCCCGGTGAGGAAGAGCTGCTCGGGACAGTTGACGAACACGACGCTGTCGAGCCCGGCGGTCGCGGCGGTGATCTGCCGCGCCACGCTGCGCTGCTGGTCGAGCGTGGTCGCGCCCTTCGCGATCTTGTCGGGCAGCTCGATGTCGAGGCGGGGCCGTGCGACGCGCAGCGCGACGATCGCGAGCAGCACGGCGGCGACGGCGAGCCTCCGCCGGCGTCGCGCCGCGGTGGCGGCATCCGCGCCGCGCGCGACCAGCCCGTCGAGCGCGCGCCACGCCTCGTTCAGCGCGACGCCGGCGAACAGCGCGAGGCTCGCGAGCAGCGCGAACAGATCGCCGTACGCCTGGTAGTCGGCGAGGCTGAACGCGACGATCCCGTAGTGGAACACCGCGAGCGCGACCACCAGGCGCATCACGCGCGTGCCGCGGTGCCGCCACGCGAGGAGCGGGAAGAGCGCCATGCCGATGACGCCGAGCGCCGCGAGCCACGCGTGCCCCGGGCAGGCGACGCGCACCGTCTCGAGGATCTGCAGCACGCGCTCGGCGAGGGTCTTGTGGGCGAGCGCGGTCTCGCCGCGCGCGAGCGACGTCAGCACGACCTGGTGCCAGGTCACGCCGAGCGCGCCGTGCGCCGCGAACCAGGCGCCGCTCGCGAGCAGGACCACGCCGCCGCCGGTCGCCGCACGGGCCGCCGTCCGGACGCGCGCGCCGCGCTCGAACAGCGCCGCCGCGAACACGCCGAGCCCGGCGAGCACGCCGATCTGCCAGTCGAGGAACGCGACCGCGCCGAGCGCGCCGGCGGTCGTCCACCGGCCGGCGTACGCGGACAGCGTCGCCAGCGAGGCGCAGATGCCCATCAGCAGCTTGGGCAGCGGGCCGATCGCGGGCAGGAACCCGAGCAGCGAGAAGCCGAGCCAGCACAGCATCCCGAGCAGCCCGGCGACGCACGATCCGCCGTAGAGCCGGCGCTGGATCGCGAACAGCAGCAGTGCCGCGACCACGGACAGCACGAGGTAGCCGCCGCGCATCGCGGGCAGCGGCTCGACGCCGAGCACGCGTCCCGCGCGGACCAGCACCGCGCCGGCGTACGTCGCGAGCTGCGTCTTGTTGTCGAAGAAGTCGCGGTGCGGCACGGCGCCGTCCGCGACCAGCGGCGCGAAGTGCACGTAGTAGCGGACGTCGGTGACGATCGGCGCCTGGCGGAGGTCGAAGCGGGAGAAGTGCAGCAGCGCGAGCAGCGCCGCGAGCAGCAGGCAGCCTTGCTTGATCGACAACGCGGCTTTCCATAGTGCATCGCGGCAAGCGTGCCAACGCTCGGCGTCATGCGATCGAACTTTCGTCTCCTGCTCGCCGCCGGCGCGCTCGCTGCTCTCGCGGCGTGCGAACGCGGTGCGACCTCCGCGCCGGATCCGTCGCCGGCGGCCGGCGATGCCGGCGGCTCCGCCACCGGCGCGGTCGCGCCGACGCCCCTGCCGCACCCGGCGCAGGTGTCGCGCGCCGACGTCGAGCGCCTGCAGGCGCTGGGCTACGTGGACGTCGGCGACGAGCCGGTCGAGGGCCCGTCCGGGGTGGTGCTCCGCGACGCCGCGCGCTCGCAGCCCGGCTACGACCTGTTCACCAACGCGCACCTGTGCTCGACGCAGCTGATCGACGCGGACGGCGCGGTGCTGCGCACGTGGTCGCTCGAGCCGTGCTTCCGCTGGGACAACACGAGCCTGCTGCCGAACGGCGACCTGCTCGTCGTCGGGCGTGCGGCGAAGCCCGAGAAGCCGGACGGGGAGGGCGCGCGCGGCTGGGCCGAGGGGCGCTACGTCGCGCGTCTCGCGTGGAACGGCGACGTGCGCTGGAAGGTTCCGCTCGGCGCGCACCACGACGCGCAGCTCACGCCGCGCGGCGAGATCGCGGTGCTGACGGCGTCACGCCGCCTCGTGCCCGAGGTGGACGAGCGCCGCAAGCTGAAGGACGACGCGCTGACGCTGCTCGCCGCGGACAGCGGGGCGGTCCTCGCGTCGGCGTCGCTGTACGACCTCCTGAAGACGGCGCCGCCCGACCAGTTCCGCTTCCGCACGCGCACGCAGGGCAAGGGACACCTCGATCTGCTGCACGCGAACTCGGTGTTCTGGATGGACGACGCGCAGCTCGCCGCGCGCGATCCGCTGTACGCGCCGTCGAACGTCGTGGTCACGATCCGCCACCAGGACCTGGTCGCGATCGTCGACTGGGACGCGAAGAAGGTCGTCTGGGCGTGGGGGCAGGACGAGCTGTCGGGTCCGCACGACGCGGTCGTCCTGCCGAGCGGCAACCTGCTGGTGTTCGACAACGGTCTCGGCCGTGGCTGGTCGCGGGTCGTCGAGGTGGACCCGAAGACGCGCGCGATCGTCTGGGAGTACCGCGCGCCCCGACCGGAGACGTTCTACACGCCGACCCGCGGCTCGAACCAGCGGCTCGCGAACGGCAACACGCTGATCGCGCAGTCGGACAGCGGCCGTGCCTTCGAGGTCACGCCCGACGGGACGATCGTCTGGGAGTTCCTGAACCCGAACCTGAGCGAGGGCCGGCGCGGCGGCCTCGTGCGCATGCGGCGCATCGCGCCCGACGTGGTCGCCGCCTGGCTCGCGGCCGCCGGCGGGACTCCGGCGTCGCACGGCGCGCCGCCGTCCGGCGCTCACTGAACGTAGCCGAGGGCCTTCAGCGTCTCGCGCAGCCTGGGATTGACGTCGCCGGTCTCGCGCAGCCGGAGCGGGTGGCGCGCGAGCTTCTCGTCGAGCACGCGGCGCAGGTCGGCCGTCAGCTCGGGCTTGCGCGTCGCGAGGTCGTGCTGCTCGCCGCGGTCCGCGGGCAGGTCGTAGAGCTCGCTCGACGCGCCGTCGGTGATGAGCTTCCACGTCGTGCCGCGCAGCGCGTTGCTCTGCCGGTCGGTGACGATCTCGCGCGTCGGGACTCCGGCCACGGAGCGGATCCGGTCCTGCTTGCGGCTGCGCCCGGCGGCGCTGCGGTCCTGGTAGAGCGGGTGCTCGACGAGCGCGAACGCGTCGGGGACGAGGTCGCCCGTCGCCGCGGGCGGCGCCGGCAGCAGCGCGCGGCCGCGGAACTCCGCCGGCGGCGCGACGCCGGCGAGCGCGAGGATCGTCGGCGCCACGTCCATGTGCTCGACCTGCGCGGCCACGCGCGTTCCCGCCGACACCTTGCGCGGATAGCGCACCAGCAGCGGCACCTGCACCGCGCCCTCGTACAGGCAGTCGGCGTGCTCGAAGAAGATGCCGTGGTCGAAGCACTCGCCGTGGTCCGCGGTGAAGACGACGATCGTGTCGTCGAGGACGCCGAGCGCCTCGAGCTTCGCCGTGACCGCGCCGACCCAGTGGTCCACGTACGCGACCTCGCCCGCGTACAGCTCCAGCGCGCGGGCGAGCGTCGCGGCCGGCACGTCGCCGTCGTGCGCGTTCGCGGTCTGCAGCAGGCTCTTCCAGGAGATCTCGTCCGGGCCCTCGCCGGGCGCGTACTCCGGTGGTGGCCCGTACGGCAGGTGCGGGTCGAAGAGGTGCAGCCAGACGAAGAACGGCTTCTGCGGGTCGCGCGCGGCGAGCCAGTCGAGCGCGCCGGGCGCGACGCGGTCCGCGGGCAGGTGGTGCGACTCGGGTGCCGCGTACGTCGCGAAGCCCTGCGCGAGGCCGGACGCCGCGTCGAGGAGCCGCACCGGCAGGAACGCCGCCGTCTGGTAGCCGGCCGCCGACAGCGCCTCGGCGAGCGTCGCGCTCTCGGGCGCGAGCGCGACGCCGTTGTTGACCACGCCGTGCTCGCGCGGGTGCAGCGCGGTGTGGATCGTCGACAGCGACGGCCGCGTCATCGGCATCGGGCAGGCGGCGTTCTCGAACAGGGCGCCGTCGCGCGCGATGCGGTCGACGTTCGGCGTCGCGACACGGGTGCCGCCGTAGCAACCGAGGTGGTCGGTGCGCAGCGTGTCGATCGACAGCAGCAGCACGTTCGGCTGGCGCGGCTCGCGCGAGCAGCCGGTTGCGGCGAGCAGCGCGCCGAGCACGACGAGGAGGACGCGCAGCGAGCGGTGCGGCGAGAGGTGCATGAGGGTGCTCACGCCGTAGCAGGACGCACGTCCGCGCGCGCCCGCGGCCACCACAGCAGCACCGCGACCAGCAGCGCCGCGAGGCTCACGCCCGCGCCGATGCGGAACGAGCGCGGCACGTAGAGCATCTCGACCTCGTGCGTTCCGGCCGGCACGACGGTGCCGCGGAACGCGGTGTCGACCAGCAGCGTCGGCGCGTCGCTGCCGTCGACGCGCGTCGTCCAGCCCGGGTAGTACACCTCGCTCGAGACCAGGATCGCGTCGTGCGGCGTCGTCACGCGGAGCCGGATCGCGTGCGCCGAGCGGCCCACGACCTCGACGTGCCCCGGCGACGGTGCGACTCCCGGCGCGGACGCGGCGGGCAGGGTCGCCGTCTCGTCGGCGGGCAGCAGCACCCGCGTCGCCGGATCGAAGTCCGCGGCGAGGAGCCGGGCGCGACCTTCCTCCGGCGTCGTGTAGCGCTCGCTCGCGGTCGCGAGGAAGAAGCGCGGCAGGGCGTCGGGGTTGCGGTACAGCGTCAGCCCGTCCTCGCCGCCGACCGGCTCGTACGGCGGCGGCAGCGCGACGTTCGCCAGCACGAAGCCGGCGTTCAGCAGGTCGAGGATGCGGCCGTCGGCGGTCTTCGCGTCGCGAAAGGCGCGGAAGTACTTGTGCGCCGCGACCGAGCCCGGCTCCGCCGCCTCGATCAGGTCGAGGTAGCCGCCGACCCCCGCCGCGCTGGCGCCGTGGATGTCGTCGACGCCGAGCAGCTGCAGGACGTTCGCCGGCAGCGCCTGCGGCAGGCCGGGCAGGATGCGCGCGACGCGCGTCGTCCCGTCGCTCGCGAGCGACGCGACCTGCTTCTCGAGCGTCGTCGCGCCGAGCACCGGACGGACCTGCATCGGGTTGAAGCGCCAGCCGAACCAGAGGAGCGGCGCGAGCAGCAGCAGCGTCCACGCGGCGAGGGCCGCCGCGGTCGGCAAGCGGCGCGCGACCGCGCGGGACGCGAGCACGACCAGCACGAGCAGCACCGCCGCGGTCCACAGCAGCTCGGGCAGCAGGAGCGCGCTGCGCTGCACCCACTGCCCGCGCGCGTCGGCGAGCCACTCTGCGAGGTCCGCGCGGCCGGCGGCGGTCGCGAGGCGCGGTGCGAGCGGCCACGCGACGATCA
>VGTK01000301.1 GCA_016874715.1 Deltaproteobacteria bacterium | reverse complement strand
GTCCGCGGGCGGCGGCGCCGTCGTCCGGCGCGCCGGATACCGTGGGCGCCGTGTCCGCCCCGCCGAGCGCGCGCCGTCCGGCCCGGACGGCGACGTCGAGTCCGACCAGCACGACGACCAGCCCGCCGAGCCCGACGAAGGCCGGGCTCAGGTAGCTCCACGGCGCCCACGTGTGCCCCTGGAACCGGCTCGGGTCGAAGGGCGGAATGATGCCCGCCGCACGCGCCTCGAGGTACGGGATCGCGATCGGCACCACGGCGAGCGCGCCGAGCGCCATCGCCCCGCCGAGCCAGGCAGTGGCGCGCCAGCGGCGCTCGACCGGTCCCCACCACAGCCGTGCTGCAGCGTACGCGGCGACGCCGAACAGCGAGAAGTACCCGAGATACAGGCACGCGAGGATCTGCAGCGCGAGCGCCGCCGCGAGCCCCGCGAGCGCGCCGCGCGTACGCCGCTCCACCCAGACGTCGACCGCCAGCAGCGCGAGCGGCAGGTATTGCGTGCCCAGGTACTGCGGGTGCGGGAAGCTGTGCACGCGCCACGGCGCGAAGGTGAAGGCCGCGCCCGCAACCAGCGCCGCCGCGACGCTGCCGGTCTGCCGGCGAGCGAGGAGGAACATGCACAGCCCGGCGAGAACGAAGCTCTCGACGGCCATCGCCTTGAGGACGACGAGGCCACTGCCCGAGGCGGCCCAGGCCGGTGCCGTGACCGGCAGGTGGGCGAGCATGTTCTCCGATCCGGCGATCGCGTTGGCGGCCGGGTGGAAGACGTTGCCGTCGAATAGTGCGCCGGGGTCGAGCAGTGCCGCCCGCGCGATCCATGCGAGGATCCAGGTGTTCAGGTAGAGGTCGGCATTCTCCATCGGGGCGAACGCCCCGTCGTCGCGTGGCAGCAGGTCCGACCCGGCGAGCCAGGGACGCAGCACCCATGGCGTGATCACGAGGTACAGCCCGAAGGCGAGCACGGCGGCAGCGAGCGCGGCGGCGGGACGGCGCCCGGGAGCCATGGCCGACGCTCCTACCATCGCCGGACCGTCACGACGAAATGCCCTTCCCCAACCCTCGCCGGCGGACCACCATGTGAGCGCTCTCCTTGCCGGCGACCGCCCGGCCGGCGAAAAGGGTTGACTCCAAAAACGATTTCAGACCTTCTGGGTAGGAATATGCGAGTTCTGTTCTACTACCGGGGAATCGAGAACCTCGGCGTCGGCTACGTGATGTCGATGCTCAAGGCGCACGGGCACCAGGTGGACCTGATCTTCGACCCGGGCCTCGACGACAACCTGTTCGTCAAGTTCCCCCACCTCGCATGGATGAACCGCCACGAGGAGCTGCTGCAGCGCGCCGTGGGGTTCAAGCCCGACGTCATCGCGATGGGTTGCCTCACCAACCTGTACCCGTTCGCGACCAAGATGGCGGAGATGCTCAAGAAGCGCATGCCCGAGGTGCCCATCGTCATGGGCGGGCACCATCCGCAGGCGCTGCCCGACTACGTCCTCTCGAACCCGAACATCGACATCGCCTGCATCGGCGAGGGCGAGCTCGCGATGCTCGAGCTCGTGCGTCGCATGGAGGCCGGCGAGGACTGGACGACCGTCCCCACCATGTGGGTGAAGAAGGACGGGATGATCCATCGCAACCCGATGGGTGAGCTCGAGAACGATCTCGACAAGTTCCCGTTCCCGGAGAAGCAGCTCTGGTACGAGTACGGCTGCTTCAAGGACAACCTCGAGGTCTTCACGGGCCGCGGCTGCCCGTTCAAGTGCACCTTCTGCAACATCCACTACCAGCGCGAGATCTTCAAAGGGAAGGGCGACTTCCTCCGCAAGCGCACCATCGAGAACGTCATGGAGGAGTTCCGCATCAACCTGCGGAAGTACGATCCGAAGTACGTCTCGGTGCACGACGACAACTTCACGACCAACCCGAAGTGGGTCGAGGAGTTCTGCGAGTTCTACCGCAAGGAAGTGAATCTTCCCTGGTACTGCTTCGGCTATCCGACGACCATCCGCCCGCCGCTGCTGCGCGCCATGAAGGCCGCCAACTGCCACACGATCTTCATGGGCGTCGACTCCGGGGACGCCGACATCCGCCGTCACATGATGGAGCGTCCGATGACGGACGACCTGATCAAGAACGCGGCGCAGCTCATCAAGGACCACGGCATCGGACTGCAGGCGTCGTGCATCTACGGCAACCCCGGCGAGACGCCGGAGCAGATGTTCAAGACGCTGCGCATGGTCGACGAGATCAAGCCGACGCAGAGCTCGGCGTACGTCTTCTACCCGTTCCCCAAGACGAAGATGTACCACCAGGCGGTCGAGCTCGGGTACCTCGACGCCGCGGGCGAGGAGAAGGTCCGCCAGGGCATCTCCGGGTACCATCACGAGTCGATCCTGCGGCACCCGCACAAGGAGCTCGCCGAGACCCTCGCCAAGATCACGCCGGTCTACGCGAAGTCGCCTGAGTTCCTGAAGCCGGCGATGCGCTGGATCATCGAGCACCGGATGAAGCGCCTCGCGCTGATGCTCTACGTCATCCTGATCCCGCTGACGTTCCCGTATCTCGGCGTCGAGGGCATCAAGGTGACGCTGCGCATGGCGTGGAAGTCGATCACCGGACGCCGCCCGACGCAGGCCCTCGGCGACGCCGCCGAGAGCCCACCCGCACAGGCGGCCTAGCGCATTCTCGGTTCCGGACAGACCGTGAGCAGAGGACATCTGCGCGCGCAGCGCGCGGCCGACCGAAGGGAGCGCGGGGCGTCTGTCCGCGCTCGGCTCTGCCGCGTGGGGCGAGGGGGCGCGTGCCGCCTCGCGTGACGACGTTCGGCTCCGCGTCCTGGCTTGCGCTACTCGGGCTGTTCTTCGCCTCGGGCGCGTCCGGGCTCATCTACGAGATCGTGTGGATGAGGCTGCTCAGCCTCACCATGTCGGTCACCGTCTACGCGGTGACCACCGTGCTGTGCGCGTTCATGGCGGGCCTCGCCCTCGGCGCCGCGATCGCCGGGCGCTTCGCGCACCGCGTGCAGCGGCCGATGCTCGCCTACGGGTGCATCGAGATCGCGCTCGCCGCGGTGGCGCTCGCGACGCCGACCGTGCTCTTCCACCTGGGCCCCGTCTACGCGTCGCTGCACGCCGCGCTGGGCGGCGGCACCGTCGGCTTCGCCGTCGCGCGCTTCCTGCTCGCCTTCGGCGTTCTGCTGGTCCCGAGCACGCTGATGGGCACGACGCTGCCGCTGCTGAGCCGCGCGGTGATCCAGAACGCCGCCGCGGTCGGACGCGGCGCCGGCGCGCTCTACGCGGTGAACACGCTGGGAGCGGTCGCGGGCTGCGTCGCCGCGGGCTTCGTCCTGATCCCGAACCTCGGGCTGTCGCTGACCAACGGCTTCGCCGCGACGGTGAGCCTGCTGGTCGGCCTGACGGCGACCATCCTCGGCCGGAACCTCGTGACCTCGACCGATGCCGCCGAGGCGCGCCATCGCGCCGCTTCGGCCAGCGTGCGCGTCGCGTACCTCGCGATCGCCGTCTCGGGCTTCACCGCACTCGGCTACCAGGTGCTGTGGACGCGTGCGCTCGAGCAATACACGCACAACTCGACCTACGCCTACAGCGCGATCCTCGCGACGTTCCTGCTCGGCATCGCGCTCGGCAGCGCGGTCGCAGCCCCGATCGTCGATCGCTTGCGTCGCCCGCTGCTCGGACTCGCCGTGGTGGAGCTGGCGATCGCCGGGTCGGTCGTCGCCGCGCTGCTGCTCTACGCCAACATGGACCGCTTCTCGCCGGCCGTCGCGGGCGTGCTGGGCGGCCTCGGCTCGTGGGGCCAGGTGGTCACGCTGATCTTCGCGCAGGCGTCGTCGGTGCTGCTCGCGACGACGTTCCTCTTCGGCATGACCTTCCCGTTCGTCGCGCGCGTCGTGGTCGAGCACCTCGATGGCGTCGGCGAGCGCATCGCGACCGCGTACACCGCCAACACCGTCGGCTCGATCTTCGGCTCGGTGGTGATCGGCTTCCTCGTCCTGCCGGTGCTCGGCATGCAGGGGACGTTCCTCGCGCTGGCGACCCTGAACGGGATCGTCGGCCTCGTGCTGGTGTGGCGCGCGACCGAGGGCAGCGGACGCATGGTCGCGCTCGGCGCGGTCGGTGCGCTCGCCGTCGCGACCGCCGTGCTGCTGCCCGAGCGTCTCTTCGAGCAGTCGTTCGTGCGCCGCTTCGGGCCACTGCCGTTCTACCGCGAGGAGGTCACCGACACGATCATGGTGACCGACGACCCGAAGCGCGGCCGCATGATCCGCTACGGCGACGGCCGCGGCACCGCCGGCACGGGAACCGTCAAGGAAGACCGCTTCTACGCGCAGATCCCGCTCCTGCTGCACGAGAAGCCGCTGTCGGTGCTCAACATCTGCTTCGGCGTCGGCAACTCGCTGTCCTCGGTCACGATGCACCCGGTCGAGCGGATCGACTCGGTCGAGCTGAGCCCCGGCGTCGTCGACGCGGCACCCTTCTTCGCGGACACGAACCGCGACGTGCTCTCCGACCCGCGCATCCGGATGACGGTCGCCGACGGGCGCAACTTCCTGCTGCTGTCGCGCGACGAGTACGACATCATCCGCCTCGATCCACCCGAGCTGCACACCGCGGGTGTGGTCAACCTGTACACCAGGGAGTTCTACGAGCTGGCGCGCGACCACCTGGCGCCGGGCGGCATCTTCTCCATCTGGGTGAACGTCGTCATGACGCCGGAGGAGGACCTGAAGCACCTCGTCCGCACGCTCGGCGAGGTCTTTCCGTACGTCAGCCTCTGGCACGGGCCGCTGCACTATTCGTGGGTGATCAACGGCAGCATGACGCCGCACGACCCGGACCTGGCACGGCTGACCGAGAAGTTCGCGGACCCGAAGGTCCGCGCCGACATGGAGTCGATCGGCGTCGGCGACCCGTTCGCCTTCCTGTCGCACTTCGTACTCGCGGGTGACGACGTGAAGGCGTGGGCCGGCGACGGACCGATCGTCACCGACGACCGCACGCGCCTCGACTTCACCGTGCCGCGCTCGCTCGACTCGTCGTACGGCTTCGCCAACGCGAACACCGACAGCTGGATGGCGAACCAGATGGAGCAGAATCTCGCCGTCAAGATGTTCTTCCGGAAGATCCAGCAGATGAGCGCGCACAAGAAGCCGGTCCTGCCGCACCTGCGGAACGTCGAGCGCGCCGGCTTCACACCGGAGCAGGTGCGCGACCGCATGACGGCGCAGGCGGCCGCCGCCGCCGGGCAGCCGGTCACGACGAAGCCGGCGGATGCGGGCGCGCGCCCGGCACCCGCCGGAGCGGCTGCGGGCGCCGGCGCCTGAGCCGCGTGCTGCGCGCGCGGCACCGCACGCGCCGCACGCGAAGTTCACACAGCGGGTCCGCTCCGTGCGCGCGAAGTT
>VGTK01000300.1 GCA_016874715.1 Deltaproteobacteria bacterium | reverse complement strand
CAGCCCTGCCGCGTGCGCATCATGGCCAAGAGCAGGTCTTCGATGGCTGGGTCACCGCCGGCGTCTACAGGCTGCCTCCAGCCAGACGATGCGAGCAAGAGCTCCGCGCCGTGGCTCATCGCGGCGGTAAGACTGTTGTCTCGGATCTTGACGCCCGCGACCAGTGAGCGCAGCTGAGGGGCCCAACTGCGCAAAAGGAACGAAGCCCACCGCGTGTGCCGCTCAGATCGCTCCGAGTCAGAGAGCAGCCGTTCACACAAGGGACCAAGCGCAGCAGCAAAGGTATCGCGCGCAGCGGGATGGCACGCGACCCGCATTGCGGCCGACTCGGAAGCCTCGAAGAGCAATCGTGCGAGTTCGTCGGGACGCAGCCTGGCGGCCACCTCGGGCCGACCCAGGATCCACCCTGCGGCCGCCTCGACCGGCGAGTGCATCAAGGATACGAGCGCAGGACACCCTTCGGCGTCGCACCGCGCGCCGAGTCGCAGCGCCAGCAGGGCGCGGTCTCCGTCTTCCATTGCGTCGAGGTAGCCCGCGTCGCGCGCCCACGCCGCGGCGCCCTCCAGCCGCTCGGTGCTCGGATGGCGACCGCTGGCGCCCTCCAGGATCCACATCACTACGAGGCGCGGCCTCGTAGCCACGGCGGCTGCGAGTATGCGTCCGGCCCAAAGCGGCGCGTTTCCGTCACATACGCTGCGAAGCACCTCGTCGGGCAGCCCGCCATTTGGCCGCTGCAAGACGCACCCTAGCAGGCGCTCCAGCGCGGGCTGGGGCCCGAACTCCAAGCTAGCGACACTCGCCCATGTGCAGCGCCCGCGCAGCTGAGGCTCCCAACTGCCGAGCAACTGCTCCGCCCACCGCGCGGCCACATCGACCTCGCCCTGCCTACAGCATGCGAGGACATGCTGCACGAGGCCGTCTAGGCAGGGCGCGACCACCTCGCGCAGATCCTCGCTTTGGAGGATCCTCACCACCCGCTGCCACGACTCCTTCGGCGCACTCCTCAGCGCGACGCCGAGCTCTCTTTGGGAGAGGACGCGCGCTCGATCGGGCTCCTCGACGAAGAAAGCGGACGCAGCCTTGAGGTCGGGGAACTGCGCGCTGAGCGCAGCGGGAGCGTCGGGAGCATGCGCATGAGCCAGGAGAACGAACCGCGCCCGCTCGCCCTCTGTCCAGCCTTGCGCCATGCCAGGGAGCAACTCCTGCAGCGCACCTTCCAAGAACTCCTTGAAGACGTCAGCCGCCTCGCTGTTGGCATCTTCCGCAAGCCACCAGAGCAGCGAAGCGCACCAGAAGGGCTGGCCCTGCTGCAATCCAGACCGGACGACGTCGCCGACCCACTCGGGACACGGCCGCCGCCACACGTCGTAGCCTTCGGCGAGCCTGGGGAGCACGCCCGGCCAATCATAATCATCATTGCGATCGCTCATCCAACGCAGTCGCAGCCCGACCTCACGGACTGCATCGGGCGCCTCATCGAGCGGCAGCTCACCGTACGCCACCCGGGCAGGACCACTGCGACCGACCAGCTCGACGTCACCGGCCTGCAGGCTAGCCAGCGCGTCCTCGCGAGTGGCGAACCACTGATCTCCACGCACCGAACCGAGCCGATAGACGGCTGGGTCACGGCCCTGAAGGGCGCGCGGCCACAGCGGCAACAGGGCCTTAGCCCACGCGGCAGCGAGGTCCGAGCGCCCTTGCAGCCACGCCACGACAAGGGTGTCCGCGAGCGCAGCCACGAGCGGCATCAGGTGCCCAGCATCCGTCTCGCGCCGCAGCGCTCCGGCGCACTCTGCGATGGAGGCGGCTGAGCCCTCGAACAGACCGCGCGCGGCCAGCTCCGGCTCCAACTGTTCGCACCACGTTGGCTGCCGCTGCAGCGCGTCCGCGGCCTGTCGACGGAAGGGGTGACCCGGCGGCAGGCCGAGCAGAGCGCGCACCAGCGCGAGGTCCCAAGAGGCGTTCGGGAGCCGGCGACGCGCGGCCTCGACGTAGGGCCACGGCCACCCACCCTCGTCGAGCACGCGCTGCCAGAACGCGAGCGGCGCGGCGCCATCGCCGAGCCGATCCAGCGCGGCGCCATCGCCGCGGGCAGCGCCCAGCATCAGGAAGGCACCGCGCCCGTTGCGCAGCTGCATGGTGCGTGGCCGCACGTCGGCGTCGGCCACGTCCCAGCCCAGGATCCTCGCAACACGGCTCTCGGACATGGGGCCGCCGCCTTGGCGCACGAACAGGTGCTCGCTATTCGCGCCGAGGCCAGGCCGACCGATCGCGAGGTAGTGCCGGAGCACCTCGTGCGGCAGGCCGTCACACGAGATGCCGGGCAGCTCGGTCGCCACGTCGACGCGAGCCGCAACGATCTCCGCGAGGATCAGGTCTCGCGTGCGTCCGGCCTCCTGCGCCGCGCGCGCCAAGGCGGCGATGGCGGCGTCTCGGGACGACGCGAGGTCACGGCACCGCTCCGTGTCGAGGCGGTGCGGGTCGACGCGTTCGATCCACCGCCCCTGGTCTTCGTTGCCATCCAGGCCGTCACGCACCGCGCACATGGCACGCGCCTCGAGCGCAGAGAACGCGACAACCCACGCCTGCTCGACGCGGGCGCGCCGCGGCACCTTGTCGAAGCCGGGGAGCCTCACCGTCTGGCCGGCCAGGTTCGCGCACGGCGCGCCGTCGACCACCAGCAGGCAGAGAAGCGGCGGCAGCGCGCCGAGGAGCTTTCGCGCCCGCCCGATGGGCAAGCCGACGAGCGAAGGCCACGCGCGGCCGTCGCACGGACGGAGCACGCAGTGACGGTCGAAAAGCACTTCGAGCTCTTCGCAGTGGGCGAATCCGGCGTCCGACAGGTGGGCGACATCCGCTGGCTCGACGGGCCCCTGCGCCCCGCCGAAGAGCAGGTCGTAGACGAGCCACTCGCGCGCGTCCAGCGGCTCACGCGGGCGCGCTTCCAGGAAGCGGAGCGCCGCTTGTTGGTGCTCGGCAGGGCGGTCCACCGCGAGCAGCCGCGTCAGGCGTCGCGCCGCGGACTGCAGCGCAGGCGTGAGCGCGCTGCCACCGAGGGCGACCGGTTGGAGGGCGTCGCGGAGCGCGGCCGCGGCACTCGCGGTCGCCGAGCTCCTAGGCGAGGCCGTCGACGCAGCCATGAGACGCTGCAGCTGGCTGACGTAGTGGGCCTCCAGCGCGTCGCTAGCCGGTTCTTGACCATTGCGCACTAGGTGGCCGGGGCGCCGGACACCGGCGACCGACAGCGCGGGCTCTGGCGGCCGCACCGACCGCGACCAGAAGCCGACGAGCCGCTTGACGTGGCCGAGGAACGCAGCCGCCCCAGCTGATCGCAGCCCGTCCTCAAGCGCAACCGCGAGGCGAGCAATCGGAACGAAGCCCCTCGGCAGCGTGTCCATGAAGGCAGGTTGGGCGAGACAGTGTCAGAGCACGCGGAGAAGACAACAGGCAGGAGATCCAGCGGACCGCATTCGGACGCTACCGTCCAAGCACAGGAGGGTGCTTCGTGCTGATGGCCGCACGCGGAAACACCGCAGCGACCGCCCTAAGCCCTTTATTTTCAAGGGCTTGCGGAGGTCTGGACCGCGCGCGCAAGCGCGCGCGGCGCGCGGCGTGGGCTTGCCCGCGACGCGTGCCCGCAGTCCAAACCCCGCAAGCCCTTGAAAATAAAGGACTTAGGGCGGGGGCGGCGGGCGTTAAGCACGCGGCACGACAAGCGGAGCGCACTGACGTATGGCTAGCTTGACCTTCTCCGCGGCGATGCGCCGCGGAATCGATGCTAGCGTCCCAACAGGGTTCGCTGCATCTCCTACCTGGTTGTCAGAGATCGTTTCGTAGCCGCCCGTTGAAGCAACTGCTTCCGGGGCCACATCCTCTCCCATTACTAGTGTAGAAACCAACGGTTCGAAGTCCAGCCTCCAGAGGGCGCTTCGAAGCGGCGTTGCATTCGGCGGGCCTGCGCACGCGGCAAGTGCGCACGGCGGCCGACCTGCGCGGGCTACACGGCCCCGTGCTGCCGGGCGGCGAGAGCACGACGATGCTCAAGCTGCTCGACGTCGACGGCCTGTGGGGCCCGCTCGGCGATGCGCTGCGCAGCGGCGTGCCGGTGTTTGCGACGTGCGGGGGCATGATCCTGCTCGCCAAAGCGGTCGTTCCCGGTTGCGCAGGGTGGGCCGCATCCTGACTGCGCACGCGAGCGCGCTGCATGAACTCGCGCAGAGCCCCGGACTGCCGGCCGCCGCGCGCGACGGGCTGCTGCGCGGCGCCGCGGAGCGCGTCGAGCGGGCGATGCGGTGCGAAGTGCCGGGGCCGGACACGCGACTCAACCACGCCAACCTGCTCGAAGGCCGCGGCGATCTGCCGGGCGCCGAAGCCACGCTGCGCCGGCTCGCCGCCGACTACCCGACGTTCGCCAAGGGCCTCGGCAACCTCGCGCGTCTGCTGCTCGCGCGCGCGGCGGCGGAGCCAGCCAGGGCGGCGGCGCTGCACGCCGAGGCCGACGATCTGTCGGCGCGCGCCGTCGCGGCCGCGCCGCGCGACCCGATCGTCGCCAACACCCGCGGCATCGTCTGCTACACGCTGCGCGGCGCCGCCGACGCGCTGCCGCACCTGCAGCGCGCCGTCGCCGTGCAGCCGGCGTACTTCGAAGCGCAGCGCAACCTCGGCGTCGCGTGGCAAGCGCTCGGCGAACCGCAGCGGGCGCTCGACTGCTGGCGGCCGTTGCTGGCGCAGCGGCCGGACGACGCCGTCCGCGCGCGGCAGGTGAGCGAGGCCGAGGCGGCGTTGGCCGAGCGGCGGTAGGTGCGCGGGTTGTGCGAAGCCTCCAAGCCGATCACGCTAGCCGTCCTGGTTGCGACGGCGGTCCATCGCGGGTCGAGCACACCCAACGCCGTGCTCGCCTGCGTCACTCGCGCTTCTTCGGCGCGTACGGGTTCTTCCCATGCGCGCCTCGATCGTCTCGACCCCACCGCCGAAGGCAGCGCGCAACGCCTCGTCCTGGCGTGCCACCCGTTATCTCATTGGGCGGGAAGCGCATGGGATCGTGGAATGGGTCCTTCCGCGGCGTCGTGCACGCCGCGCAGCCATCGCGCCACTTGCGCAGTCGCCAGTCGACCAGTGCCTGGGCTCGCAGGTTCTCATCGAGCGTCCGGCGGTCGCCATCGACACGCGCTGCGAGCGTCGTGACCAGCCGAACGGCAACGCCTTGTGCGCAGCGGCGAGACGCTGACTCCAGATCCGATAGGCGGCGCGGTCGTCGTCACCTGCAGGTTGCGAGCTTCGCAAGCCCCCCAAACGCCGCGCGCCCGACGCAGGGTCGGGCGCGGGGCGCGGGCGCCGATCGGTCGGCGCCGGTGGGCAGGCAAACCGGCTTAGTGGCCGGTCACCTGGATCGACTGCATCTCGGTGATCGCGAGGCCGGTCGGGTGCGCGGCGCACTG
>VGTK01000299.1 GCA_016874715.1 Deltaproteobacteria bacterium | reverse complement strand
GCACCCCGACGCACCACGGCGCCCGCCGTCCCGACCGGAGGTGTGCGATGAGCGACCGCGCGATGGACCCGACGGCCGGATCTGCAGCCGCCGCCGCCAGCGTGCCCGCCCCGGCTGCGGCTGCCGCCGACGCCGCACCCGCTGCGGCTGCCGCGACGCAGTCTTCCCTTGCGAGAGCGACGACGACTTCGGGCACCGCCGCAACCGATCCGCTGGCCGAGCTGCGCGGCATCCACCTGCCCGAGCCGGTCGGGTTCTGGCCACCGGCGCCGGGCTGGTGGGGCCTCGCGGCGATCGTGGTCGCGGCGACCGCCGCGACCGTCGTCGCCGTGCGCCGCCGCCGGCGGAGCGTCGTGCGGCACGCGCTGCGCGAGCTCGACGGGCTGGCGCGCGAGTCGTCCGAAACCGACCTGCAGACGCTCGCCACCACGCTGTCGGCGCTGGTCCGGCGCGTCGCCCTGCTCCGCTTCGGACGCGCACGCGTCGCGTCGCTGCACGGCGCTGCGTGGCAGCATTTTCTCGCCGAGACCGCACCGAAGGCGCGCCGCCGGCGCACGCGCTTCGCCGAGGACGCACGTCTCGTGCTGTCCGTCGCGCCGTACGCGCCCGCGGGCGCGCACGCGCTCGCGCGCGACGGCCGGACCGTCGACCGCGCGACACTGATCGCCGCGACGCGTGCCTGGATCGAGGAGAACGCATGATGGACCTGGCCTGGCCCTGGATGCTGGCTCTGCTGCCGGCGCCCTTCCTGGTGCGCCGTTTCGTTCCGGCCGCTCCCCTCGCGCGCGCCGGTGCGCTGCGCGTGCCGTTCTTCGACGGCATCGCGAGCGACGGCGCGACGGCTGTGGCGACCAGCCGCAGGCGTACGTGGGTGCTCGGCACGATGAGCGCCGCCTGGGTGGCACTCGTGCTCGCCGCAGCGCGCCCGACGTGGGTGGGCGAGCCCGTGCCGCTGCCCGCGGAGGGCCGCGACCTCATGCTCGTCACCGATCTCTCGGGCAGCATGGCGCGCGAGGACTTCACGCTCGGCGGTGCGCCGGCGGACCGCCTGACCGTCGTCAAGCAGGTCGCCGACGAGTTCGTCGGCCGCCGCGAGGGCGACCGCGTCGGCCTCGTGCTGTTCGGCACGAAGCCCTACCTGCAGGCGCCGCTCACCTTCGACCGCACGACCGTGCGCACGCTGCTCGACGAGGCCGAGGTCGGCCTCGCCGGCGACGAGACCGCGATCGGCGACGCGCTCGGCATGGCCGTTCTGCGGCTGCGCGACCGCCCGGCGGAGAGCCGCGTGGTCGTGCTGCTCACCGACGGCGCCAGCAACGCGGGCACGCTCGATCCGCGCGAGGCGGCCCGCCTCGCCGCCGAGGAAGGCATCCGCGTCTACACGATCGGCGTCGGCGCCGACGCGGTCGCGGTGCCGACCCTCTTCGGCCAGCGCGTGGTCGACCCGTCCGCGGACCTCGACGAGGACACGCTGCAGGCGATCGCCGACACCACCGGCGGCGCCTACTTCCGCGCGAAGAACGTCGAGGGCCTCGCCAACGTCTATCGGAACATCGACGCGCTCGAGCCCGCGAGCGGCGAGCCGCTGCACCTGCGTCCCCGGAAGGACCTCTTCCCCTGGCCGCTCGGCTTGGCGCTCGCGCTCTCGCTCGGACTCGGCGGCGTCCTGGCCACGCCGTGGCACGCGCTCGGCCGCGGCGCTGCGTCGGTTGCGACCCCGGAGGTGAACGCGTGATTCCCGAGACCTTCCACTTCCTGCGCCCCCTGTGGCTCGCGGCGATCCTGCCGGTGGCGCTGCTCGCGTGGAGCGCGCTGCACGCCGCGACGCGCTCGAGCGCCTGGCACCGCGTCGTCGACGCGCACCTGCTGCGCCACCTGCTCCTCACCGACGCCGGCACGACGCGGCGCTGGCCGGCGGCACTCGGCGCGCTCGCCGGCATCGCGGCGTCGGTCGCGCTCGCGGGCCCGACCTGGGAGAAGATCCCGCAGCCGACCTTCACCACCGCCGAGCCGACCGTCGTCGTGCTCGACCTGTCGCCGGCAATGCAGGTGGACGACCTGGCACCATCGCGCCTCGGCCGCGCGCGGCTGGAGCTGCGCGACCTGCTCGAGCGCACGAAAGGCGCCCAGGTCGGCCTCGTCCTCTACACCGACGAGCCCTTCGTCGCGGCACCGCTGACCGACGACGGCCGCCTGATCGAGGAGCTGATCCCGACCCTCGAGACCGGCCTGATGCCGCTCCGCGCGGGGCGCGCCGACCGTGCGCTGGCGCAGGCGAAGGCGCTGCTCGACCAGGCCGGTGCGGCGTCGGGCCGCGTCCTGCTGGTCACGCCGGGCCTCGGCGACCACGCCGACGCGACGCTCGCCGCGGCGCGCGAGCTGGCGGCGAGCGGACGCACGCTGTCGGTGCTCGGCGCCGGCACCGACGACGGTGCGCCGTCGCGCGACGCGCGCCGACGCATCGAGCACGACGCGAACGGTGCACCCGTCCTCGCGAAGCTCGACCGTGCGGGCCTCGAGGCCCTTGCAGCGGCAGGCGGCGGACGCTTCAGCGAGGTCCGCGCCGACGACTCGGACCTGGCGATGGTTGCCCCCGCTCGTGCGGCTTCCGCGCTGCACGCCGCCAGCGCAGGGTCGAGCGCGCAGTTCGACGTCTGGCACGACGCCGGCATCTGGCTGGTCCTGATCCCGCTCGCCGTCGCGCCGCTGCTCTTCCGTCGCGGCCTCGTCGCGGCGCTCGCCTTCGCGGTGCTCGCCGCGGCTCCGGGCCGCGCCGAAGCGAGCGCGTGGGACGACCTGTGGAGCCGGCCCGACCAGCAGGGCGAGGCGGCGCTAGCCGCCGGCGACGCCGCTTCGGCCGCCGGCCTGTTCGAGGATCCCGCGTGGCAGGCGGCCGCGACCTACGAGAGCGGCACGTACGACGACGCCGCGGCGAAGTACGCGAGCCTCGGCGGCACCGCGAACCGCTACAACCTCGGCAACGCGCTCGCGAAGAGCGGCAAGCTCGAGGACGCCGTCGCGCAGTACGAAGAGGTCCTGAAGCAGTCGCCGCAGCACGCCGACGCGAAGTTCAATCGCGACCTCGTGCAACGCCTGCTCGACGAGCAACGCCAGCAGCAGCAGCAGCAGCAGCAGTCGAACGACCAGCAGCAGGATGGCGAGGGACAGCCGCAGCAGCAGAACGCCGACGGCGCGAGCGGCGGGCAGAACGAGCCGCAGAAGGACGACCGGCAGGCGCAGTCGGGCGAGCAGGACCGGCAGAACCCGCAGGACGGCGCACAGCCGCCGAACAGCGACGACCCGCAGGGCTCGGGCGAGCAGACCGAGCAGCAGGAGCAGGCGAAGAGCGACGACCCGCACGGCTCGGACGAGCAGGACCAGCAGCAGGAGCAGGCGAAGAACGACGACCCCCAGGGCTCGGGCAAGCAGACCGAGCAGCAGGAGCAGGCGACGAACGACGCCGATGCCGAACCGCGGAACGGGCAGAAGCAGGACCAGGAGAACAGCGACGGGGCCGGCGCCGAGCAGCCGCCGAGCCCCGACGACGCGACCGCGTCCGCGGGTGCCGCGCCGAAGCCCGACCAGCAGCAGGAGCGGCCGCAGCAGGCCGCGCGCGGCAACGACGGCGAGCCGAACGACGAGCCGCACGAGCAGGACCCCGCCGCGGCCGCACGCAACGAGGCCGCGCAGCAGGACGAGTCGCTGAAGCGCGACCTCGACCGTCGGCTCGCCGACGACGCGCAGCAGGACGAGCAGCCCCAGGACGAGAACGCGCCGAAGGGCACCGCGTCGAGCACCGCGAAGAAGCCGCTCACCGAGCAGGAGCAGGCGCGCGAGCAGGCCCTGCGCAACATCCCCGACGACCCCGCCGGCCTGCTGCGCGCGAAGATCCGCCGCCAGTACGCCGAGCAGCGCTACTCGCAGAAGGAGGTTTCCCCGTCATGGTGACCACGCGACACCGTCTCCGCATGCCGCTCGCCGCGGCCCTGTGCCTCGCCGCCCTCGCCGCCCCCGTGCTCACGCGCGCCGCGGCCGGGACGCTGGAGGCCACCGTCGAGCCGACGGTCGTCGAGGAAGGCGATCCCGTGCGCCTCACGCTGCGCTTCCGCGCCGACGCGCCCGCGGCGCGTCCCGACCTGTCGCCGCTCGAGAACGACTTCGAGGTGCTGGGCAGCCGGCAGAGCCAGCGCGTGTCGATCGTGAACGGCGACGTCGACGCGACGCGCGAGATCGAGATCCTGCTTTCGCCGAAGCACACGGGCGACCTCCAGATCCCGGCGCTGCACGCGGGCGACCTCGCCACCGAGCCGCTGCGCGTGACGGTGCGCGACGCCCGTGCCGGGAACGCGCCGTCGGCGTCGAGCGGAACCGTGGGCGCTCCCGCGTCGGACGACCTCGAGGCACGCTACCGCCGCAACGGCGACATGCCGGCTCTCTTCGTCGACGCCCGCGTCGATCAGACGAAGCCGTTCGTCCAGGGTGAGGTACGCTACACCGTCCGCGTCTACGACGGCGTCGGCATCCACGAGGGCGCGCTCACCGAGCCGACCGCGAAGGGCGTGCGGATCGAGCCGCGCGGCGACACGCGCACGTACGAGGAAGTCGTCGGCGGTCGCGGCTACGTCGTCCACGAGCGCGCGTTCGCGGCCTTCCCGCAGACGGGGGGCGAGGTCGTGATCCCGCCCGTCGTCTTGCAGGCGCGCGTTCCCGACGAGCCCGGCCAGGCGCGGCGCTCGCCGTTCGACGACATGTTCGGCGGCGCCGAGGAGCTCGCGCAGATGTTCGCGCAGATGCAGCGCGGCTTCGCCGGCTCGATCCTCGACCGCATGATGGGCTCGGGCCGCGAGGTTCGCGTGCGCTCGAACCCGGTCACGCTGAACGTCCAGGGCCGTCCCGGCGAGGCAGCCGACGGCTGGTTCCTGCCCGCGACGTCGGTCACGCTGTCGCAGAGCTGGTCGCCCGCACAGCCGACGTTCCGCGTCGGCGAGACCGTCACGCGCACGGTCACGCTGCGCGCGGACGGCGCGTCGGCGACGCAGCTGCCGCAGATCGCCGCCGCGGACACGGCTGGCGTCAAGCAGTACGCCGCGAAGCCCGCGACGCGCGCGACCGCGGACGGTGCGGAGCTCGTGCAGAGCTTCGACATCCTGGCGACGACGGCCGGCACGGTCATCCTGCCGCGCATCGAGGTTCCGTGGTGGGACACGGCGAGCAACGTGCAGCGCACCGCCGTGCTGCCGGAGCAGACCATCGAGATCCTTGCCGCACCGGGCAGCGCGCCGCCGCACGCCGCGCAGGTGCCGGCACCGGCGCGGGCGCAGGCGTCGAGCCCCGCGGCGGCGCAGGCCTACGCGAAGCAGGCGTCCACGAAGCAGGCGTCCGCCAGGCCGACGGCGGCGGGCGCGACGACCGACGCCGCGCCCGCTTCGTCGAGCGGCGTGCGCACGCTCGTCTCGTCGCACCCC
>VGTK01000298.1 GCA_016874715.1 Deltaproteobacteria bacterium | reverse complement strand
GCGCGCGACGAGGCGCCAGAGGACGACCAGGCCCGCGATCGCCGCGAGCGCCCAGAGCGCGGGCGACCAGCCGCTCCGCGGTGGTGCCAGTGCCGGTGTCGGTGCCGCGGGCGCCGGGAGCTTCGCGGGCGCGGGCCCGGGCGCGGCAGGATGCGCGTCCGCTGCGGCTGCCGACACGGGCTGGACGGCGGTCAGCGTCGCATCGTTGCGCTCGAGGGCGCGCAGCGTCGAGCGGGCCAGCGCGCAGCCGTCGATGGAGTACATCGAGCTGCCCTTGCCCGAGAGCGCACCCCAGCCGGTGGTGCGGTAGTTGTGCAGCCAGTTGCGGCCCATTGCACGCGCGTCGAGGTTGCGCAGCGCGCGCGGCGCGCGGCCCGTCTTCGTCTCGGGATCGCACCCGTCGGCCAGCTCGCGCAGCGCCGCAGCGCTGCCCTCGCGGTCGCCCAGCGCGATGCGCGCACGTGCCGCGGCGTAGGCCGCGTCCCGGGCGATCGGCGAGCCGGGATCGATCTTCGCGATCTCGTCGAAGGCTCGCGCGGCGGCCTCGAAGTCGCCCGCCCCGTAGAGCGCCATCGCGTTGCCGAAGCGGCCCGCCTGGCGCACCTCCTCGTCGACCGTGGTCGTCGCCGCGGTCGCGGAGAACGCCTCCTGTGCCTCGGCGAAGCGCCCGCCCGCCGACAGTGCAGCTCCCATGCCGAGGCTGCCGAGCGCACGCGACGAGCCTTCCTGCGACTCCGTCAGCCGGCCGAAGAAGACCTGCGCGCCGCCCTCGTCGCCGCTGACGAGGCGGATCGTGCCCATGCCGAGGTTGGCGAAGTCCTCCCACGGGTAGCCGAGGTTCTGCGTCAGGCCCTGCTCGAAGATGCGCTCCGCCGCGCGCCGGTTGCCCGAGCGCAGGTACGCGTCGGCGGTGGCCATGCGGAACGCGGGCGGCAGGCTTCCGCCCGACTGGCGCTCGATCGCGATCAGGCGCGGACCGTAGGTCTTCGGGTCGTAGACGTAGCCGTTGAGGATCTCGGTCCACTCGCCCGGCACGCCCTCGAAGCTCTCGAACGGCCGCGGTTGCTCGCCCGGGCTCTCGGCGCGCGCAGGCACGGCGCAGATCGACAGCAACGCCCCGACCACCAGCGCACCCGTGAGCGAGCCGCGAACGCCCGCGCGTGCCGAGCGTGGCCGGACGCGCGCGACGAAGGTGTGAACGAAGCGAGCAGCAGAGCGAGAACCAGTCACTACTTACACTTCAGGATGCCCGACGTGGCGACGTAGCTGCAGCGCGGCACGGGACCGGCAAAGCTCAGCTCGCCGCACTGGTTGTTGGCCGCGTGCGGCGGCGCCAGGACGATCGTCGCGGCGAGCGGCAGGTTCGCGGTGTTCACCGGGTAGCTGCCGTTCTTGCCGGTGACGGTGAACGTCACGAGCCCCGGCGTCTTGAGGCTCTTCTTGAGCGTGATCTTCGAGATGCCGGCGACCAGCGGTACAGCGACAGCCGCGTTGCGGTAGGTGTAGCTCGTGGTGCTGGTGTTCGTGGTCCAGCCCACGCGCAGCAGCGAATCGTAGAGGCCGCCCGGAATGCCGGCGTCGATCACCGTCGCGCCGGTCGAATCGGTCACGAGGATCCGCATGCCGTCGTTGCTCAGCGGATCGATCGCCGGCGTCGCCGGCACGGTGAACGAGCCGCTGATCTTCAGCTTGTCGTCGCCCGGCGGCGTCACCAGCTTCGCGAACTGGAGCTTCGGCTTGGTCGCGAGCACCGCCAGGAAGTTGCTGCACGGGTCGCACGCGTCGCCGAGCCCGTCGCCGTCCGCGTCGGCCTGCGCCGGGTCGGAGAGCAGCGGGCAGACGTCGTCGAGATCGCACACGCCGTCGCCGTCGCCGTCGGGCAGGCCGGTGTCGGCCGGACACGAGGCGCTGCTGCCGGTGCAGCTCTCGGCGACGTCGCACACGCCCGACGATGCGCGGCAGGTGTAGCCCGCCGGTCGCAGCAGGTCGGCCGGGCACGCGGTGCTGACGCCGTTGCAGGTCTCCGCGACGTCGCACACGCCGGCCGCGATGCGGCAGCTGGTGCCCGCCGCAGCGAGGGCGTTCGCGGGGCACGTCGCCGACGAGCCCGTGCAGCTCTCCGCCAGGTCGCACACGTCGACCGCTCCGCGGCAGACCTTGGTCACCGGCTCGAACGCGTTCGCGGGGCACTGCGCGTTGCTGCCGCTGCACTGCTCGGCGACGTCGCACACGCCGAGTGCCGCGCGACAGGTCGTCCCGGCCGACGCGAGCACGTCGGACGGGCAGGTGCTGGTCGAGCCGTCGCAGGTCTCGGCGACGTCACACGTCCCCGCGGCGGCGCGGCAAACGGTCCCGGCCGACGCGAGCACGTCCGCCGGACACGACGTGGAAGACCCGGTGCAGGTCTCGGCCGCGTCGCACGGTGCGCTCGAGGCACGGCAAACGGTCGACGCCGGCGCGAGCCCGTCCGCCGGACACGCGGCCGACGATCCGGTGCAGGCCTCGGCGACGTCGCACACGCCGGCCGACGCACGGCACTGCGTGCCGCTGGCGACGAAGGCGTCCGCCGGGCAGGCGCCCGAGACGCCGTTGCAGCTCTCGGCGACGTCGCACACGCCGCCCGACGCGCGGCACGGCGTGCCGTTCGGCGCGACCACGTCCGCCGGGCAGGCACCCGACGAGCCGTTGCAGGTCTCCGCCACGTCGCAGACGCTCGCGGCCGCGCGGCACACGGTGCCGGCGCCCGAGATCACGTCCGCCGGGCACGTCGCGGCCGATCCGCTGCACGCCTCGGCGGGATCGCAGCCGCCCGTCGAGGCGCGACACGTGGTGCCCGCGCTCGCGAGCGCGTCCGCGGGACACGCGGCCGAGGATCCGGTGCACGCCTCGGCGACGTCGCAGGCGCCGCTCGACGCACGGCAGGTCGTACCGGCGAAGACGAAGCCGTCCGCCGGGCAATCGACGTTGACGCCGTCGCAGCTCTCGGCGACGTCGCAGACGCCGGCCGACGCGCGGCACACGGTGCCGGACGCGACCTTCAGGTCCGCCGGGCAGTCGTTGCCGATGCCGTTGCAGCTCTCGGCCAGGTCGCAGGTGCCGAGCGCCGCGCGGCACACCGCCGTCGACTTCGCGTCGGACGGGCACAGCGCGCTCGCGCCCGAGCAGGTCTCGGCGGTGTCGCAGACGCCGGCGCTCGCACGACACGTCGTGCCCGAGGCCTTGAAGGTGCAGGTGGCCGAGCAGCACGATCCGGTGGTGCCGTTCGCCGCGCCCTGGTCGCAGGCCTCCGCGCCCTCGAGGATGCCGTTGCCGCAGGTGACACCCTTGGTGACCGTGAACTCGTCGAGCACGCTGTTCGACTGGCTGATGGTCGTGACCGTCAGCGTGTCGTTGTCGACGATCTCGACCTCGGTGTGCGAGAAGGTCGCGAAGCTGCAGTACTGCCCGCCGACGCCGCCCGGGCACTCGTTCGAGATCCACGGGCAGTAGCTCTTGCTGCCGAACAACGGCTGGCGGTACGGACCGCCCGCGTCGCTGTTCGCCGGGCTGTCGAGCGTCTTCCCGCCCGCGCCGGTCATGACGTAGATGGTCTTCAGGCCGTCCGAGCCCGCGGCGCCGCCGACCAGGTACTCGTCGACCGGCTTCGAGCGCTCGTAGATGTGGTCGTGGCCCTCGAACACGACGTCGACGCCGTACTGCTCGAACAGCGGTCCGAAGAGATTGCGCACGGTCATGTTGCTGCCGAACGACGCGATGCCGTTGGCGCACGAGTGCGACGCGTGGTGCAGGAAGACGAACTTCCACTTGCGCGTGGTCGCGGCGAGGTCGGCCTCGAGCCACGCGGCCTGCGTCGCATTCAACGCCGGCGGGTTCGAGTCGAGGATCACCAGGTGCGTGTCGCCGTAGTCGAACGAGAAGTAGCGCTCCTCCTGGCCCGCCGGCGCGTTGCGCGGCAGCAGGTGCATCTTGATCTCGACGGAGTTCGCCCAGTTGCTCGCGCCGACGTCGTTGAGATCGTGGTTGCCGAGCGCCGGCATGAACACGGCGCGACGCAGCAGGTTCTCGTACTGCGGGATGAAGACGTTGTTGTCCCAGTCGGACTGCGTGCCGTTCTCGTACGCGTTGTCGCCGACGGTGACGACGAGCGGCGGGCCGGCCGCGTTCTGGTTGTTCGCGACGTTGGTCTGCCCGCTCGAGCCGGCGCCGAAGTCGCCGACGATGCTGAAGAACAGCGGCCGCGTGTCGGCCGGCGTCCGGAAGGTCTCGAAGTACGTCGTCGAGAGAACCTGGTTGCCGTTGGTCAGCAGGCGGTAGTAGTAGCGCGTGCCCGCGGCGAGCCCGGTGAGCTGGACGATGTGGCAGGTGCCGGCGGCGCCGATCTCGCAGCTCGAGGCCTGGGCGACGGTCTTCGACGAGCCGAGCGCCGTGGTCGTGCCGTACTCGACGGTGCTGTCGCCCGCGACGTTGGTCCACCAGACCACGGTCATGGTCGTGGTGAGCCCGTCGGGGTTCTGCAGCAGCGGACCGCGCGGAGCGTCTGTGCGTGCGCCGGCGCGGCGGCGAGCACGATCAGGGCGGCGGCGGCAAGGGTGGCCAGGTAGATGGCAGCGCGCGGCTTGTTCAAGAGACCCTCGTTTCCGGGTGACACGTGTTCAAGAGACCATCCGTTTCCGGGTGGCACCGTTGCCTGCCGGACCGGCCCTGGGTGCGGCGGACGTTATACTTAGCGCAGCGCATTATGGAAGAGATGATTGGGGTCGATGACTCCCCGGAGGCACCGTGCGCATGACACGTAGGCTCGTTCTCCTCGCCACCGCCGGCTGCCTGCTGGCCGGTCTGTCCGCCGGCTGCTCCGACCCGGACCTGCCGGCGGGCGGTACCGCCGAGATCCCGAAGCTGGACCAGCGCGCCCGGGCCCTGCCGCCCGAGGCCGCCTGCAAGCCCCCGGCCCCGGCCGAGGGCGCCGCCACGGGAGCGGCCGCGCCGCGCTGCGTGATCGCCTTCGGCCGCGCCGTCGGTGCGCTCGCCGTGCCGCCCGACGGCTCGCCCGCCGTGGTCTCGCTGATCCACTCGGCGACCGGGACCTGGACGCTGCCGGCGATGGACCACGCGGTCGCCTTCGAGCCGCTGCCGGCGGAGCAGGAGGCGCGCGCCGTCCTCGCCAGCGCGCAGCGTGACGCCGCCGTGTTCGCCGTCGGCCCGGATCTGGTCGGCTACAGGGTGTCCACCGGCAAGGTCGCGGACCGCGCGCCCGGACCCGGCGGCACGATCGCCGACCTCGCCTGGACCGGCGATGGGGCATGGATCGTCGCCGCCGCCGGCGGCAAGGCGTTCGTGCTCGACGCGCGCGGCAAGGTGGTCCGTCCGCTGCCGGTCGACGGCGCGGCGCGGCTCGTCGCGGTGACGCCCGACGGCGCGCACACCGCGGTCGCGAACGACGTCGGCGCGATCACGCTGCTCGGCGACGGGGGCGCCCCGCCGCGCACGCTCGTGCCGTCGCTGCAGCCGGTCGAGGGGCTCGCGTTCGCGGGCGAGCTGCTGTGGGTCGCGGGCGCCGACGGGACGCTGCGCGCCTTCGACGTCGCGCGCGGCGACGAGCGCGCGAAGATCGA
>VGTK01000297.1 GCA_016874715.1 Deltaproteobacteria bacterium | reverse complement strand
CTTCCGCTGACCCGCCTCCGCGGACCCGCTTCCGCTGACCCGCCTCCGCGGACCCGCTTCCGCTGACCCGCCTCCGCGGACCCGCTTCCGCTGACCCGCCTCCGCGGACCCGCTTCCGCTGACCCGCCTCCGCGGACCCGCTTCCGCTGACCCGCGATGACGCCCCGGGCGCGCCGAAAGGGGCTGAATGAACCCCGGCGCCCGCGATCGTCGCGGCCGCCGGGTGCCAGCATGGTGCCCCGCGGTGGACGACGCCGCAACCGTGCAGCGCCGCGATGCGCGGCGCCGTGGTGGCTCGCCAAGGGCTCGTGCCAGCGTCGAGCGGACGGCCCACCGGCGGGCCCGGCTCCCGGCCGCGGGCCGTCCGTGACCGAACGACGAGCGTGGAAATGCGTGGCCCGCGAATCTGCGGTCACGCACTTGCGCCGGTCGCGCCCCACAGGCTAGCTCGACGCGCGATGTTTCCCGCCGCGGCCGCGCAGCTTCTCCCGTCCGACGCCCGACTTTCCGTCGTGGTCGTCGTCGTCGTGCGCGTTGCCTGGGCCGTCGAGCCGTAGCGGGGAGACCTGACCGAACACCAGACCCCTGCCGGCCGATGGCTGGCGGGGGTTCTTCACATCGACCCTCCGCCGGCTCGGCCCGCAGCGAACGAGGAGGGGACGACATGAAGACCACGGGTGCGGCGCTGATCCTGACGCTGCTCGAGCGGCAGGGCATCGATACGGTCACGGGGATTCCGGGCGGGGCGATCCTGCCGCTCTACGACGCCCTCGCCGCGAGCCCGATCCGGCACGTGCTGGCGCGGCACGAGCAGGGCGCGGGCTTCATCGCACAGGGCATGGCCCGCGCGACCGGCAGGCCGGCCGTGTGCTTCGGCACCAGCGGTCCCGGTGCGACCAATCTGCTCACCGCGATCGCGGACGCGAAGCTCGACTCCATCCCGCTGGTCGCGATCACCGCGCAGGTGCCGCGCGCGATGATCGGCAGCGACGCCTTCCAGGAGATCGACACCTACGGGCTCACGATCCCGATCACCAAGCACAACTGGCTGGTGCGCTCGGCCGCAGAGCTGCTCGACGTGATCCCCGAGGCGTTCCGCGTCGCCGCCTCGGGGCGTCCGGGGCCGGTCGTGGTCGACGTGCCCAAGGACGTGCTGAACGAGGTGATCGAGGTGCGCGGCCTGCCGCACCCCGGATGCGCCGACGCACCGCCGGCCGTCGATCGCGAGGCCGTGCGCCGCGCCGCCGAGCTGCTCGACGGGGCGCGCCGCCCGGTGCTGCTGATCGGTGCGGGCGTCATCGCGGCGGGTGCGAGCCCGCTCGTGCGCCGGCTGGCCGAGCGGGCGTCGATCCCCGTCGCCGCGACGCTGCTCGGGCTGGGTGCGATGCCGGAAGGCCACCCGCTCGCTCTCGGCATGGTCGGGATGCACGCCGCGCCTTACGTGAACCTGCTGCTCGAGGAGTGTGACCTGCTGCTCGCGGTAGGCATGCGCTTCGACGATCGCGCGACCGGTAAGGCCTCGGAGTTCTGCCCGAACGCGCGCATCGTCCACATCGACATCGACGCGAGCGAGATCGGCAAGATCCGGACGCCGGCGGTCGCCATACGTGCGGACGCGGCTCGTGCGCTCGAGGCGCTGCTGCCGCAGGTCCAAGCGAAGCGGCGGGCGCGGTGGCGCGCGCGGGTCGACGCGCTGCGCGCGGCGGCGCCGCTCGCGATGCCGGGTGCCGACGACGTGACGACGCCGTACGGAATCGTGCGCGCCGTGGCGGAGATCGCCGGCGACGAGGCGATCGTCACCACCGACGTGGGGCAGCACCAGATGTGGGTCGCGCAGGCGTATCCGTTCCGCCGCCCGCGTCAATGCTTGACGTCGGGCGGGCTCGGCACGATGGGCTTCGGGCTTCCCGCCGCGATCGGCGCGGCGCTTGCGGCGCCGGATCGCCCGGTGCTGTGCTTCACCGGCGACGGCAGCTTGCTCATGAACCTGCAGGAGCTGGCGACCCTCGCCGAGGAGCGGGTGAACGTGAAGATCCTCCTGCTCAACAACGGGCACCTCGGTCTGGTGCGGCAACAGCAGCAGCTGTTCTATGGCGGCCGCTACCAGGCGTCGCGCTTCGTGGCGGAGCCGGATTTCCCCGCGCTGGCGCGCGCCTTCGGGATCGAGGGGGTGCACCTCGGCGACGTGTCCGACCCGCGCGGCATGCTCGCCAAGGCGCTCGCGGCGCCAGGGCCGTGTCTCGTCGACGTGCCGATCGCACGCGAGCAGAACGTCTACCCCATGGTGCCGCCGGGGGCGGCCAACCGCGACATGATGATCGGAGGAGAGGCCCATGCTGACGCTGCCGCCTGATGCCGGGTCCGACACGCCGTCCGCGACCTGCCCGACCGTCGTTCTCCGCCTGCTCGTCCGCAATCACCCCGGTGTCCTGTCCCACGTGAGCGGTCTGTTCGCCCGGCGCGCGTTCAACGTGGACGGCATCCTCTGCGTCCCCGTCGGCGACGGCGCGCGGAGCGCCATCCTCCTGCTGGTCCGCGCCGACGGCCGGCTCGAGCAGCTGGCTCTGCAACTCGCCAAGCTCGAGGACGTGCTCGACGTGGCACCGGCCCCGGCCGGCGGGGCGGCATTCGCAGCGGTCGCCGGATGGCTCGAGGAGGCGGACCGGAGGCGGCTCTGACGCGCCACGTCGCGCGGGCCGGCCTCCGGTCGAAATTCTCTGGAGAAGCAACGACCGTCGTGCTCTGTTCCGGCCCGGTGTCAGGTGCCGCTACGTCCCGTTCCCATCTCCGTCGCGTCGGGCTGCTGGTCGGCGGGTTGCTCGCGTGCGCCCAGCTGGTCGCGGCGCATCCCGCCTTCGAGGACGTCGAGCGTCACAGCACCCAGCTGGTCGCCGAACGGCCGGACGATCCGGCCGCGTACCTGACCCTCGCCCAGACGCGACGGATCGCCCGCGACTGGGACGGCGCGCTCGTCGCCCTCGAGCACGCGGCCGCGCACGGCGCGCAGCCCGTCGAGGTGACGGCGCTGCGCGCTGCGGTGTTTCTCGACGCCGGCTGGTCGAACATGGCGCTGCTCGAGGCCGATCGAGCCCTGTTGCTCGACGCCGGACAGCCGCAGGTGCAGATCCTGCGAGGACGCGCGAGCCTGGCGCTCGGTCGTCCACAGGAGGCCGCGCGCGCGTTCGCGCTCGCGATCGAGGGTACGCGGAACCCGACGCCCGACCAGGTGCTCGTGCTTGCCGATGCACTCGTCGCGGCCGGCGACCGCCCGGGCGCGGTCGCGGCGCTCGACCATGGCTTGACGCGCATCGGTCTCGTGCCATCGCTCGCACTTCCCGCCCTCGACCTCGAGCTCGAGATCGGCCGCGCCGACGCGGCGCTGCGCCGGATCGACGCGCTGCTCGCGACCAACGCGCGCAACGAGCTCTGGCTCGCGCGCCGCGGCGAAGTGCTCGACCGCCTCGGGCGCAACGACGAGGCACGGGTCGCGCGCGCCGGCGCGCTCGCCGCGATCCAGAGCAGGCCCGATGGCCGGCGCGGCTCGCGCTCGGCCTCGCTCGAGCGCGAGCTTCGCTCGGCGCTCGCCCCCGAAGACCATCCACCACCAGACGCCAAGGAGAGGCCTTGATGATCCCGACCAGACGGCACCTGATCGTGAGCGCGCTCCTCGCGGCGCTGCTCGTCGCCAGCGGTGCGCAGGCGCAGACGGTCACGCGCGGGCCGTACCTGCAGATCCCGACACCGGGCGGCATCGTCGTACGCTGGCGTACCGACGTTCCGACGGACAGCCGCGTCGCGATCGGCGCCGCGCCGGGCGCGCTGTCGTCGAACTTCGACGACGCGGTGTCGACCACCGAGCACGAGGTGCAGCTGTCCGGGCTCGCACCGGACACGCAATACTACTACTCCGTGGGCACCACGTCGGGAGCGCTCGCCGGAGACGACGCGAGCACCTACTTCCGCACGTCGCCGACACCGGGCACGGTCCGGCCGATCCGTGCGTGGGTGATCGGCGACGCGGGCTTCGCCGGGGCGAACCTGAACGCGGTCCGCGACGCCTACACGTCGTTCAACGGGGGCGGTGAGACCGACCTGTTCCTGCTGCTGGGCGACAACGCGTACTTCACCGGGACGGACCCGCAGCACCAGGCCGCCGTCTTCGACCCGCACGCGGCGCTGCTGCGCAAGGTCGCTCCCTGGCCGACGTTCGGCAATCACGAGGGGTTCTCCTCGAACTCGATCACCGAGACCGGGCCGTACTTCGACATCTTCACGCTCCCCAGGGCGGGCGAGGCTGGCGGCGTGTCGTCTGGCACCGAGTCGTACTACTCGTTCGACTTCGCGAACGTGCACTTCATCGTGCTCGACGGCAACTCGTCGAGCACCGCGCCCGGGGGCGCGATGATGACCTGGCTCGAGGCCGATCTCCAGGCGACCACCGCCGACTGGCTGATCGCCTTCTGGCATCAGCCGCCGTACAGCAAGGGCCTGTTTCACGACTCCGACCTCGAGGGGCGCGAGATCGAGATGCGCGAGAAGGTCTTGCCGACGCTGGAGGACTACGGCGTCGATCTCGTCCTCAACGGGCACAGTCACAGCTACGAGCGCAGCTACCTGATCGACGGCCACTACGGCTTCTCGCCGACGCTCGATCCGCTCACCATGGTGCTCGACGGTGGCGACGGCGATCCGGCCAGCGACGGCGCGTACCGCAAGGCGAGCGTCGGGCCGACCGCCCACGAGGGGGCGGTCTACGTCGTCGCGGGCAGCTCGAGCGAGGTGCGGAACGCGACGCTGAATCACCCCGCGATGAAGGTCGGCCTGTTGCAGCTCGGCTCGCTGGTGCTCGACATCGACGGAAATCGCCTGACCGGGAGCTTCCTGAACAACCTCGAGCAGATCACCGATACCTTCACCATCGAGAAGGGCGTGGTGGCGTGTCCGGCGGCACCGCGCACCGGCTGCGACCCGACACCGCGCGCGCAGATCACGATGCGCGATCAGGCCGACGACGCGCGCGACCGCCTGGTGTGGCGCTTCAACCACAGCACGATCAACCCCTCTGAGATCGGTGACCCGACCGCGCAGGGGGACATCGCGGTATGCGTCTACGAGCAGACCGGCAAGCTCGTCGGCGGCAGCCTGCGCCCGGGCGAGGGGCAGGACCCGACGCTCGGCTGGAAGAAGCAGGGGCAGGTGTACGACTACACCGACGCGCTCGCGGCGGCGCACGGACTTGCGAAGGTTCGTGTCCGGACCGACGCCGGCCTGCGCGCGACCGGAATGGTGCGCGGCAAGGGCCCGGCCCTCGGCGGCCTGTCGCTGCCGCTCGATCTGCCCGTGCAGGCGCAGCTGGTGAACCTCGACAACGGCGCGTGCTGGGCCGCGACCTTCGCGAGCGCGCTCAAGAACGACGCGACGCGATTCACCGCGCGCACGCCGTGAGCCGACGGGAGGCGGGCGCGCGCGCGTCCGCCTCCCATCGCGCGGTCGAGCTCACGTCCGCCTCCCGTGGGGCGGGCGCGCGCGCGTCCGCCTCCCATCGCGCGGTCGAGCTCACGTCCGCCTCCCGTGGGGCGGTCGAGCTCACGTCCGCCTCCCGTGGGGCGGTCGAGCTCACGTCCGCCTCCCGTGGGGCGGTCGAGCTCACGTCCGCCTCCCGTGGGGCGGTCG
>VGTK01000296.1 GCA_016874715.1 Deltaproteobacteria bacterium | reverse complement strand
TGCCGATGACCACGTCCGGGCTCAGCGTGCCGTGGAACTTCTTGGCGCCGGTGCCGAGCACGCCGGTCGGCGTCGCGTTCAGGTGGCTGTCGTTCGGCTCGACCTCGGAGCCGGTGTAGACGACCGGCGTGAGTTCGCCGATCTCGAGCGAATAGAGACCCGCGATCGTCGCCGTGTAGCCAACGACCTGGATCATGTAGGTGCCCGCCGCGATGTTCAGCTGCAGTTCGCTCGCGTAGACCTGGGTCGACGTGCGCGAGTCGTCGTCGATCGCCCGGTAGATCGTGCCGGTTCCGTCCAGCAGCGCGATGCGCGTGTCGGCCCCCGTCGTGTGGATGCGGATGCGCGTCGCCGCTGGCAGCGTGAAGCTGAACCAGTCCTGTTCACCGGCAGCAAGGTTGCAGTCGATCTGGGCGCCGACCGGGATCGCCTGGGCGGTCGCGTTGGTGCCGTTCGGTTCGACTTCAGGGATGCGTTGCGCCAGCAGACTGGGCGCGAACGCGAGAGACGAGAGAAGGAGCGGAGAGAGACGCATGTTCATCCTGGGTCGTGGTGTCGATCGGGATGTTGGCCACTCGGCAGGGCCGTGGCGCGGCGACACCGCATCTGGGCATGGCTGTCGAGGAGGCCGGGGTGATACTCCTCCTTCGACGTGACGCCGGGGACGAATGTGCCCTGGCTGCCGCGGCGCAATTTACGCAGGACAGCAATCGGGGTGGCGAGGCGGCGGCTTTCTGCTCGGGCGAATCAGCCGCAGCCAGCGATCAATTCGATGGTTCGGCGCGTGTTGAGCTGCAACCGCGCGATCTCGCTGATCTCGACGCCGGGGATCCAGAGGATGCGATCGTGGGCGTCGACCAGCAGCGGCAGGCGGTCGCGATCGAAGCGCGGCACGTGGCGATGCTGCAGGAAGCGCCGCAGCTCGACGTCCTGCGGGCTGCCCAGAGGATGGAAGCGATCACCGGTGCGGCGCGTGCGCAGGCGCCACGGCAGCATCAACAGCCGCGGATCGAGCAGCACACGCAGCCGTCCGGCCGCGCGTAGGAAGTTCAAGCACCGGTCCCGGACCAGCTGGGACCCACCAGCGCGGTCCTACCCCCCTGCGCGCACCCCCGTCCCCCCGGCCGCAACCGCCCGCGCGCACCGATCCCCGGCCCCATGCCACCGCATTCCCGCCGCGCGAGCACACCGCTCCCGCGCCGCGACCGGCCAGCGGCCGCAACTTCGCCGAGACCTGTCCGCGCGCAGAATCCTCTCAGCGCCCGCCGGACTTGAGGAGGCCGCGAATGGCGGCGGCGACGCTCTGCGCCATGACCCCGTAGCCGTCGTCGTTGCAGTGGCCGTCGGCGACGTTGAGCACACGACCCGGTTCCTGCTTGCGGATGCCAGCGAACACCGTGTCGTTCTCGACGAACGGCACGCCCTCATCTGCGGCCAACCGCCGCAGCATGTCGCGGCAACCGAACACGAATGGGTAAGTGCCTAGCACCGGCTTGGCACCCACCTCGCGACAGCGGCGGATCGCCTGCTGCAGGTGATCGCGCAGCGTCTGCTGCCACGCCTCGGTGCCTTCGCCCAGCGCTTCACTCAGCAAGGTCATCAAGGTCTTGGTGTCGTCCTCCGTGAGCTTGCGGTCGGCGCATGCGCGCTGCATGGCTGCGACTCTTGCTTCCTTCGGCCCTTGCCACATGTCCAACTGCTGCCGGGTCAGGCCAAGGTTGCGGTCCTGCATGTGCGCGTCGACGGCGGCACCAGCGAACACATCGAAATCGGTCGTGTTTCGGCTCAGGCGCGCCTTGGTGCGGTACAGGTACGGAAAGGAGCCCCAATTGGCGGCCGTCGCGAGCTCGATTGCCGTATCGACCGCCTTGCGGGCACCGTCGATGTCGCCGCGCTTCTCCACCACCTGCGCATACTGCGACCACAGGTTGGGAGTGCGAGCGCCGGCTTGGATGGCCTGCTCGGTCACCGCATCGGCCTCCTTCTCGTGGCCGCAAGCGCTCAGTGCCGTGGCCAGCGCCGCCCTGGTGTCGAAGTCGCTGCGTTCGGCGGCGTATGCGCGGACGGTCGCGAGCGCGGCGTTCGCTTCCTCCAGTCGACCCAGGGCCTTGAAACACATCGCCAGGGCGGCGTGCAGACCTGGCAGGTTGGGATCGGCCGGTTTCGCCGCCTGGATGCTCTTCTGGAACGCTGCCAGTGCCGTCGGCCAGTCGGATGCCGCCATCGCCTGGTAGCCTTCGGCTGCGTGATTCACCGGTTTCTCGACGGCGTCGTCGCGGATCAAGCGCAGCTGCTGGTCGGATAGCGACAGTAGCAGAGCACCATCGTCGAGACGCCAGGTGCCCACGATGGGGGACGCTCCAGCCGGCGTGAAGGTGATGCGTTCGCCGCGCACCGACCAGCGCATGTCGGTGGGGCCGAGCTTGCCCTTGCCGCCCTTGTCGAGCGTACACAGGAAATCCGCGCCGACGGCGCGCCACCGGCCAATCACTCCCGCCGGATCTTCGGTTTGCGGGTCTGCTGCTTCGGCCCCCGGATCCGAGGTGCGCTGGTCACGGAACGGATCCTTGGTGCGGAAGGTCTGCAGCAGCCGCCAGGTGCGGAAGGTCCACACATACTCGCGCCCGGTCGACTTGACGTCCGCAGCGGAGGGCAGTGTGGCGGGCAACTGCAACCGCTCCGGCCTCGACCACGAGTCGTTGACACCGACGGTGATGCACACGACCTCGGGCTGCAGGGTAACGAGAAGGCCGTCCAGCACTTCCAGCACCTCACGCGAGTTGCGGCCAGGCCAGCCGTGGTTCTCGACCCGGGCTTCGTGGCCGTCGGCCCGCAACAGTTGCTCCAGCTGGGCCGGGTACGACTTGGCCGGGCTCGACGAGCCCATGCCATGGGTGAACGAGTCGCCCAGACAGAGGATCACCGAGCCGGAGGTCGTACTGGCGGACGACTCTTGCCGCGAACCGAGCACCCACACCGCAAAGTAGCCAACTTGGAGAAGGAGTTCGGTGGCGACCAGGGCGACGATCAGGGCGAACAGGAACAGGCGGAGGCGCTTCATGATGGAAGGATCACCTGCAGACGAGGCGAGACGGAGCGGATTGGCAGGGCAAGTCGCTGTCCAAGATCACCCGCACCGGCCCATCTTGCCGTTGCCGAGCCATTGCGTCGAGCGGGTGGCCTTCGCCCGGCTACGCTTGACGCCGAACGGCTCCGCCGGTGACGTGCTGCCAGCCGCGCGTAGGAAGTTCAAGCACCGGTCCCGGACCAGCTGGGACCCACCAGCGCGGTCCTACCCCCCTGCGCGCACCCCCGTCCCCCCGGCCGCAACCGCCCGCGCGCACCGATCCCCGGCCCCATGCCACCGCATTCCCGCCGCGCGAGCACACCGCTCCCGCGCCGCGACCGGCCAGCGGCCGCAACTTCGCCGAGACCTTCCGCATCAAGGACGGCGTCTTCGACGACCGCGACTACATGCAGTGGAAGGACGACGACCTCGCCTGCCGCACGGTCGCCGAGCGCCTCGCCAAGTACGAGAAGCACATCAAGGACCGCATCCCGCGCTTCGCCGCCTACAGCGAACGCGTGCGCCTGCTGGTCGACACCGACCGCAACGGCAGCGTATTCGCCTTGTGGACCAGCCTGCCGGCCGAACCCGAGATCACGGCGCGGTTGGCACAGACGTTCCGTGCGGCGACCGTCGAGGAAGTGCTCTTCGACAATCCGCTGCTCGACCATCCCGAAGTGAACGCACTCTACTTCGGGTCGGCCTGATCCGGCTTCAGAGCCCGATGCGGAACTGCGTGCCGTTCGAGCTGACCAGGTTCAGCGGCGTGGCCAACGTGAACGCGAGTGCCTGCGACGTCAGCGACGCCCCGATCAGCGCCGGGTTGTTCGGGATCGGCAGCGCTTGCGCCCCCGTGCCGGCGGGCTGCACGGCGGGGAAGGCCACCGAGGTGAGGTTCGCGTTGGAGTAGGCGCGGCAACCGGGCATGCCGAGGAAACCCAGGTCGAAGCCGGGGGCGGTCTGGTCGCCGAAGAACAACAGGCCGACGGGCGACACCGCCGGAATGTTCGACACGGCAAAGCCGAAGCTCGCGTTGCCGACCAGCGCGAGGCCGTTCGTCGTCAGCGTCAGGCCCTGCACGCCGACATCGGCGAGCGCCAACGGAGCCGCGAGGGCCGCGGAAACGTCGATCTCCTCGGTGCGCGGCGATGCACCACCGCGCGAATAGCCGACCAGGTAGTCGCTCGAGCCGAACAGCATGGCCTGGTAGACGACCGTGACGTTGCCGGAGACGAGGTCGAACTGGTACTGGAACATGTCGGGCAGCGCCGAGAGGTAGCTATAGACGCCGTTCCACGTGACGTAGGCCGTCGTGCCGACCTGCTCGAACAGGATCTTGCCGCTGCCGGCCAACGCCGGGTTGTAGTCGTGCCAGGCCGCCGCGACCGACGTCTGCGGAAAGGATAGGAAGTTGCCGGCGTCCGGCGCGAAACCCGCGCCGTTGCCGATGCCCGACAGCGCGATGTTGCCGTTCGACGAGATCGACAGCTGCGTGATCGTGCCACCCGGCACCGGCATGGCCTGGCTCAACGTCACGGTGGTGACCACGTCGTCGGCGTTGGCGACGATCGTGGCGGTCGCGCTCGGCACGACGTAGGTGGCCGGCAACGAGTTCGTCACGGTGTAGCCGGCCGGGCCGCGCACCATCGTCCAGTGCGTGTTCGCCAGGTCGAAGGCGGTCGGCGCCATCAGCTCGTAAAAGCTGTCGGCGGCATCGACACAGCCGATGCCGTAGTCGCTGCCGTCGGCGCAACTCGCCCAGGTCGACGGCACCCATACCCAACCCGGATTGGTCGGGATCAGCTGCAGGCTGCGGTGCGCGAGATCGAACGAACCCTGCAGCGGCCAGTGCTCGTACACAATGTCCGACAGTGAGGCTCCCGACGTCGACAGGTTGCTCGCCGGCGGCAGGGCCACGCCCATGCCCGGCGACACGCCGACCACGCCCGAACCCGCTGCGTAATTGAACGTCGAGTTGTTGGTAGCGCCCTTGCCCCAGAACAACTGCACTTCGCCGTTCGGGAACAACTGCGCCTGCAACTGGAAGCGCGTCGTCATGCCGTAGTTGACGGCGTTGTTCCACGTAATCGTGCACTTGGCCGGTGTCGCGTGGACGAAGATGCCGGCGTTGTTCGCGGCGGTGTGGTTCAAGTCGTTCCACAGCACGGCGATGCGCGGCGACTGGGTGGACAGCTCGAGCGGCGTCGAGGTGTAGTCGCCGCCCGCCGGCGCCGGCACGCCGCCGTTCGACAGAAACAAATAGCCGTTGGCACAGATGTGCACGTCGGTGTACGTCGCTCCGGCGAACGGGAACGCGAACCCGATCGGCTGGATGGTGAACATCGTGTCGTCACCGACACCGAGGAAGGTGCCGAACGTACGGTCGGGACAACCTTGGGCGAGCACCGGCGAAGCGAGCAAGGCGAGCAGCAGTAGATTGCGCATGGGATCCTTCTGGGGCTGGCGACAGGAGTCGCGAAGTCACCATGGTACAACGCTGCCGCGCGCGCCGGACAGACGGTCCGCCAGCCACCACGAATCTCGTTCGCCGGGCGGACCGGCCTTCCCCGCGATTGGTCCCCGAGCACCGCAACGCGGAGAGTCCGCAACCGCCGGTCTGACACTCCCGCGACGTCTTCGGCCCTTCGCTCCACCACC
>VGTK01000295.1 GCA_016874715.1 Deltaproteobacteria bacterium | reverse complement strand
GTCGCCGCCTTCGACGACCCGCGGCGCGCCCGGCGGCAGCGCGGCGGCCGCGCGGGTCACCGCGGCGAAAGGGTCGTCCGCGTGGTCCGTGATCTCGTGCAGGCGCGCGATCGTCGCGCGCAGGTCCCCACCCGACGCGACGTGGATGCGATCGAAGGCCGTCAGGTCGCGCATGTAGGCGTAGTTGGCGAGCACCACCGCATTGTTCAGCGTGACCGGACGCCGGCCCGCCGGCACGGTCGGGCTCGGTACGGGACTCGGCTGGCCCGGCACGGCAGTCGGCGTGGACAGATTCGCGGCGGCGGCCGACGACACCGGGGACGGCGGCGGGACCGCGCCCTGCCCGGCCTCGGTCCTCTGGAGGCGTGCGAAGATCGCCGCCCGCGCGGCCAGGATCTCGTCGACCGGCCGCCCGTCGCTCGCGCCGTCGGCGTAGAGCGCCCGCAGCTCGGCGACCGCCGCCGACCACTGCTGCGACTCGACGAGCGCCTCGCGCCAGGCCTGCGCGGCGCGCTGCGTGGTGGCGGCCTCCGGGCCGTCGTGCGCGCGGAAGAACTCGTACGCGCCGACGTGCCCGACGAAGGTCGCCAGCGACTCGTTGAACGCGGTCTGGCCCGAGACGTACCAGGTGCGGTGCAGCAACTCGTGGATCAAGAGCTCCGCGATGCGCGTCGGTTCGGCGCGCAGCCAGCTCGACAGCACCGGGTCGTCGAACCAGCCCAGCGTGCTGAACGCGACCGACGGCCGGACGTAGGTGTCGTAGCCCTCGCGGCCGAGACGCGCGGCCTCCTGCTGCGCGTCCTCGAGCTCGAAGTAGCCCTTGTAGTCGACCGAGCCGACGATCGGGAACCACCACTCGTACGGCACGAGCTGGGTCCTCCGTGCCGCGGACACCACCTGCAGGAGCGCCCCCGGCGGCACGATCGAGAACGACGCATACGCCTCGCCGACGTCGAGGCCGAGGTCGTCTGCCGCGAACCTCCGCACCGCGAGCACGAGCTCCAGCTTGGCGCGCGTCTGCGGGTCGAGCTCCGGGCGCTGCAACAACCCCGGGATCGACTGCCGGGCGAGCAGGATGCGCGCCTCCTCCCAGCCCGACCGGGCGACGTACGTCGGCGAGCAGCCACCGCAGCCGACCAGGCTCGACAGCGCGAGCCCGAGCAGCAACCCGGCTAGCCGCGGCCGCGCGTGCCGGTCAGGACCCGGCCGTCGCACCGTCGTCCGCGGCGGCGGCCGCGCCGCCACCCGTGTACTGCAGCTCGTAGAGGCGCGCGTAGATCTGTCCCAGCGCCAGCAGCTCGGCGTGCGTGCCGACCTCGCGGACGACGCCGTGGTGCAGGACGACGATGCGGTCGGCGCGCTCGATGGTCGACAGGCGGTGCGCGATGACGATCGCCGTGCGATCGCGCAGCAGGCGGTCGAGCGCGTCCTGGACGAGCTGCTCGGTCTCGGCGTCGACGCTCGAGGTGGCCTCGTCGAGGACCAGAATGCGCGGGTCGTAGGCGAGCGCACGAGCGAAGGCGAGCAGCTGGCGCTGTCCCGCAGACAGGTTGTTGCCCCGCTCGCGGATCGGCTGCTCGAAGCCGCGTGGCAGCGACGCGACGAAGCGCTCGAGGTTCACCGCACGCACGGTCGCGCGCAGGGTCTCGTCGGTGACCTCGGACCGCCCGAGGGTCACGTTGCTCGCGAGCGTCCCGCTGAACAGGAACGCGTCCTGCAGAACGATGCCGATCTCGCGCCGGAGCTCGCTCAGATCCCAGTCGCGGACGTCGACGCCCGAGACCCGCACGCTTCCGTTCTTCACGTCGAAGCTGCGCCCGAGAAGCTTGATGATCGTCGACTTGCCGGAGCCGGTCGCTCCCACGATCGCGACCGTCTCGCCGGGCCGCACCTCGAGCGAGACGTCCCGCAGCACGAAGTCGTCGCCCTTGTACGCGAACCAGACGTTCTCGAAGCGAACGGAACCGCGCTCGGGCGCGTCCGCCGCGACGCGCTTCGGGCTCTCGGGCGAGGTGATCTCGAGCGGCGTGTCGAGCAGCTCGAAGACGCGCTCCGCCGCTGTGATCGCGGACTGCATCACCGCGTACTTGGTGGAGAACTCGCGGATCGGCACGAAGAACTTCTGGATGTACTCGATGAACGCGACCAGCGTACCGAACGCGATGATTCCCCGGACGATCTGGCCCGAGCCGTACCAGACCACCAGCGCCATCGCGATCGAGCTCACCGCCTCGATGATCGAGAACAACGCCGCCTCGTAGACGTTCGACAGGTGGTTCGCATCGCGGTGCGCCGCGTTGTGATCGTCGAACTCCGCGAAGCTCGCGCGCTCGTGCGCGAACAGCTGGATCACCGGCATCCCGGAGATGGCTTCGGAGAGAAAGCTGTTGATGCGTGCGATGCGCTCGCGGATGAGCCGGTAGGTCAAGCGCGCGCGCTTGCGAAAGAAGTCGATGGTGAGCAGCACGACCGGGACCGTCGACAGCGCAACCAGCGCGAGCCGCCAGTCGATCCACAGCATGATGCCGACGATGCCGAGCAGCGTGAGCCCGTCCATGAACATCGTCATCGCGCCCGACGCGAACATCTCGCTCAGCACGTCGACGTCGGTGGTGAGCCGCGTGACGATCCGCCCGACCGGATTGCGGTCGAAGTAGCGCTGCGGCAGCCGTTCGAGGTGCGCGAAGAGCTCGACGCGCAGGTCGGCGAGGCTGTGCTGCGCGACCACCATGGTCAGGTAGTACTGCCAGTAGACGGCGAGGAACTCGCCGACCACGGCGAGCGAGAACAGCAGCGCCACGCGTCCGAGCCCCGCCGTGTCGCCGTGCTCGGCGTAGCGGTCGATCGCGATCTTCAGCAGGTACGGCTGCACCAGCATCAGCGCCGAGATCACCGGCAGGATCGCGACGCTCAGCCAGAACGTCCGCCGGTAGGGATGGATGCACCGCCACAGCCGCCGCACGAGCTCGGCGTCGTACCCCGGGGCGTAGGCCTCCTCGGCATGGATGCCGCGGTCGATCGACGCGAGGGTTGGACGCCGCGGCGCGCCCTTCCGGTCCGGGGTGCTCAGATCGCCTCCAGCTCGGTCGTGAGGCGCTGGCGCTGGAAGAGCTCCGCGTAGAGCCCACCGCGGGCGAGCAGCGTCGCGTGGTCGCCGCGCTCGACGATGCGCCCCTCGTCGAGCACCAGGATGAGGTCCGCGTCCTGCACCGTCGAGAGCCGGTGCGCGACCAGGATGCAGGTCCGGCCGCGGCGGCGTTCCTCGAGCGCCTGCAGGATGCGCTCCTCGGTCTGGGTGTCGACGCTCGACAGGGCGTCGTCGAGGACCAGGATGGGCGCTTCGGCGAGCAGCGCGCGCGCGAGCGTCACGCGCTGCTTCTGTCCGCCCGACAGCGTGATGCCGCGCTCGCCGACCATGGTGTCGTAGCCGCGCGGGAACGTCCCGATTTCACCCGCGACCGCGGCCCACTGCGCGGCCTCGCGCAACAGGGCGTCGCCCTCGTCCGCCTGCTCGAGCTCCGGCCGCGCGAAGGCGACGTTGGCGCGGATCGATGTCGAGAACAGAAAAGGGTCCTGCGGCACGAAGGCGATGGCGCGCCGCAGGTCGGCGAGCGCGTATTCGCGCACGTCGCGTCCGTCGATGCGCACGACGCCCGTCGTCGGGTCGAAGAGCCGCGGCAGCAGGTGCAGCAGCGACGTCTTGCCCGCACCGGCACGTCCGACGATCGCCACCGTGGCGCCGGCCGGGACGTGCACGTCGACGTCCGCGAGTGCCGGCGTCCTCGCCCCGGGATAGGTGAAGCTCACGCCGCGGAGCTCGATCTCGCCGCGCTCCACCCGGGAAACGGGACGCGCCTCCCCGTGGCCGTTCTCGCTGCCGCTCGCTTGCACCGCGTGGCCGTTCGGCCGTGCGACGTCGTGCTCCGGCGCGCCGCCGGCGGGCACCGTGGCGGTCGCCCGGTCCGGCGTCGCGACGCCGGGCGGATCGGCGATTGCGGGGGCGACCGCGAACAGCTCCTCGAGGCGCTGCATCGCCGCGCGGCCGCGCTGCAGGATCGACAGCATCCAGCCCAGAGCCATCGTCGGCCAGGCGAGCAGGTGGAGGTAGCCGATGAACGCGACCAGGTCGCCGATGGTCAGCATGCCCTGCGCCACGTGGCGTCCGCCGAGCCACAGCACGACCAGGATGCCGAGCGCGCTCACCGAGCGAATGACGGGTGCGATCATGCCGCGCGCCTTGCCGAGCTCGAGAGCGACGTCGCGGAAGCGGACGTTCATGTCGCGGAAGCGCTCGACCTCGCGCTGCTCGCGCACGTACGCCTTCACGACGTGGATGCCGCTGACGTTCTCCTGGATCAGGGTGCTCATGTCGGCGAGCCCCTCCTGCACGCGCAGCGTGCCCTCCATGAGCCGCCGGCTGTAGCGCTTCACGAGGAACAGCATGATCGGGTATGGCGTCAGCGCCGCGAAGGTCAGCAGCGGGTCGATCGAGACCATGATCGACACCGCGTAGAGGTAGTAGACCGGCGTGTTCAGGACGTTCAGCACACCCGGCCCGAGCAGCATGCGGACGGCAGAGATATCGTTCACCAGGCGCGACATCAGGTCGCCCGTCGGCCGCGACTGATAGAACTCCCACGGCAGGCGCTCGAGGTGGCGGAACAGGTCGTTGCGCAGGTCGTACTCGACGTCGCGCCCGACGTTGAAGATCACGAAGCGCGAGAACGTCCGCACGACTCCCTGCACGAGCGCGATGCCGATCACCAGCGCCGCGTAGAAGCCGGCGGTGCGGGCCCCGGACGCCGCGTCGGGCGAGGCCTGGATGCTGTCGACCGCCCACTTCAGCAGCACGGGGATCGACATCGCGAGCGACGCGGTGGCGATCAGGCACAGGCAGCCGGCGAGATACCGCTTCCGGTAACGTGCCAGATAGCTCCAGAGACGTCGCATGTGATCTTCGGAGTTCTAGCGCAGCCGGGAAGGTCAGCGAAGGGCGCGTCGCCCGCGGAGGGCGGCGCTGCGCGTCAGGACTTCAGCAGCCTGGCCACCGACTCCGGCAGCGGCAGCCGGCTCCTGCCGCCGGTCTCCCACCAGCTCGCGGTCAGTACCTGCGGGGCGGGCGCGCTGCGCTTCCAGACCTCCTCGTACGTCCGCTTGTACGCCGTGCGACGGATGCGCCAGTCGCCGTCGAGCTTCACGTAATCGTCGGTGTAGAACGCAGCCCCGCGCAGGCCGAAGTCGCGGCTCGCGTCGACCACGACGTCCTCGAGCGCCCAGGTACCGGTCGCCGTCGTCGGGCCGGTGAGGTCGATCTCCGGATGGTGTACGCGGTGGCTCGAGAGAAAGCTCGGCGAGCCCATCGACTCGCGGAAGAACTCGAGGATGTCGTCGCGCCCGTGGAACTCGTACTTGCCGGCGCTGTACGAAGCGACCGCATCGGGCGCGAGCGTGAGCGCCATCTCGTCCCAGAGCTTCTGGTCGAGGCAGCGCATGTAGCGGTACTTGAGGCGCTTGATGAGCTCGATTTCGACGAGGTCGGCTGGCGTCATGGGGGGTGCGTAGCCGGGATCGCCGCCGCGGGTCAACGCCGCGGATGGCCGCCGCGGATGGCCACCCCTCACGGCGTCCGCAGATCGAGGCCCGAGACCTCTTCGTACACCGTCAGCGTCTCCGCAGCCGCGATGCTCCAGCGGTGCCGCGCCGCTCGCGCCAGCCCCTGCTCGCGCAGCGCCGCCGCGGCCGACGGATCGGCGAGCACGCGCGCGAGCGCGGGGACGAGC
>VGTK01000294.1 GCA_016874715.1 Deltaproteobacteria bacterium | reverse complement strand
CGAGCAGGTGCGCGAGCCCGCGCGCGTCGCCGAGCGCGTGCAGCACGGCGAGCCGCTCGAGGAAGCCGCAGCGCGGCTCGGGCTCGACGGCCGCTCGTCCGAGCCAGCGGCGTAGCTCCGCGCGTCCCGCGGGTGCGAGCACGTACGTTTTCGCGCCGATCGTACGCTCCTCGCCTGCAGTCACCGGTCGCACCACGATGAGCTGCCGCCTGGTGAGGCGTTCGAGTGTCGCGTACACTTGTCCGGGATTGACGGGGCGGATGCCGTCGAGGAGGTGCGCGAGCGCCCGCGCCACGGCGCGACCGTGGTGGGGACCGTCGGCGACGATGCCGAGGATCGCGTGCGGCAGCGACATGCCTCTCCGTCGTGCCCCGAGCGGCGCGGGGCAAGCCCGGGGGCCCGCCGCGACGTCGAAAATGCATTCCCAGCAGAGGACCGAGCGATGAACGAACGCCGCATCTACATCGTCCGCCACGCGATCGCGGAGGACGTCTCGCACTCCGGTCGCGACGAGGACCGTGCCCTCACCGCCGAGGGTCGCAAGAAGATGAAGCGCGCCGCGCGCGGTCTCGCGACGCTCGGCGTCGCACCGCACAAGCTGCTCGCGAGCCCGCTCGTGCGCGCCCAGCAGACCGCCGGGATCGTCGTCGAGGCGCTGCCGCAGCTCGCGGTCGAGACCTGCGACCTGCTCGCACCCGGCGTCGACGAGCGTGCGCTGACGAAGCTCCTCAACGGCGCCTGCGCGGGCCGCGACGTCATGCTGGTCGGCCACGAGCCGGACCTCGGCGAGCTGCTGTCGTTCTGGCTCACCGGCTCGCGTGGCGGCGTCGAGACGCGATTCAGGAAGGGGGCGGTCGCGTGCATCGCGTCGGGCACGCTGCCGCCGATGGGCAAGGCGGTGCTCGAGTGGTTCATGACCGCGGCGCAGCTGGGCAGCGTCGAGTAGGCGCCCCCTCCTGGAATCAGAACAGGCTCAGGCCCAGCGCGCGCGTACGGCGCAGAAGCGGCAGGAACTCGCGCCGCGGGATGTTGCGCGCGCCGAGCCGCTCCATGTGCGGCGTCATCACCTGGATGTCGATCCAGCCGAGCCCACGCTCGGCGAAGTGGTCGAGCAGGTGGAGGAGCGCCAGCTTCGACGCCCAGGGCTCGTGGTAGTACATGCTCTCCGCCGAGAACGCACCGTCGGTATCGACGCCGTACAGGCCGCCGACGAGGCGCCCGTCGAGCCAGGCCTCGACGCTGTGCGCGACGCCGAGCCCGTGTAGCCGCACGTAAGCTTCGATCATCTCGTCGGTGATCCACGTTCCGTCCTGTCCGGGGCGCGGCTCCGACGCGCAGTGCAGGATGACGTCCTCGAACGCGGCGTCGATCGTGAAGGAGAAGCGCGACTGCCGCCGCGCGCGCGCGAGGCTGCGCCCGACGTGCAGGTGGTCGCGCTCGAGGATGGCGCGCTCGCGCGGGCAGAACCACAGCAGCGGCAGGTCGTCCGCGGGCCACGGGAAGACGCCGTTGCGGTAGGCCTCGCGCAGGGTCGCGGGCTCGAGGTTGCCGCCCAAGGCGACGATGTCGTCACTCGACGTGGACATCCGGATCGCGGGCCGAAGGCCCGCGGCCCCCACACTCGAACGCCCGCCGCGCGGAGTCAAAGGGGTACTCGCGCCGGGTCCGACCCGGACCGGTCAAGCAACGTGCGAGCCCGGCGTGCGCGTCGTGCCGCTTCCCAGTGCGGCCACCCCGGATCGAGCCGTACCAGCGCGAACACCTGCTCCATGTTCCAGCCCCCCGGCCGCGCTGCTCGTCCCAGAAGACCTCGCGCACGTAGGCCGCGAACTCGCGCTCGGTGGGGAGGCGCGAGAACGCCGCTGGCGTCCGGTCGCAGAGCATGAAGCGCGCGATCTGCATGGTCTCCTCGAGCGAGGACGTGACCAGGCGCCCCGGGGCGGAGCGCATCTCGAGGGTCAGCTCGGGGTGGTGCCGCAGCGTCTTCGCGATCCGGTAGAGGTCGAAGCGCTCCGCTCCGAACGCCTCGAGCATCGCGTTGCAGCCGGTGTCGGGATGCTTCATGGCGACGAGAAGGACCCCGTCGCCGGTGAGCTGCCGCGCGAGCCGCACGACGGTCGGCCCCCAGAGGTGGTCCGGTACGTGGTAGAGGACGTGGCTCAGGACGGCGATCCCGCAGCGCTCGGGGAGCGTGACGTCCGTGAGCGTGCCGGCGATCCGGTGCGCGCCGGGCGCGTTCTCCTCGAGACGCTCGCGCATCGGCGCGCTCGGCTCGACCGCGTAGACGACGTCGAAGCGGCGACAGAGCTCCCGGGTGAGCCGCCCGGTCCCGGCACCCCAGTCGACGCAGCGCGTCGAGGATGACCGCGCACCGACGACCGCCTGCAGGACACGTAATGCCTCGCGGCTCCCGTCCGGGTCGCAGCGGACGAGCGTCTGGAACGCGGCGGTGTACTCGGCCGAGCGTTCGTCGAATAAGGCTACCGGCGGCGGTTCTTGATCGAGCGATTGCATAGGTCTGGCCAGTGGCTGCAGGTTCGTTCTAGAGAGTGGGTCTCGGAAGGAGGTTTTCTGTCATGGCTGCCGCGAGTCTCAAGTACAAAGTCATCTCGGCCGACTCTCACACCGTCGAGCCGCCCGACCTCTGGGCCAAGTGGCTCGAGAAGAAGTACCTGGACACCGCGCCGAAGCTGGTCGACGACGGCGGCGGCGGACACGCGTGGCTGTACATGGGCGCCACCACCCCCGAGCCGCTCGGCCTCGTGACCTGCGTCGGCACGCACCCCGAGCAGCTCAAGTGGACCGGTGCACGCTACGGCGAGACCATCCACCCGTCCTGCCACGACGGCGCCGAGCGGCTCAAGATCATGGACGAGGACGGCGTCGATGCGGAGATGCTCTATCCGCCGCAGCGCGCGATGCTCACGTTCATGAAGAACAAGGACAAGGAAGCCCACCTCGCCGGCATCCAGGCCTACAACCGCTGGCTGAAGGACGGCTTCTGCGCGCCCGACCCGGAGCGGTTGATCGGCATCTTCCAGATGCCGAACGTCGGCATCGAGACCTCGGTCGCGGAGCTGAAGCGCGCGAAGAAGGAGGGGTATCGCGGCGTCGCGATCTCGGCGTGGCCGTCGGGCGGCGACAACCTGAGCCCGGACGACGATCCCTTCTGGGCGACCGCGGCCGACCTCGACATGCCGGTGAGCATCCACCTGCTGCTCGCGGCGCAGCAGACCAAGGCGGTGGCGTCGAAGACCGCGGCGGTGGCGATCGGTGCGACCGCGTTCTCGCTGACGATGCCGCTCATCACCGAGACCATCTTCCAGGGTATCTTCGACCGCTTCCCGAAGCTCCGCATGGCGGCGGTGGAGGCGGGGGTCGGCTGGATCCCGCACTTCCTCGAGATGACCGACGACCGCTACTGGCGGAACCGCATCTGGGCAGGCGTCAAGCTGAAGAAGGTTCCCAGCGACTACTTCCGCGAGCACTGGCTCGCGACGTTCATCGTCGATCGCAGCGGCGTGTCGGTCCGCCACCAGGTCGGCGTCGACAACATGTCGTGGTCCACGGACTTCCCGCACCACGGCAACGACTGGCCGTACTCGCGGCGCGTGATCGACACGCTGTTCGCCGACGTGTCGGAGGACGAGCGCCGCAAGATCGTGTGCGAGAATGCCGCAAAGTTCTGGGGCCTCAGCCCGGAGCGCTGGGGCGCGTAGCTCCGAACCACCGGCCAGGGCCGGCAGCGGCGGCGTCCTGCTCGACGCTCCGCTGCCGGCCGCTCGGCTCCCGATCCGGACGGCCAGAAGACCGGCGGCGGCAGCCTGACCGGCCCGATCTGCACGCCGTCGTCGTCGAGCCTGCTCGACCGGCGCTCGTTACCGACGGCGCTTCATTGACTACGGAACCCCCGCGCGAGAGAAGTTCGCCGCCGCCTCGTGTTCCCGTGCCGCGGACCGATTCCCAGGCATACACGGCGCGACGGGAGGATCCGTGCTGCCCAATCGCCATCCGGGACACTTCGACGCCCGCTTCGTCCGCCACCTCGCCGGCCTGACGCGGATCTACTGGACCTCGCCCGACGCGAAGCGCGGCGCGCCGCTGCTGGCGCTCTGCGTCGCGATGGAGCTTGGCCTCGTCTACGCGAACGTCAACCTGGCGAGGGCGAACAGCAAGGTCTTCGACGCCGTGCAGGGCAAGCAGTGGCCGCGCTTCGTCGAGGCGATCGAGATCTTCCTCGGCGTGGCGCTGGTCGTCGTGATGATCTCCACCTACCGCATCTACGTCCGGAACATCCTGCAGATCCGCTGGCGCGAGCACCTGACCAGGCACTTCGTCGACGGCTGGATCGGGCCGTACGCCTACGGCCAAGCGCAGCTGCACCACCGCGACACCGACAACCCCGATCAGCGCATCTCGCAGGACATCCAGAGCTACGTCGCGAGCGCGCTCGGGCTCTCGCTGTCGCTGCTCTCGGCGGTTGCGACGCTGGTGTCGTTCTCGGGCGTGCTGTGGCGTCTCTCGGGGACGTGGCCGCTGCGCATCGGCGGCTACGAGCTCTGGATCCCGGGTCTCATGATGTGGGTCGCGATCCTCTACTCGATCGTGTCGATGTACTTGACGCACAAGGTCGGCCGCACGCTGGTCGGCATCAACTTCGATCGCCTGCGCTTCGAGGCCGACTTTCGCTACGGCCTGGTGCGCTTCCGCGATCACACCGAGGCGGTGGCGCTGGCGCGCGGGCAGGAGGTGGAGCGGCGGATCGCGATGACGCGCTTTCACGCCGTGATCACCAACTGGTGGGACCTGATCACCAGGCAGCGCAACCTTACGATGCTCACGGGCGGCATCGGGCAGGCGAACGGCATCGTGCCGCTGCTGGTCGCTGCCCCCGCGTTCTTCGCCGGCAGGATGACGCTCGGCGGCGTGACCGAGACCGGCATCGCCTACGGTCAGGTGTCGGGCGCGCTGTCCTGGTTCGTCGACGCCTACCAGGAGATCGCCGCGTGGCGCGCGAGCATCGAGCGCCTGTCGACCTTCCGCGAGAAGCTCGACGAGACGAAGAACGACGTCGAGCGCGCCGACGCCGTGCACGTGGATCCGGCGGCCGATGCGGACGTGCACGTGACGCGCCTCGATCTGACCCAGCCGACCGGCGAGATCATCGCGGCCGGTCTCGACGCGACGCTGGCCGCGGGCCAGCGCACCGCCGTGCTGGGGCCGCCCGGCCGGGCCAAGACGACGCTGTTCCGCGCGCTCGCCGGCATCTGGCCCTTCGGGCACGGCCGCGTCGCGATCCCGGCGCAGGCCCGCACCCTGTTCCTGGCACGCGAGCCTTACCTGCCGTTCGGCACGCTGCGCGAGGCGGTCGCGTATCCCGCGGATCCGAAGGGCTTCTCCGACGACGCCGTCCGCGAGGCGCTGTCGCTGGTACGGCTCGACGCGCTGGCGCCAAGGCTCGACGAGCGCGAGACGTGGGACCAGGCGCTCTCGGGCGACGAGCAGCAACGCCTGGTGTTCGCCCGCGCCCTCCTGCACGCGCCCGACTGGTTGATCATGGACGACGCCACCGCGGCACTCGACGAGGCGACCGAGAAGCTCGTCTACGAGGTCCTCGCGGCGCGCCTGCCCGCGACCACCGTGGTCTCGCTCACGAACCGTCCGCACGTTGCCGCGATCCACCAGCGCCGGCTCGAGCTGGTGATCGGCGACGGAGGTGCGGCGGGCCTGCAGCCCGGGTGATGGGCGTGCGGCGGGCGCGGGCGACGGAGGTGCGGCGGGCCTGCGGCGCGGGTGACGGGCG
>VGTK01000293.1 GCA_016874715.1 Deltaproteobacteria bacterium | reverse complement strand
AGACGGGCGCCTCGGACAGCGCGCGCGACCCCATCGCCACGGACGGGCCGAGGATGCTGGCCAGGGCCGCGACGCTCGCCGCACGCGTCCGCGCGCGGAACCCGAGGCGCATGGCGAGGAACACGAGCAGCGGCAGCGTCACGCACATGCCGCGGTGCGCCCAATGCATCGCCTGGTACGGATCGCAGCCGCAGGCGGCCTGGATCGCCGCGATCGCCAGGGAATACGCCGGCGGCGTGTACCGATTGGTGATCGGCACCTCGTCGCGGCTGAACAGGTACCCTTCGTAGCGATTATCGTCGCGGAAGAGGACGGACAGGCCGTCCCGCGCCAGCAAGTCGGCGAGCTCCGCGTACCGGACGGAGTCCGGCGAGACGTGCAGCCCGTACTTCGCGGTTGCGCGCTCGAAGAGGAGCAGCGCGAGCGCGGCCAGCGCGACGAGGACGAGCGCCGTCACCAGGCGCGGCGCGCCGACACGAAGCCGGCGGGCCGACGACTCGTCACCGAGCTGCATGCAGCCCCGCGATCCACTTCGCGGCCTCGTCGGCGCCGTTCACCACAGCTTGACGAGGGACCCGGGACGAGCCTGCCGCGGCCAGCCGGAGAAGGCCGTTGACGGCGTCGCGGAAGTCCGGCGCTTCCTCGTCCGCGACCAGGCCCCAACCCTCGACCTCCGCGACCTTGCACCGCGCCCGCTGATCGTCCTTCGCGGTCTTGGCGTTGGGCAGGAACAGCGTGGGCGTGCGGAGGGCGCGCATCTCGTGGAACGAGTTGTAGCCGCCGGCCTGCACGGCGACGTCGAAGGCGCGGAAGTAAAGGGAGTTCGGGTATTCGCTGATGACGCGGACCCGATCGCGCTCGACGCCGATCTTCTGGCCGATCAGGGACTCGCCCAGGACGACGTAGACGTCGTCGTGCGCCAGCAAGGCTTCGAGGACGCGGTGGATCGTGGATTGGATGTCGTTGATCTGCCCTGCGCCCAACTGGACGTAGGCGCAGCGCGCCGTGGCCGGCAGGCTGAGGCGTGCGCGCGCGGCCGCGCGATCGAGCATCTCCTCGGGGTCGAGCAAGACGATCGGGGCGACCTTCTTCACCTCAACGCGCTCGGAGTCGACCGGCGAGTGGGTGTCGTCCGCGTCGCCGGGCACCACGATGGCGTCGAACGACTCCTGCGCCTGGACGGAGAGTTCCTCGGCCGTCCGCGCCATGCCTCGCTTGACCCAATACGTCCGCGGCGGCCGCGCCGATCGCAGGCTGCGCAGCATGCCGGCGTACGGATGCGCCCCGTCGAACACGAACGCCTCCGGCCGGTGCCTCTCCAACACCAGCGACAGGACCTCCTCCAACATCCCGTCCCACTGACCGCCCGACAGCATGCTGAACACGCGGGGGCCCGACAGATGGTACGCAGGGAACTTCTCGCGATAGAGGACGTGCAAGGTCGGCATCGTCGTGACGAAGACGATGTCGATGTCGGGCGCGTGCGCGCGGATCCGGCGCGCGATCGCGTACAGCCGCGTGAAGTGCCCGAATCCCACGCCGTTCGTCGGGAACATGACGATCGTGCGCTTGCCGCCCGGATCGATCCGCGACGTGGAGCCGACCGCCGCCCGCGGACTGCGGCCTCGCGATTCGCGCCAGAGACGCCACATGAGCGCCGGCAAGGTGAACGGCAGCGCCAGGAGCCGCTTCGGGCTCGTCAACGCGCCGACCAGGTGGCTGCCGAGACGGAACGACGCGGAGGCACGAAGGCGCGCGACTTCGTTGCGCAGGAAGTCGACGCCACGGCTGCTGGCGCGCCCCTGTCCCTGATCGGCGGATTCCTGATTCATCATGCGTGCGAACTTCGCGGGACACGCTTCCAGGACGACGACGCGACGCGGTCGACGAACGAGGAGCGGATCCGCGCGGGCGGACCGGCTGGACAGATCGTTCCGCTGGTCGCGCGAGAAGTCCAGGGATTGCACCGGTCGCGGCGTGGCGGCAGCCCCCGGCAGCGCATGCCACTCGTCCCGGCCCTCCGCGGTCTGCGGGGGCGCAACCTTCGGCCGCAACCCGGACCCCGGGGCCAGCACGCCGCGGCAGGTCACCAGGCGCTCGCGCGGCGGCGGCGCCAGCGCGCACGGCGGCTCCATCGAGTCGGCGTTCGTCAGCGCCGCAAGGATGCGCATCGGGATGCGCGCGCGCGGCGCGCGGGCTCCCGGGAACGCGCCATGATCCTCGACCCGTTTCCCGACGACCCCGACCGGCCGACGATCGTGCACGTGCGGACGCACGCCCTGAGCGACCGCAAGGCGCCCTTCATCCGCCAGACGATCCTCGGCCTGCGGCCGTGGTTCCGGAACGTCGTCGTCACGCCCGACGTCGACTGCCTGAATCCGACGGACGTGCGCATCGAGAAGGCGTCGCTGGCGACCCTGCGCGACCCGGTCGCCTGCTTCGGGCTCGCCGCGCACCTGCGCGACGCCTATCCGTCGATCGCCCTCGTCATGGGCCACATGGGCAACGGCTGCCTCACGGGCGCGCCGCTCGCCGCGGCCCTCGACGTGCCGATGCTCGGCATCTTCGGCGGCTCGGACGTCAACGTGGAGTTCCCCAAGCCGACGTACCGCGCCGCGTACGAGGAACTGCTGCGCATGCCGTCGGCGCGGTTACTGACCGTCGCGCGCTACCTGCGCGAGAAGCTCGTCGCGAACGGCGCGCCCGCCGAGCGAGTCACCGCATGGCATCGCGGCGTCGACTTCGCCAGGGTGCGACGCGCCGATCACGCCGCGCGGCTCGGCGCTTCCGCCGAAGAGAAGTGACGTCCGGCGCGCGCCGGCCGCGTCACACGCCGGCCGACTCGCCGCCGGTCGCCTCGTAGGCGTCGAGGACCGCGGCGGCCGGCCCGGCCATGCGCACGGTCCCCTTGTCGAGCCACAGGCAGTGGGTCGTGATCTGCCGCAGGAACGTCACCGAGTGCGACACGGTGAGCACGCACCGGCTGCGTTGCTTCATCGCCTGGATGCGCGCGCGGCACTTGGCGCGGAACTGGCGGTCGCCGACCGACAGCACCTCGTCGAGCAGCAGGATCTCCGGATCCAACGACGTCGCGACCGCGAAGCCGAGGCGCGCGCGCATGCCGGACGAGAAGCCACGGATCGGCTCGTCCGCGTACTCGGCCAGCTCCGCGAACGCGAGGATCTCGTCCAGGCGGGCGACCATCGTCGCGCGCGGCACGCCGAGGAAGGCGCCGTACAGCAGCATGTTCTCGCGCGCGCTCAGCTCCGGCTGGAAGCCCGCGCCGAGCGTGACCAAGGCCGCGACCTTGCCGCGCACGTCGACCACTCCCTCGTCGGGCGACAGGATGTCGGCGAGCACGAGGCACAGGGTGCTCTTGCCCGCGCCATTGTGGCCGACGATGCCCCAGCTCTCGCCTTCGCGCACCGTCAGGTCGACGCCGCGCAGCGCCCAGCGCACGGCGCCGCGGCCGCCGCGGCCGAGGATGCGGCCGAGCGCGCCGATGCCGCGCACCTTCGGCTGGAACCACACGCCGACGCCGCGCAGTTGCACGACGACGGGCGGGCCGCCGGCGTCAGAGGAACTTGAAAACGCGCCGGTCATGGTGCTGGTAGATGCGGTACCCGACGAGCAAGGCGACGCCGGCTTCGGCAGCCAACGCCAGCCAGTGCGCCGGCGCGATCCATGCGCCGTGCAGCACGGCGTCGCGGTAGCCCGTGAACAGGATGGCGAAGGGGTTGGCCATGTAGGCGGTCGTGACGAGGCCCGCCCACGGCGCCGGCATGCCCGCGGCGACGCGCTCCCGCACGAGGTCGACGCCGTAGAGCCCCGGCGACAGGTAGAAGCCGACGCGCAGCAGGTGCGAGGCGATCATGCGCAGGTCGGGGACCACGACGCCGTAGCAGGCGACGGCCATGCAGACGCCCGCGGTGATCGCCAGCTGCAGGACCATCAGCGCCGGCGCCTGCAGCAGCGGCAGCAGCGCGCCGGAGTGGCGCGTCGACGGCCACAGCGCCGCGGCCAGGACGAAGACGCCGAAGGCCGCCAGGAAGTAGACGAAGCCCGACGCGACGACGGCGATGGGCAGCGCGATCGTCGGGAACGGGATCGCCTTGATGAGCCGATCGCGCGAGCGCAGCACGCCGATCGACTTGGTCACGCTCGCGGCGAAGTGCTTCCAGGTCGCCAACGCGACGAACAGGAAGAGCGGGTACGGCTCGTAGCGGTCCGAGCCGCGACCGAAGACGCCGGCGACGATGCCCCAGTAGACGAGCATCAGCAGCACCGGATCGAGGAACCACCAGACCCAGCCGAGGCGACTGCCGGCGGTCGAAGCGCGCAGGTCCGACGCGATCAGCGCCGCGAGCAGGTCGCGGCGCGCGACGACGTTGCGAATGCTGCTGTTCATGGCGCCTGCCCGGCGCGCCCGCTGGCCTTCCCGGCGCGAGGGCAGCGGTCGGCCATGGCGCCGATCGCGCCGCCGGGACAGCAGACCACGTTGGTGGACACGCGCGCAGCGAACACCGGCACGGCGTCGAGTTCCAGCGTCCGGGCAGGATGTTGGGCGCGGGCGGCCCTTCGCCGGCGGCAGCGGCGCGTCGCGGTCATCGGCTCGCGCTGCGCGACCCGGCGCGCCCCGCCCGCAGCCACGCCACCACCCCGCCGGTCATGCCCACCCCGCGCCAGACCGCGCGGATCGCGCCCATCGCGGCGAAGGCGAGCATGCGCGGATCGCGAGTGCGGCGCAGCAGCCGCACCGTCAGCGGGACCTGCAGGGCCGCCAGCGCCAGCCACGGCAGGAGCGCCGCCGCGGCGAGCCCCTCGACGAACGCCAGCGGCAGCGCGGCGAGGCCGAGCATCGCGACCGGCGGCTGCAGGTGGTCGCCGAGCCGGCTGTAGCTGTCGCCACCGGCGTGGCCGCGTCGCTCCATGTGCAGGAAGACGCGCCAGTGGCCCTGCTGCCGCTGCGTGCGCAGGTACTGCCGCCACGAGGTCTCGTGGAAGTGCGCGACGCGCGCGCCCTCGACGAAGCGCAGGCGATGGCCGGCTTCGCGGCAACGGAACGCCAGCTCGGCGTCCTGGCCCTTGAGGTACCGCTCGTCGAAGCCGCCGAGCCGCTCCAGCACGGAACGGCGGTAGACGACGTGGAACGTCGCCAGGAAGTCGACCTCGCGGCCCATGCGCAGATGGCGCTCGCGGATCTCCTCGTGGATCAGCGCCGCGAGCAGCGACGACGCGGCGGCGTTGTCGTAGCTGCCGCCGACGGCGCCGACCGTCGGATCGTCGAGTTCGGGCAGCACGCCGTCGAGCGCGTCTGGGCTGGCGACACAATCCGAGTCGACGAACCAGATGAGTTCGTGCCGCGCCGCGCGCCAACCCAGGTTGCGCGCGGCGCCCACGCCGCGGTCGGCGCCGCGCAGCACGGTCACCGGGAACTCGGCGGCGAGCTCGGCCGAGGCATCGCTTGAGCCGTCATCGACGAACATGATCTCGCCGAGCGGGCTGCCGGCGCGCCGCAAGATCGCCGTCACGGCTTGCAGGCAGGGCACGATCGTCGCCGCGCAGTCGCGGCCGGGGATCACGAGGCTGACGCACGGGCGATGGTTTGGCGCGACGTCGGAGCCCATGCGACGATGATCGAAGCCGACGCCGGGTCAGAAGCAAGGCGCGCACCCTCGTCCCGTCGCTGCAACGGCGTGGACTCGCGCATCGCGATCGTCGATCCTGCGCCTTCCGCCATGCCGTCGCAGCCGCACGCCAAGCGCCTTCTCGTCGCCCTCGCCCTCGCCGCCTGCAGCGCCCCGCCGCCGCCCACCGCGGTCGATCCGGCCGTCG
>VGTK01000292.1 GCA_016874715.1 Deltaproteobacteria bacterium | reverse complement strand
AGGCGGGCGAGCCGCAGCCCGAGCCGACGCAGACGCCGGCGAAGCAGGGCGCGCGCAAGGTCCGGCTGCTGCGGGCCGTCGAGTGACGCCCCCGGTTCGTGCGCGGGCCGTGGCGGCGACGTCCACCGTTCGCGCGAGAGGCGCCGCGTGAAGCTCACCGTCCGGGCGAGCGAGCCTGCGTTCGCCCGCGTCCTGGGCCGGCTGCGCCGGCGCGGCGCCACGGCCGACGCGAGCGTCGAGCCGACGGTACGCGCGATCCTCGACGACGTGCGCAAGCGCGGCGACCGTGCGGTCGCCGACGCGACGCTGCGCTTCGATCGCGTCAAGCTCAAGGCGTCGGAGCGTACGATCGAGCGCGAGGCGATGCGCGCGGCCTGCGACCTGCTGTCGCGCAGCGAGCTGCACGCGCTGCGCGTCGCGGCGCGGCGCATCCGCGACTTCCACGAGCACCAGAAGGAGCGCTCGTTCCGCTACCGCGATTCGCTCGGTGTCACCCTCGGGCAGGAGATCCGGCCGCTGCGCCGGGTCGGTCTGTACGTGCCGGGCGGGCAGGCGTTCTACCCGTCGTCGGTGCTGATGAACGCGCTGCCGGCGCGCGTCGCGGGCGTCGAGGAGATCGTCGCGGTGTCGCCGCCGCACGCCGACGGCGAGCCGCCGGCGCTGCTCGCGGCGGCGTACATCGCGGGCGTCGATCGCATCCACCGCGTCGGCGGTGCGCAGGCGGTCGGGGCGCTCGCCTACGGCACCGCGACCATCGAGCGCGTCGACAAGATCGTCGGGCCCGGCAACATCTACGTCGCGACCGCCAAGCGGCTCGTGTCGGGCGTGGTCGGCATCGACATGATCGCCGGCCCGAGCGAGGTGCTGATCGTCGCCGACGCGGAGGCCGATCCCGAGCTGATCGCGGCCGACATGCTGGCGCAGGCCGAGCACGACGCCGACGCGAGCTCGATCCTGGTGACGCCGAGCGCGCGCCTCGCGGCCGCCGTCGAGCGCGCGCTCGACGAGCAGCTCGCCGAGCTGCCGCGCGCGACCACGGCGGCGAAGGCGCTGCGCGCCAACGGCGCGATCCTGGTGGTCAAGAACGTCGCGGAGGCGGTCGAGATCGCGAACGAGCTCGCGCCCGAGCACCTCGAGCTGGCGCTCGAGGATGCGCAGAAGTGGATCCCGCGCATCCAGCACGCCGGTGCGATCTTCGTCGGCGAGAGCACGCCGGAGGCGTTCGGCGACTACCTCGCCGGTCCGAACCACGTGCTGCCGACCGGCGGCACCGCGCGCTTCTCGTCCCCGCTCGGCGTCTACGACTTCGTCAAGCGCACGAGCGTGATCATGGCGCCGCCGCGCGCGCTCGAGCGCCTCGGCGAGCCGGTGCTGCGCCTCGCCGAGATGGAAGGCCTGCAGGCGCACGGTGCGGCGGTGGCGCGGCGGCTGCGGCGTTCGGGGCGGCCCGCCGCACGACGGTCCCGGACGCGGCCTGTCGCGCGCTGACGATCCCACGTGCAGACCGGCTTCAGGGGCCGGCCGAGGCCGGATCGGCGGTCCGGCAGCGGCCATAGGCTACCGGGCTCGTCCCGCACCAGCGGCGGAACGCGCGCGCGAAGTGTGCCGCGTCCGGGTAGCCGACGGCGACCGCGACGCCGATCATCTTGTCCGACGGACCGTCGAGCATGCGGAACGCGCGGCGGCGGTCGTCGAGCAGGTCAAGGATGGAACGGGCAGCGAGGTTCCATCGGGCGGCTCGTCCCGCCCGGGGGCGTCCGACGGACGCCCCCGGGGATCTCCACTCCACGAAGCGGGAAGTGCGCCGGGGCGCCGCGTTCTCGCGCCGGGTCGGGCCGTATGCCAAAACACGCCCGACATGGCGAAGATGGCAAAGACGGCCAAGGCCCGGGCGCTGCGCGCCGCGGCGACCCCGGTTCCCGTTCGCAAGGTGACCCCGAGACCCGTCGCCGCGGGCCGCCGTGCCGAGGTCGAGCGCACGACGAAGGAGACCAGCATCCGCGTCGCGATCGCGATCGACGGCACCGGCAGCGCGCAGGTCGCGACCGGCGTCCCGTTCCTCGACCACATGCTGGACCTGTTCGCGAAGCACGGACTCTTCGACCTGACGGTCGAGGCGACCGGCGACCTCGAGATCGACCAGCACCACACCGTCGAGGACGTCGGCCTCACGCTCGGGCAGGCGATGCGCGACGCGCTCGGCGACAAGAAGGGCATCCGCCGCTTCGGCAACCAGGCGGTGCCGCTCGACGAGGCCCTGGTCTCGGTCGTGGTCGATCTCTCCGGCCGGCCGTACCTGGTCTACGAGCTCGATCCCGGACGCGAGCGCGTCGGCGACTTCGACACCAGCCTGATCCACGACTTCCTGCTCGCGTTCGTCAACGAGCTGAAGCTCAACCTGCACGTGGATTGCGTTCGGGGCCGCAACGCGCACCACATGATCGAGGCCGCGTTCAAGGGGCTCGGTCGCGCGCTCGACCAGGCGACGCAGCTCGACCCGCGCATCTCCGGCGTGATGTCCACCAAGGGAGTCCTGTGATCGCAACCGTCGACCCGGGGGCGCCGTGATCGCCATCGTCGACTACGGCGTCGGCAACCTGCGCAGCTGCGCGAAGGGTCTCGAGCGCGCGGGCGCGGACGCCGGCCTGTCGGTCGACGTGCGCGTCAGCACGTCGGCGGCGGAGATCGAGCGCGCCGACGCGGTGGTGCTCCCCGGCGTCGGCGCGTTCGGCGCGTGCATGACGAGCCTCGCCGAGTCCGGCCTCACCGACGCCGTGCTGCGCGCCGCCGCGAGCGACAAGCCGTTCCTCGGCATCTGCGTCGGCATGCAGATCCTGTTCGAGGAGAGCGAGGAGTTCGGGCCGGTTGCGGGGCTCGGCGTGCTGCCGGGACGCATCGTGCGCTTCCGCTCGCGTGACGTGAAGATCCCGCACATGGGCTGGAACGCGCTGCACGTCGTCAAGAACACGCCCGCGCTCGACGGCATCGACGAGGGCACCTACGTCTACTTCGTGCACTCGTACTACGCCGAGCCGTCCGACCCGGCGATCGTCGCCGCGACGTCCACCTACGGCAGCGAGACCTTCACTGCCGCGGTGGCGCGCGACGATCTCTTCGCGACCCAGTTCCACCCCGAGAAGAGCCAGCACGCGGGGCTCCGCCTGCTCGGCAACTTCGTGCGCGCCGCGACCGCCCCGGTTCGCGTCGCCGTTCCCGCGTGAGGACCCCCGAGGTGACCGCAGCGGTCGCGCGTGCCTTCGACGTCATTCCCGCGATCGACCTGCGCGGCGGACGCTGCGTGCGGCTGCGCCAGGGCGACTTCGGCGCCGAGACGCAGTACGGCGACGATCCGGTCGCGATGGCGCGGCGCTGGGCGGGGGAGGGCGCACGCCGCCTGCACGTCGTGGACCTCGACGGCGCCGCGAGGGGCGAGCGCGCGCACGGCTCGGTCATCGAGTCGATCTGTCGTGCGCTGTCGATCCCGGTGCAGGTCGGCGGCGGGCTGCGCGACCTCGACAAGATCGCCAGCGTGCTCGACGCGGGTGCGGAGTGGGGCATCCTCGGCACCGCGGCCGCAGCGAATCCCGAGGTCCTCGACGCCGCCTGCGCGAGGTGGCCGGGGCGCATCGCCGTCGGCATCGACCAGCGCGACGGGAAAGTCGCGGTGGACGGCTGGCTCGGCGACAGCGACGCGACCGCGATCGAGATCGCGCGCCGTGCCGAGCGCGCCGGCGCTGCGGCGATCGTGTTCACCGACATCCGCCGCGATGGCACCGGGCTCGGCGCGAACCTGCAGGCGACGCTCGAGTTCGCGCGCGCGCACACGGTGCCGGTGGTCGTGTCGGGCGGCGTCGCGCGCCTCGAGGACGTGCGCGCGGCGCGTGCGGCGTTCGATGCCGGCGAGAATCTGCGCGGCGTGATCGTCGGGCGCGCGCTGTACGAGAACGAGATCCAGCTCGTGGACGCGATCGCGGCCGCGTACCCCGGCGGGGCAGCCTGAGGAGCGCATGCTGGCGCGCAGGATCATCCCCTGCCTCGACGTGAAGGGCGGGCGGGTCGTGAAGGGCGTCGCCTTCGTCGACCTGCGCGACGCCGGCGACCCGGTCGAGGCGGCGACGCGCTACGACCGCGAGGGCGCCGACGAGCTCTGCTTCCTCGACATCACGGCGTCGCACGAGCAGCGCGGCATCATCCTCGACGTCGTGCGCGCGACCGCGGAGCGCTGCTTCATGCCGCTCACCGTCGGCGGCGGCGTGCGCACGGTCGACGACATCCGTTCGCTGCTGCGCGCCGGGGCCGACAAGGTCTCGATCAACACGGCGGCGGTCGCCGAGCCGGAGTTCGTCCGCCGCGCGGCGGAGCTCTTCGGTGCGCAGTGCATCGTGGTCGCGATCGACGCGAAGAACGTCGCGCCGGGCCGCTGGGAGGTCTTCACGCACGGCGGGCGGCGTCCGACCGGGCTCGACGCGGTCGAGTGGGCGCGCCGCATGACGACCGGCGGCGCCGGCGAGATCCTGCTCACCAGCATGGACCGCGACGGCACGCGCGACGGCTACGACCTCGGTCTCACGCGCGCGGTATCCGACGCGGTCGACGTCCCGGTGATCGCGTCGGGCGGCGCGGGCAGCATGGAGCACCTCTACGACGCGCTCGCCGAGGGGCACGCGAGCGCGGTGCTGGCGGCGTCGATCTTCCACTACGAGGAGCACGCGATCCGGCACTGCAAGGACTACCTGCAGGAGCGCGGGATCCCCGTCCGACCGTGAGTCCGGCGATGCGCGCGACGCGAGACATGCCGTGACGCTGCCGCCGCTCTCCCCCGACTCGGCGACCGCTCCGTCCGGCGCCTCCGACGGGCTGCGCGTACGCGCGGCGCTCGTGTCGCTGGTGATCGGCGCGGCGCTGCTCGGCGTCAAGTTCGTGGCCTACGTCCACACCGGGTCGTCAGCGATCCTGTCGGATGCGCTCGAGTCGATCATCAACGTGGTCGCGGCGCTGTTCGCCGTGTTCGGCCTGCGCTTCGCGAGCCAGCCGGCCGACCAGGAGCATCCGTACGGGCACGGCAAGATCGAGTACTTCAGCGCCGTCTTCGAGGGCGGGCTCATCGCCTTCGCCGCGGTGCTCATCGTCTGGTATGCGATCGCCGAGCTGATCCGCGGGCCCGAGCTCGCGCGGCTCGAGCTCGGCCTCGCGCTCACCGTCGCCGCCGGGGCGGTGAATGCGCTCCTCGGCTGGTACCTGATCGGGGAGGGCCGGCGGCACCGCTCGATCACGCTGGTCGCCGACGGCAAGCACGTCCTGGCGGACTTCCAGACCAGCGCGGGCGTCGTCGTGGGCCTGGGGCTCGTTCGGCTGACCGGGATCTCGTGGATCGATCCGGTCGCGGCCCTGCTGGTCGGCGTCAATCTCGGCTTCACCGGCTGGCGCCTCGTGCGCGAAGCGGCGGGAGGGCTGCTCGACGAGGGCGACCCGCAGCTCCTGAACGGTCTGGTCGCCGAGCTCGAGCGGAACCGCACGCCCGGCATCATCCGCGTGCACCGCCTGCGCGCGATCCGCTCGGGACGCGAGACGCACGCCGACGCGCACGTCTTCGTGCCGGAGTTCTGGACCGTCGAGCAGGCGCACGACGCGGTCGGGGAGCTCGAGCGGCGCGTGCTGGCGACGCCGGCGCTCGACGGCGAGCTGGTGTTCCACGTCGATCCCTGCCAGCGCGCGTTCTGCGCGTCGTGCGATTTGCCGGCGTGTCCGGTGCGCGTGGCTCCGTACGAGGGCCGCGTGCCGTTCGCCATCGACGAGGCGATCGCCGAGCCCCGGCTGCCGCTCGCCGACGAGTCCGGTGGTGCCACCGCGCCGGCGCCGTGAGCGCGCGCGTG
>VGTK01000291.1 GCA_016874715.1 Deltaproteobacteria bacterium | reverse complement strand
CCCGGCAGCCGCCCGGCAGCCGCCCGGCAGCCGCCCGGCAGCCGCCCGGCAGCCATGGAACCGCACGCGGTCGCCGTGCTAGCCGGGCGGGATGCGCGTCGTTCTGGTGGGTCAGGCAGCCTTCGGGCAGAGCGTCTTGCAGGGTCTTCTCGCGGCGGGGCACGAGGTCGCGGCGGTGTACGCGCTCCCGGAGAGCAAGGGAAGGAAGGACCCGCTCGCGGTCGAGGGCGAGAAGGCGGGCCTGACCGTGCGGACGCCGGCGAGCTACAAGACCCCGGAGGTCGCGGCCGAGGTTGCGGCGCTGGGGGCCGACCTCGGCGTTCTCGCCTTCGTCACCAAGATCATCCCGCCCGCCGTGTTCGAGGCGCCGCGCCTGGGCACGTTGTGCTTCCACCCGTCGCTGCTGCCCAGGTACCGGGGCGGCAGCGCGCTCGCCTGGCAGATCGTCCGCGGCGAGACACGCGGCGGCTACACCGTCTTCTGGACCGACGCCGGCATCGACACCGGACCGATCCTCCTGCAGGAGGAGATCGCGATCGGCCCCGACGACACCGCGGGCTCGTTCTACTTCGACAAGGTCTTCGCGGCGGGCGTCGCGGGGGTCGTCCGCGCGGTGGACCTCGTCGCCGCCGGCAACCCGCCGCGCATCGTGCAGGACGAGCGCCTCGCGACGTACGATCCGCTCTACACGGACCAGCACGCCGGCGTGCGCTGGGATCGTCCGGTGCGCGAGGTTCACGATCTGATCCGCGGCTGCGACCCGCAGCCCGGCGCGCACACGACCTGTCGCGGGCAGATGCTGCGTCTCTACGATGCGCGCCGCGTCGCCGACGACTCGCGCGGTGCGACGCCGGGGACGATCCTCGCGATCGACGAGCGCGGCCTAGTCCTCGCCGCGGGCTCGGGCGCCGATGCCGGCGCGATCGCGCTCGGCCGGGTGCGCGGTGCGGGCGCGAAGGTGAAGTCGGCGGAGTATGCGGCCGAGCAGAAGCTCGCGGCCAGCGAGCGGCTCGGGTAGCGCGCGCCGGCCCGCCCGCGCGGACCCGGGATCAGCGCCCGACGCCGGGCACGAAGCGCCCGGTGCGCGCGCGGTAGCGTCGGTAGGCGTCGCCGTGCGTGCGCTCGAGGTACGGCTCCTCGACCGCCCTCACCTGGATCTCGGTCGCCGCGACGAGCGTCGCGAGCGCCGCGATCGCGAGCGCGTTCGGGACCAGCAGCGCGAGGGCGGCGAGCGCGGTCACCAAGAAGGTGAAGATCGGGTTGCGCACGACGCCGAACGGCCCCGCGTGACGAGCGTCGTGCGCTCGCCCTCGTCGACGCCGACCCGCCACGAGTCGCCCATGGCGAGCTGGGACCACAGCGTCCCGGCGAGACCCGCCGCGTAGAGCGCGCCGCCGAGCCCGAGCGCCAGCGGCGCGGGCAGGGCGACCGGCGGCGCGAGCGTGCCGCGGGCCTGCAGCAGCGCGGCGAGCGGCGTGAGCACGATCGCGACGACGAACAGCAGCCCGCCCCACCACTCGAGCGAGCCCGGGCGTCCGGACACGCCGCGGTAGCCCGTGCTGCCCGTGCGTTTCCAGTGCACCCAGCTGCGCCAGCCGAAGGCGAGGGCGGCGAAGACGACGTAACCGGCGAGAGCTGCGTACGGCATGGTCAGCTCCTTTCGTTCGGTTCTTCGATGGACACGGCGGCGAAAAACGAGTAATTACTCGGATTCGCTACTCGGGTTCGGGACGCCGTGCGCACGCCATCGAAGAAGCGGCTCGAGCCGCGCAGGAAGCCGCGCCAGGCGCGCTCGCAGGCGACCGTGGAGGTGATCCTCGCCGCGGCCGCTCGGGTTCTGGCGCGCGCGGGCTACGCCGCGACGACCACCAACCACGTCGCCGCGAAGGCCGGCGTGTCGATCGGCTCGCTCTACGAGTACTTCCCGTCGAAGGACGCGATCCTGGTCACGCTGGTCGAGCGCCACCTCGACGAGGCCGAGCGCGAGCTCGGCCGTGCTCTCGCGGAGCTCGGCGAGGCACGCACGTCGCTCGACGAGACGATCGCACGGCTCGTGCGCGTCATGGTCGAGCTGCACGCCGGGGATCCCGACCTGCACCGGGTGCTGTTCGAGGAGGCGCCGATGCCCGTGCATCTTCGTAGCCGGGTAGCGCGACTGGAGGCGTGGATGGCGAACGAGGTCGCCCGCCTGCTCGAGGGGCACGGTATCGAGGCAGGCGCGGCGCGCACCGCGGGGGCCATGGCGGTGCAGGTCGTCGAGAGCCTCACGCACCGGCTCGTGGTGTACGGCGGCGGTGCATCGGGGAAGGGCCGGTACGAGGGGGCCGATCCGCACGTGGCCGAGATCAGCTTGCTCCTGCTCGCGTACCTCGACCGGAAGCGATTCTCTCCCGAACTCGCGACGCCCGTGATCTGAGCGTCAGGCGCGGTCGCCCCCGGGAGTCGGAGGAAACGCCGTGCCGGTCCCGTCCTTCGTGGCCGGCGAAGCCGGTGCGGACGTCAGTCGATCGAGCAGAGCCCGAGGCCGCCGCTGTGGTCGCAGACGGTATTGCGCAGGCGGATGCGGCCTTCCTGCGACGCGACGTCGAGACCGCCACTCCCGAGCCCGTTGCCGGTCACGACCGAGTCGCTGAGGCTCATGTTCCGCACGGTGATCACGCCGATCACCGTGTTGCCCTGCGCGGTGAGGTTGCGCACCGACACCGAGCGGCCGTCGACACCGGCGTGACCATTCCCGTTCGCGACGGTGTCGGTGCCGCGGAACGGGCCGATCGAGGAGTCGAAGCCGCTCTGATCGCAGCCGGTGGCGCTGCTGCTCTCGGCGGTCACCCCCTTGCGCGCCCAGACGCCCCACTGCGAGCACGCAGCGACGTCCACGTTGGTCGCGCGAACCTTGCCGCGGAACGACGCAACGCAGATCTAGGCGTCGTGGACGAGAAGGTCTGTGGCGTCGACGCGGCCGTGTGCCGCGAGCACGCCGATCCGCCCGCCGGTGATCTCGCCGTTTCGCACCGTGCACGAGCCCTTGCCGGGGCAGTGCACGACGCCGCCGCTCAGCTCGTACCCGGCGAGGTCGAGCGTGGCGCGGGGCTCGAGCCTGACGCCGATGCGCGCACAACCGTCCCTGGAGCCGTCGCTGCAATCGGCGTCGCCGTTGCACGGAATGACGGTTCGTCGGGGGTCTCGTAGAGGCAGATCCCCGGAGCGGTGGAGCAATCGAGGTCGGCGGTCAGCTCGCCGGTCTGACCGCGCGGCACCGTGTCGCCGCAGGCCGTCACCGGAAGCGCGCGAGCGGTGCCACTACTGGCGAGAGCCAGGCCAAGGGTCAGGGCAAGGACGGTGGAGCGGCTCGGAAGCATGCGAACCCCCAGGGTCTTGGTGGCGATGGCCGTGATGGAGATGCGGGTCGCGTGCCACATGAGCGCCGGCCCGGTGAAGGACAGCGACCGGGCCGGGTCGTGGCGGTGGCCCGGTGAGATCGGGCGTCGAAAAGCCTTGTTTACCGGGTCGAGTCCGCGTGGTATGGCCGGACCGTTGGGTGGTGGGGTGAGCCGCGGACGTTACATCGTTGTCGAGGGACCCATTGCCGTCGGTAAATCGTCGCTGGCGAAGATTCTCGCCGAGGAGTTCGGGGCGGAGCTGGAGCTCGATCCGGCCGCGCAGAACGCCTTCCTGCGGTCGTTTTACCAGTCTCCCGACCGACACGCGCTCGCGACGCAGCTCCGCTTCCTGCTCCTTCGACTGGAACAGCAAAGCCGCATCGCCGCTCGCGCCAATGGGGGCACGACGGTCTGCGATTACCTTCTCGCCAAGGACGAGATCTTCGCGCGCCTCACGCTGGGCAAGCCCGAGTACGAGCTGTACCGGGAGGTCGCCCGCCGGGTGGCGCAATCCATCGACCCGCAGCCCAGAAAGCCGGACCTCGTGGTCTACCTCGAGGCGCGGCACGACGTGCTGCAGAGACGCCTTCGCAAGCGCAACCGGGATTTCGAGCGCCGAATCGCGCCGGAGTACCTGCAATCGCTCGCCGAGGCCTACAGGAACTACTTCCACTCGTATGAGGACGCACCTCTCCTTGTCGTGAACTGCTCCGAGATCGATTTTCTCGACAACGGCGACGAACTCGTCGACCTGCTTCGAGAGATCCGGAGCGTCCGCAAAGGGGTGCAGCACTACATACCGCTGGGATCCAGGTAACCGCCGCGGCCTACTCCTCATCGGAGAGGCGCGGCCAGAGCTGGACCGGGACGGGCAGGGGACGCGACCGAGCAGCGCCACACCGTGGCCAGGCCTCCGTCGGGTTCTGAGTGCTAGCGCGACGCGTGCATGCGTCCACCGCGCTCATGGCCTTCCGACCGGTCCGGGAGGATTGATCCGTGAGAGCGAAGATCACCGTCCCGGACATTCGAGGAGCAAAAGGTCGTCGTCGCCTGACGATGGTGACGGCCTACGACTGCACCTTCGCGCAGCTGATCGACCGGGCGAACGTCGACGTCCTACTCGTGGGCGACAGCCTCGGGATGGTCGTGCAGGGTGAGCACTCGACCTTGCCGGTGACCATCGACGAGATGGCCTACCACACGCGGCTCGTCGCCAGGGCGCGGACCAGCGCGCTGGTGCTCGGCGACCTGCCGTTCCTGTCGTACCAGACGTCGCGCCGCGACGCGCTCGAGAACGCCGGTCGGCTCATCAAGGCCGGCGCCGAGGCCGTGAAGCTCGAGGGCGGACGCAGCCAGGCGGCGACGATCCGCGCGCTGGTGCGCGCCGACATCCCGGTCGTCGCGCACATCGGCCTCACACCGCAGAGCGTGCACCGCATGGGCGGCCACAAGGTGCAGGGCCGCGACGCGGCGGGCCGCGAGCGCCTGCTCGACGATGCGCGCGCCGTCGCCGACGCCGGCGCCTTCGCGGTCGTGCTCGAGGGCGTGCCGCTCGAGCTCGGTCGCGAGATCACCGAGATGCTCGACATCCCGACGATCGGCATCGGCGCCGGTCCGTTCTGCGACGGCCAGGTGCTGGTCATGCACGACCTCCTCGGGCTCGCGACGGAAGACCGGAAGATGCCGCGCTTCGTGCGCCGCTACGCAGGTCTCGGCGCGCAGGTGACCGCGGCGGTCGAGTCGTTCGCCGACGACGTCCGCGGCGGGGTGTTCCCGTCCGATGCCGAGTCGTACCACGCGCCGGCGCTCGCCGGAGCGGCGCCGCAGCCGTGCGAGACGCCGTCGCACCTGCGGACGATCGACAGCGTCACCGGCATGCGCGCGTGGGCCGACCGCCAGCGCGCGCTCGGGCTCCGCATCGCGTTCGTGCCGACGATGGGCTTCCTGCACGAGGGGCACCTGTCGCTGGTGCGCGAGGCGCGCTCGCGCGGCGACCGCGTCGTGGTCTCGATCTTCGTGAACCCGATCCAGTTCGACCGCGAGGAAGATCTCGTGGCGTACCCGCGCGAGCTCGAGCGCGACCGGCGCCTGCTCGAGGGCGAGGGCGTCGACGTGCTGTTCACGCCGGGGGCCCGCGAGATGTACCCGGACGAGTTCGTGAGCGGGGTGAACGTCGACCGCTTGACGGACCAGCTCTGCGGCGCGCACCGGCCCGGTCACTTCCGCGGCGTCACGACGGTTGTGGCGAAGCTCTTCCACGCGGTGCAGCCGCACGTCGCGGTCTTCGGGCAGAAGGACTTCCAGCAGCTCGCGGTTATCCAGCGCATGACGCGCGACCTCGACTTCGGCATCGAGATCGTGCCGGGCGAGACCGTCCGCGAGGCCGACGGCCTCGCGATGTCGAGCCGCAATGCGCGCCTCGGCGCGCAGGGCCGCCTCGCGGCGCGCTGCGTGCCGGCTGCGATCGACGCGGCACGGCTCGCCGTCGCGCGCGGGGCGCGCGCGGCG
>VGTK01000290.1 GCA_016874715.1 Deltaproteobacteria bacterium | reverse complement strand
AGCCCGCCGGCTCGATGCCAGCGTGCGTCGCCGACTCGATCAGCGTGTAGAAGAGCGCCGCGACGCGCGTCCCGCGCTCGGACTTCGAGCCGTAGTGATTCTTGCGACCGACGGCGACGGGTCGCATTCCGCGCTCGACCAGGTTCGTGTCGATCGGGATGCGCGCGTCGTCCGCGAAGCGCACGAGGCCGTCCCACAGCGTGAGCGCGTAGCCGATCGCCTTGCCGAGCCCCGAGCGCGGCAGTGCGGCCTGGTTCATGAGCCACGTCTTGATCTCGTCGATGATGGGCTTGGAGCGCTCGCGCCGCAGCTCCGCGAGCCGCGCACGACGAATATCGCCGTCGAGGTCCGCGACCTCGGCTTCGACCGCGTACAGCTTCCCGGCACGCGCTCGCGGCGCTTCCCGATCCGCACTTTCGGGTACCACCCGTCCAGGAACAGGTACACGATGTCCTCTTCCGCCAGGTCCCGCGTCCGCCACGACTCGAAGTCCTCGCCCATCCGCCCGACCAGACGCGACACCGCGTCCTTCGACAGCGGCGACCCCTTGAGCAGCGGTGCGAGCGCCGACTTTACGCGCCGCGTGTTCGCGCCCGCGAGGTACAGCCCGAGGATCGTCTCGTCGACGCGCGCCGTGCGCCGCTGGTACCGCGGCACCACGCGGCTCTGCCACTCGCGCGTCCCCTCGTCGCTCGCGAGCCGGGCTCGCGGCATCTCGATCGTTGCCGGGCCAAGGCTCGTCGTCAGCGGCCGCGATCGCGTCCCGTGCCGATACCCACGCCGGTCCTCGCCGACACGAGCAGAACTCGCTGCCCCGAGCGCCGCTTCCAGCTCTTCCTCCACGATCGCTTCGATCGCCTGGCGTACCCGCTCACGCATCACCTGCTCGATCGTGTCGCCGTCGAACTCCGATCGCGCTTCTCGGACTTCCCGCTTCCTGCTGTCCCTCGCCACGGCGTCATCCTCCGGCACCCGCCGCCAAGCGGGCGCAGCTGATTGGTCTCAACTGCGCCGGATGATGACGCCTTCTTCACTTGTCCACCAACTTCACGACACTACCAGCCGATCAGCCTTTCGACGCTGCTGGCGCAACACTAAATTCTAAGAATGACTGTCTCATTCTCATTGACAGGCTCCGTACCCGCGCGGAATCGAGGAGGGGGACCTCTCTTCGATCGGACTTCCGCCAAGGAGAGCGAAGCCCCCTTGCTTGACGGTCTGATCCCTGTATAGCGGGATCCCCATGAGAAGTGCCTCTCTCCCCTTCGCGCTCTGCGCGGTCTCGATCCTCGGTCATCAGACCGCGCTGGCCGCTCTCCTGCCTGTCGCGAACCCCAGTTTTGAAGCTCCCGTGACCGCTCCCGCAACGTTCAGCGGTGCGATGGCTTCGGGCCCCAATGGCTGGACGGTTTACAACTCGGGAGCAACGAACAGTCAGCGCTTTTTCGGGGTGTGGAACCCCAGCACGACGAGTTCGTTCGTGGGTGGCGCTCCCGATGGGAGCAACGTCGGCGTGGTGTTCCTGCAGAATACCACCGCCATCGCAGAGGCTGGTCTCCGACAGGTACTCGCTTCCACGCTTCAGCTTTCGACGCACTACACCCTCATGGTCGAGGTCGGAAATTTTTCGGACGTCGATCCGGGTCCTTTCAACTTCACCGGATTCCCCGGCTATCGGGTCGAACTTTTTGCGGGTGGTACCCTGCTCGCATCGGACAACAACACGCTGACTCCGGGTGAAGGGATCTTCGCGACGTCCACGGTTTCCTTTGCCACCGCTGGCAGTCACGCGAATGCAGGCCAGCAGCTCGCGATCCGGTTGGTCAATCTCAACGGACCTGGAACCGAAGTGAACTTCGACAACGTGCGGCTCGACGCCTCGGCCGTTGTGTGCGGCGACAACATCACCAACGGCACCGAGGCATGTGACCTGGGGGCGTCGGCCGGTTGTACGGGCGTGGGAACGCCGTTCGCCTGTTGCACCGGCGTCGGAACCGGGGCCTGCAACGGCGCGGCGGACAGCTGCTGCTCGGGTACGTGTACCTTCACCGGCAACACGTGTCGCGCGGCGCTGGGCAACTGCGACCTGGCCGAAGTCTGCAGCGGCGCGTCGCAGGATTGCCCGACGGACGACTTTGCTTCTGCTGCAACGGAGTGCCGTCACTCCGCGGGGAGTTGCGACATTGCCGAACATTGCACCGGCGTAGACGCCGCGTGTCCAGCCGACGAGGTGGAACCTGCGAGCACCGAGTGCCGCGCCATCGGCGGTGTCTGCGACGCAGCCGAGCATTGCGACGGTGTGGGCACGGCCTGCCCGACTGACGTCTTCGCCGACTCCACCATCGTCTGTCGCGCATCGGCCGGCATTTGTGACGTCGCGGAAGAATGCTCGGGCTCGAGCGCGTCGTGCCCCGTGGACGCCCAGGCGCCGTCAGGGACGAGCTGCGGCGACCCGGCGAACGACGCGTGCACCGCCCCCGACACCTGCGACGGTCTCGGTGCCTGCGCGCCGAATCACGCGGGCGCTGGAAGCGCGTGCGCGGACGACGGCAACCCGTGCACGACCAATCTCTGCGACGGCGCGGGGTTGTGTGCGGCAGCAGCGGGGAACGCGGGCGCCGAGTGCCGGCCTGCCGTGGGGGACTGTGACGTCGCCGAGGAGTGTACCGGCTCGAGCACCTCGTGCCCGGGCGATGGCTTCGTCGACGCGGGGACGGTATGTCGCGCCTCGACCGGCGGCTGCGATCTTCCCGAGACCTGTTCGGGCGGTACGGCGGATTGCCCCAGCGATGGCGGCACGCTCGATTGCGGCTCCTGCATGGAGTGCGACGAGATCGCGGGGTGTGTGGTGCGACCGCGCGACGACTGTACGCTGCCCGAGCGCTCGGACGTCCTCGTCCGCAACAGCCTCAACGACGCCGTCGACAAGCTCTCGTGGACGTGGAGAGGCGTCGCCGCGAAGTCGTCGTTCGGCAACCCGCTCGGGAGCACGGAGTACCGGTTCTGCCTGTTCGACGACGAGGGCGGCGTGACCGCCGTCGAACTCCATGGAGACGTGCAGGCCAGTGGACTGTGCGATGGGAAGGCGTGCTGGCGCGTCACCGGCCCGGGCTTCTCGTACAACGACCGAAGGACGAATCCAGATGGCCTGCGCACCATGAAGTTGTCGTCGACTTCCTCGAACAAGGCGACGATCAAGATCAACGGCGAGGGCAGCGAGCTCGGCCTCGATCCGGCGCTCGACATCCGCGCCCCGGTAACCGCACAGCTCGAGGTGACGGACCCCGATCTGGGGCTCGACCAATGCTGGCAAGGAACCTATCTTGCGCCGCTGCGCAGTGATTCGAGCCAGTTCAGGGCCCGAGAGTGACGAACGCGGGTTCCCGGTTCGCTCGCCACGCGCTGCGGGCCAGCTCGTCAACCGAAGCGAGCTCGCAAGCGACGTCGGGTTGCCGCAGCCGACGGTTCATCAAGAGCTCGCCGCGCGCGTTCTCAGGCCGGAGGTTGGGGGCGAAGATCGTGTAGCGGATCGAGAACGCCTGCGGCCGCGACGGGGCGTACGAAGAAGCTCTCGTAGGCCCCCGCGCGCTGCCCCGGCTGGCAGCGTGTGTTGTTCGCGTGGCGACGGGCCTCGGTGAGCGGGACGCGATCGTCAGCGCGGCGAGTCGCTTCACTCAGGACGCCGATCGCCTGCGCGCGGTGGCGCTCGATCGGGTTCGATCACGAGGTGCGCGCTCAACAGCCGCGCGATGTTGTCGCAGCTGATCGCGACGTGCTCGGTGATCTGCGACGGCGACCAGCCGCCGTCACGCGCACTCCCAAGCGCCCGAGGCGAGGTTCATCCATTGTTCATGCATGGCGTGAATGATAAGCATTCACAGCATGGCGATCCTGCCGCGAGCCGCCGGCCCCGCGTTGCGCGACCGTCTCGGCGCCATGCCAGCGGTCGTGGTCACGGGCACGCGCCAGACCGGCAAGAGCACGCTGGTCGAGCATCTGGTGCAGGGACGGCGGCGCTACCGGTCGCTCGACGACTTCGACGTGCTCGATGCGGCCCGGCGCGAGCCGGACGTGCTGCTGGAGGGCCCGGACCCGGTGACGCTCGACGAGGTGCAGCGCGAGCCCGACCTTCTGCACGCCGTGAAGCGTGCCGTCGACCGGCGGCGCGTGCCGGGGCGATTCCTCCTCACCGGCTCGGCCAACCTGCTGCTCATGCGCCGGGTCTCCGAGTCCCTCGCGGGCAGGGCGAGCTACCTCACGCTGTGGCCGATGACGCGTCGCGAGCAGCTCGGGCACGGCCGGGCCGGGCTCTGGGACGAGCTGCTCGCGGCTCCCGACGAGGAGTGGCGCGACATCCTCGCAGCGGAGCCGGACGAGGCCGTGGACTGGCGTGCCTTCGCGCTGCGGGGAGGTTTTCCGACACCGGCCGTCGAGATGCGCAAGGCCGTCGATCGCTCGGTGTGGATGGACGGCTACGTGCGGACCTACCTCGAGCGTGATCTGCAGGACCTCGCGTCGATCAGCGCGCTGCCGGACTTCCGGCGTCTGATGCGGGCGGCGTGCCTGCGCGCGGGCCAGCTGGTGAACCAGACCGAGCTCGGACGCGACGTCGGGTTGCCGCAGCCGACGGTGCACCGGTGGCTCAACCTGCTCGAGACCTCCTACCTGCTGGTGCGGCTGCCCGCGTACGCGGTCAATCGCACCCGGCGCCTCGTCAAGTCGCCGAAGCTCTACTGGGGCGACACCGGGCTGCTCCTCCACCTCGCCGGATCGACCGAGCCGGGCGGGGCACACCTGGAGAACGTCGTGCTGCAGGATCTCCTCGCCTGGCGCGACACCCGTCTCGATCGGGTGGAGCTCGGCTATTGGCGGACCGCGGTCGGCGAGGAGGTGGACTTCGTGATCGAGGATGGCGGCAGGTTGCTGCCGGTCGAGGTCAAGGCGAGCGCACGGCCGCGCCTGTCGGACACGGCGCACCTCCGGACGTTCCGCGCCGAGTACGGCGGGAAGTCGCGCGCGGCCCTGCTGCTGCATACCGGCAGCGCGCTGGACTGGATCGCCCCGGGCGTGCTCGCGGCGCCGTGGTGGAAGGTGATCTGAAGCTCGGTCTTCGGGGAACCGCGTGGGCCGATTGCGTCGAGATCCGTCGAGCGAGGGCGGTCGGAGGGCGTGATCCGTCGCTACTTCGGCGAGGCGCGCCAGCTCCCGGAGAACCCGCGTGCCACGGGGATGCGCGTGGCGCCGGCCGTATCACCTGGAGCCGCGCGGCGGCCACGCGGCATCCCGCGCCGGACTGTCGGGGTCGAGTATCAAAGCAACCCGAGCTGCCTGTCCATCGCCTCCGCGTCGAAGTCCTCGAACTGCAGGATGCCCAGCCGGTCGAACGCCTCGCGCACGCGCGGCGTCAGCAGGCCGAGCTTCTTCAGGTTCGGCACGATGCGCGTGAACAGCAGGCGGCGAAACATCTGCAGGGCGGGGGACTCGAGCACGTGGCGGCGGACGTCGTCCGGGTTCCAGCCCATGAGGTCGGCGATGTCGCTGCCGATCAGGCGATCGCGCATCAGCTCGCAGGCGTAGATGACGAAGTCCTCGCGGTCACGACGCTCGCTCGCGGGCAGGTCCTCGTACCAGCCGCGCAGCGACAGCACGCCGAAGGCGACGTGGCGCGCTCGTCCTTCATCACGTACTTCAGGAGGTCCTTCAGCAGCGGCTCTTGCGCGATCTGGTACATGTTGCCGAAGGCCGCCATCGCGAGGCCCTCGATGATGATCTGCATGCCGAGGTACTTGAAGTCCCACCGGCTGTCGCCGATCGTCGCGTCGAGCAGCTCGCGCAGGCTCGCGTTGATCGGCCACTCCCACTCGAGCTTCTCGTTCAGATAGCGCGCGAAGACCTCGACGTGG
>VGTK01000289.1 GCA_016874715.1 Deltaproteobacteria bacterium | reverse complement strand
GCCTCCCGCCTCCTCCCGGTTGGGGTTTGGCGGGCGGCCTACCGGCCGCCATCCAGCGTCGCGACGCCCGACCCGGCCTCGTCAGCCGTGTTCGGCTTCGCTCGGAATCAGTGCTCGGCTTCCGTCGGAATCGGTGTTCGGGATCGATCGGAACGGGTGTTCGGCTTCAATCGGAATGCGTGTTCGGGATCGCTCGGAATCCGCAATTGGCGAACACCACGCGAACCAAGGCGAGCAGTTGTACGTCAACCCGCTCCTCGAGCTCGTCGGGTCCGACCTCCAGCTCACGCCCGAGCGCACGCGCCGAGCGTGGCCCCTGGCGTCGAGGATGGCGTGGGCACGGTCGAGTTTGTCGATGAAGCCCACGCGGAACCTCGGACTCAGGCCCGCTTCAAGCCCAAGTGCTCGACCATCGGATCGAAGTCGCGATCGGAGTAGAGCAACGGCAAATTCGTTTCGATGCAGTAGGTTCCGATCATCACGTCGATGGTCTTGCGCACCGTCACGCCCGCCGCGCGCAGCGCGCGGTAGTTGCGCGCGGCGCGTATGGCCAGTGTGGGCCCCACCATGGACACGGCGGGAAAGGCTGCCAGGAGGCGGTGCGCACGGCGAAAACGCGCCTCGCTGCGAAACCCCTGCAATACCTCGGTGAGGACGAGATCACCGACGACGATCGGCTGTTCGCCGAGTGCTGCGTGGAGTCGATCGGTCTGCGGCGTGGTGTGACCGTTGAAGTAGTCGATCCACACGGACGAATCGACCGCGATCATGTGCGATCATCGATTCGCATCGCGTCCAGGTCGCCCTCCCAGGGCAACTTTCCACGCCACGCCTTGACCGCACTCTGGCGGTGCAGGCGGACGAGCACGCGGAGCCCTTCTTCTACGACCGCGCGCTTGGTGTGCATGCCGGTGGCGCGCTGCGCGGCGGCGATCAGCTTCTCGTCGATCACGATGTTGGTACGCATAGGTGTCCTCGATGTGTAAGGTGGGCTAACTCCATACACACCCCCGACACGGGCGACAAGTGTCCACGGCCGCCAGGACGATGTCGGCTCGCCAGCAGTCCGAGGTGCAGGCGAGAGCCTCGTCGTACGCGGGAGCACCGCGCCGGCGATGCTACCAGTATGTCGAGACGCGCTTCGAGGCGGTGATCAGCTCGTCTCGCGTCATCAGCCGCAACCCAAGGCGAATCGCCGTTCCTGCGATGAGACGATCGAACGGGTCCGGTAGCGCGCCGAGGCCGCGCGCTCGTCGATGTCCTCCGGGGTCGGCGCTGCGACCGGGAAGCCCGGACGCAGGGCGCGTTGCTCGCGCAGCTCGCCGTAGGACACGCGCAGCCGCCCGAGCTGCTCGAGAAGAACCATGCGAGCATTCCGAGTCGAGCAAAAATACACGTCGCCGCCCCCATCCGCCGCCTGCCGCATGGTGACATCGGTCACCGCCACCGGGTTGGAGCGGTAGCTGCTCAGGCCTTCGTCCCGGTGACCAGAGACAGCGCGACGCGACCGGCGACCTCGCTCGGGATGCTCGCATCGCTCGCGCGCAAGACCGAATCGTCGCGGCGCGAGCGTGTCAGCCGTCCTGCGTGAAGATCACCTTCGGTCCGGGGTCGGTCATCGCGTCAGGCGCCGTGGTGAAGGGTTCGACGCGGTGGGTGACTTGTTCTGGGTGGAGCGTGCCGGCGGCGACGCAGTCGAGGACGTGGGGTAGGGCCGCGCGTAAGCTCACCCGTCCCGTCTGAAACGTCAGCCCTTTGTAGTAGGCCCGCGTCAGCGGGATCGGCGTGGTGGCGCTCGGGTGGACGGCGACGCTGGTGAGAATCCCATTCGCGGCGGTCGAGCTGATGGCGAAGCCGAGCGCGTCGGCGTTGCCGGCAGCCTCGACGACGACGTCGTACTGGCGGATAGGAACTCCAAACGGCCTCTTTCACATAACGCGCGATTATCGGACATCGCGCCTACCGGACTGGGCCCCGCCCAGCGCCCGCAAAGTAGAACAACGCCGTCACGTTCGACCTTCCCGAGCTCGACGTGTTCGCGATCGACGCGAACGCGAACCCGCCGGTCGCGGGCGACGCCTACGCCTCGGTCGGGACGATCCTGTTCAACATGACGGTGAACCCGGCGAGCGGGAAGGTCTACGTCACCGACACCGAGGCGAAGAACGAAGTCCGCTTCGAGGGCCCCGGCATCTTCGGCGGCTCCACGGTACGGAGTCGCCTGCACCTCGCCCGCGTCAGTGTGATCGACCCGTCGCAGGCGCCGTCCTCGGCGGTGACGACGCGCCACCTCAACAAGCACATCGACTACGACGTGGTGCCGAGCCCGGCCGGTACGGCCGAGGACAGCCTCGCCACGCCGCTCGAGATGGCGGTGACGTCCGACGGTGCCACGCTCTACGTGGCGGCCTTCGGCTCGTCGAAGATCGGCGTGCTCGCGACCGCCACGCTCGAGAACGACACCTTCACGCCCGACGCCGCGTCGCACATCGAGCTGTCGGGCGGCGGCCCGACCCGCATCGTGCTCGACGAGCTGCGCGGCCGCCTCTACGTACTGACGCGCTTCGACAACGCGCTGTCCGTGGTGGACACGACGACCGCGGCGGAGGTCGCGCACCTGCCGCTCTACGACTCGGAGCCGGCGCACGTCCGCGACGGCCGGCCGTTCCTGTACGACGCGCGAACGACGTCGAGCAACGGCGAGGCGTCGTGCGCGGCGTGCCACGTGTTCAACGATCTCGACAGCCTCGCCTGGGACCTCGGCAACCCCGATGACGACGTCGTCGCCAACCTGAACCCGTTCCGCGTGGCCGATCCGCTCGGCATGTCGTTCCCCGATCATCACCCGATGAAGGGTCCCATGACCACGCAGAGCCTGCGTGGCATGGCGAACGCGGGCCCGATGCACTGGCGCGGCGACCGCAGCGGCGCCAACGACGTGCCGTCGGCGGGTGCGCTGAACGAGCTGTCGGCGTTCCTGCGCTTCAACCCCGCGTTCGTCGGGCTGCTCGGCCGCGCGACGGAGATCAGCAACGCCGACATGACGGCGTTTGCCAACTTCATACTCGACGTCACGTATCCGCCGAACCCGATCCGCAACCTCGACAACAGCTTGACGCCGTCGCAGCAGGCGGGGCGGAGCTTCTACTTCGGGCCGCAGCCGTCGGACGTGTTCCAGACCTGCAACGGCTGCCACGTGCTGAACCCGGCATCAGGGTTCTTCGGCACCGACGGCTTCTCGAGCTTCGAGTTCGAGACCCAGCTCCTGAAGATCCCGCACCTGCGCAACATGTACCAGAAGATCGGCATGTTCGGGATGCCGGACGTCGACTTCGTGAACCCCGGCGACAACGGCCACAAGGGTCCGCAGGTGCGCGGCTTCGGCTTCCTGCACGACGGCAGCTTCGACACGCTGTTCCGCTTCCACAACGCGCAGGTGTTCAAGCAGGTGAACCCCGGGGGCCTGCCGGTGCCGAACCCCGGCGGCTTCCTGAACGGCCCGGCCGGCGATCCGCTGCGCCGTCAGGTCGAGGACTTCATGTTCGTGTTCGACTCGAACCTGGCACCGATCGTCGGCCAGCAAGCGACGGTGACGACGAGTGCCGACGCGGCGGTATCGGCGCGCGTCGCCCTGCTGGCGGCACGCGCCGCGGCGGGCGAGTGCGATCTGGTGGTGAAGGGTGTGCTCGCCGGCGAGGCGCGCGGCTGGGTGCGGCGGGTCGACGGGAACTTCCAGCCGGACCGCGCGACCGAAGCGCCGATCACGCCTGCGATGCTGCAGGCGCACGCGTCGACCGCCGGACAGCAGCGCACCTTCACCTGCGTGCCCCCCGGCCCGGGCGAGCGCGTCGGCATCGACCGCGACGAGGACGGCGCCTTCGATCGCGACGAGATCGACGCCGGCACCGATCCCGCGGATTCGGAGAGCTTCCCGGGAGCGGCCGCGATCGTGCCGATCCGGACGTCCGCGCTGGTGCTGAACGACGACGCGGTGGCGCCGATCGATGCGAGCAGGCGCAAGATGCGCTTCCGCTCGGCGAAGCGCGGCAGCACGCCGAGTGGCGTTGCGTTGCCCGCGCAGGGTGGCGCTGGCGATCCGACGCTGCACGGCGCGACGCTCACCGTGTACCGCCCCGACGGCGGTGGCACGCCGGCGAAGCGCTTTACCTATGCGGATGGCAAGGGGCTCGGCGGACCGATCCGCGCGGTGACGCTGTCGGGAACGTCGCTGTCGGTGCGCGGCACCGGTCTGCCGCTGTTCGCGCTCGACCAGGCGCCGCAGGGCGAGGTCGCGCTGCGGCTGCGGATGGGCACCGGGGTCCAGCTCTGTGCCGCGGCGCCGGCGAAGGCGAAGCCGAGCACCGCAAAGAACGATACCTCCGCGCGCTTCACCGGCGAGCCGAACACCGACGCGCCGAGCCCGTGCCCGCCGATCCCGTCGGTGGGCTCGGCGTCGCGCGCTTTCCTCGTCGAGACGCCGTCCCTGTTCGGGTTCTGAGCCCGCGCGCCGCGGGAGGCCGGCAAACGCCCCGGCCTCCTGCGGCGCTTCGCTTCAGGGCAGGCAGTCCGACGGCGCGGCGCTGTCGCGGGCGAGGAACTTCTTTCCGTTCGCGCCGTCGAGCACCACCGAGCCGCCGAAGCGCATGCAGTAGCGGTCGGGCCCGGTGCCGAGCTCGAGCTTGACGTCGATCGGGTGCTGCGCCTGCCCCTCGCGCAGGTCGAAGTCGAGAACGCTCGAACCGCGGCCCAGGCAGATCGCCTTGAGGGTCCGCGAGCTGCGGATCTCGACGCGCTTGCAGGTGCCGTCGCCGAGGAACCGGTCGTTGTAGCGCCAGCTACCGGTCTTGCGGCCGGTCCAGTTCTGGCAGGGAAGGGGCGTCGTGTGGGTGTCGTCGGTGATCAGGCTCGTCACGGTTAGCCGCCCGCCGCCGCCACCCGCGCCGGTGCACGTCGGATCGCCGTTGCTCCCCGGGGGCGAGATCGCGAGATCCCCGCTGCGCGCCGTCACCGTGATCTTGTTGCGCGCCTCGTTGTCGGGAGCGCGGTTGAGGATCACCAGGCGCTTGCCGGGGAGGAGGGTCATCGCCGCGCCGGCTTGCGTGCTGGCGAAGAGTGCGGCGAGTGCCACGGCAGATGCGAGAACGCGACATTGCATGCAGAAGTTCCTTTCACTGACGACCGATCGGCCCCGATCGGTACCGCACGTTGCGGCCGGTCCGGTGCGCGTTTAGCAAGCGGTGCGCCGTTTCGGGGCGCGCCTCGTAGGGTCGGGAGGAAGTACGGGAAGTACAGGTCTCTCGCCAGCTTGCACTCGCCCGCAGGCAGGGCCGGCGGTGCTGTGCCGATATGGGCCGTCGTGCGGAAATCCGGCATTCCGACGCGATTCGTGCGCGGCCGCGCGGTGCGTGCCGCCTGTGGTGCCCCCTCGGTTTCCGTACAGCTCAGGCCGCTAACTTCTCCCGGTACTCGGTAAGTGCTCGCCGGAGCCCGTCTCGCGTGCCGTCGTGATCCGCGGCATCGTCACCGCGGGTGGGAGCGGCGAGCGGATCAGGTCGACGCGAGATCGCGCGGCAGCGTGACGGTCCCGGGAGTGTCGATCGCGCGCCGCGTCGCCTCGGCGAGGTAGCCCGCCGGCTCGATGCCAGCGTGCGTCGCCGACTCGATCAGCGTGTAGAAGAGCGCCGCGACGCGCGTCCCGCGCTCGGACTTCGAGCCGTAGTGATTCTTGCGACCGACGGCGACGGGTCGCATGCCGCGCTCGACCAGGTTCGTGTCGATCGGGATCCGCGCGTCATCCGCGAAGCGCACGAGGCCGTCCCACAGCGTGAGCGCGTAGCCGACTGCCTTGCCGAGACCGGAGCGCGGCAGCACCGCCTGGTTCATCAGCCACGTCCTGATCTCGTCGACGACGGGCTTGGAGC
>VGTK01000288.1 GCA_016874715.1 Deltaproteobacteria bacterium | reverse complement strand
GCGTGGCACGGCCGCGGCCGCTGCGCCGCGCGGCGACCGCCGATTCGCCGATCCGATCGAAGCCGAACGGGGTGGCGCCGGCCGGCGGCATCCTCAGGGTGCGGGTCGCGCCGGCGCCGCCGAGGCCACGGACCATGCGGTTTGCGAACGTGTCGGCCTTGCGCTCCGCGTCGGCCCAGAAGATGTAGTGGCCCATCTCGTGGTAGATCATGTTGATCCACCGGCGCTCGGAGTTGTACTTGCGGCCGCGCTTCCAGTTCTCCGGGTGGACCAGGTGGATCTCGCCGTTCTCGTAGGTCCGGCCCGCCGTCTTCCCCCAGTCCAGATACTCGAACCAGGTGATGCGCGGGGTCACCAGGCGGTAGTAGCGGCACATCTGGACCAGCGCCCGCCGGAACTCCAGCTCGCGGTTCTCGTGAAAGAACGACGACAGCAGACGGTCGATCTGCCGACGCTCGCGAACGGGTGGAAGGATCATGCGCATTGCGGGAAATCCGGGCTGGAAGGCTGCACGGTCGACGTTAAAGACGCCGGGTCCGCAAGTCAATTCACGATCTCCCACTCAGTTCCAAGCTGTTGTTTTTACTAGTTAATCTTGTTCATCGGGGGCGAACGAAAGACGAATTCCGACTGCGGTTCACGGTCCGCTCGGCCGGGCCCTCGGAGACCCGCGCCACGACCCAACCGCCGAACTCGGCGACCCGCCTGACGCGCGCTTCCAGGTGGTCCGAAGACGCTTCCGCGGCGCTGCCGTGTGTCTCGCGGAGCGAGCGGAACTCGTCGCGGGGCACGACGACGTAGTCGACTTCCGTGGCTGGCGACGTGCCGGCCGGCAGCAGCTCGATGCGACGGTTGCCGTAGTACGCGAGCCGCCGCGCGGCGCGAGCGTCCGCCGCGATGGTCCGTCCCGGGTCGATCACGCGGCCGACGAAGCGTCCGGTCTCGCGGATCGCCCAGCGCTCGAGGATCTGGCTCTCGTTTCCCTGCGGCGCCGCGCGGTTCATCTCGAACGCCAGGCCAAGAGCGATCGCGCACGCCGGCACCGCGATCAGGCGCCGGGTGTGCTCGAGGGCGAGCAGCGCGATTGCCGCCGCGGTCATGAGGATCGCCGTGAGGGCGCCTGCAGCGGTACCGGTGACGACCCACGTGGCGCCCGCGAGCACGAGCCACAGCAGGAGGAGCTGGAACGACTCGCTGCGCCACCACGCGCTGCGCATCGAGAACGCACCCAGCAGCACCAGCGGGGCGAGCGGCAGCAGCTGCATTCCCGTCGGTCGCGGGCGGACGAGCGTCGGGTCGAGGTAGCCGTACGGCCCGTACCCCTCGGGGAGCAGGGGCAGGCCGGCGTCGCGCCCGAAGGCGAGCCAGCCCACGACGAGCAGCACCGCGGCGACGCCACCGGTCGTTCCGACGACGACCCCGGCGCTCCGGAAGGTGAGCCCCCGGTGCAAGCGTAGCCAGACGAGAGCCAGCAAGGGCAGCCAGAGCCCATCGACGCCGGCGACCGCGCAGGCGACGCCGCCGGCGAGTCCCGCGACCACCGCCGCGCCCCGGGCGAGCGCCATCTCGCGGATGGCGAGCAGCGCCACCGACATCGCCAGCACGAAGAACGGTTCGCCACCGAGCCCGAAGCCGATCAGCTGGCGGGCCGACGGCACGGCGAGCATCAGGAGCGCGGTCGCGATGCCCACGCGCGGTACGAACATCCGCCGGCCGAGCAGCGTGAGGGCGCCGATCGCGGCGGCGCCGGCGAGGATGCCGGGCAGGCGCAGCTGCAGCTCGCGGTTGCCGACCAGCCGCGGCGTCCCGGCGACCAGCGACAGCGTGGTGGCGGTCCACGGACCGTGCGTCGCCGTACCGATCGCCTCGGCGCCGCGGCGCAGGCGCTGCACGTCGATCGCCAGCACCGCCTCGCGCTCCTCGAGCGGGCGCCGCGACGGCTCCATGCCGAGTTGGACCAGGATCGCGAGGAATGGCAGCAGCAGCGCGGCGAGCGAGATCCGCACGCGAGAGCGCTGGTGGGGCGGACGGACCGGAATCGGGCGGCGGCGCACGGGTGTTCGTTTCGTCCGAGCGGCTACCAGCCGTGCACGAAACGGTCGGCCAGGAGCGCCTTCTGCACCTGTCGGGTGGACGCGGTGCGCGGCAGCTCCGCGAGGAATCGCACGTGGCGCGGCTTCTTGAAGCCGGCGAGCCGCGTCCGCACGTGCTCGACGACGTCGCCATTGGAGAGCGACGACCCGGCGCGCGGTACGACGACCGCGAGCACGCTCTCGCCCCAGTCCGGATCCGGGACGCCGACCACCGCGCACTCTGCGATGTCGGGATGGGCGAGCAGGGTCTGCTCGATCTCGGCGGGGAAGACGTTCTCCCCGCCCGTCTTGATCATCTCCTTCGCGCGCCCGACGATGTGCAGGAATCCTTCCGCGTCCCACAGGCCGACGTCGCCGGTGTGCAGCCAGCCGCCCGCGAAGGCGGCGGCGGTCGCGTCGGGCATGCGCCAGTAGCCGAGCATGTTGAAGTCGCTGCGCACCACGATCTCGCCCGGCGCCCCGGGCGGCACGTCGCCTCCGCTCGCGTCGACGATGCGCACGTCGACGTCGTTGACCGGCTGCCCGACGGAGCCCGCCTTGCGCCAGAGGTCGCGCGCGCGCAGGCACGACACCGGCCCCGCCTCGGTCTGTCCGTACATGACGACCATCGCGTCGACGCCGAAGGCGCCCGTGATGCGCTCGAGCTGCTCCCGCGGCATGTACGCGGTCCCGCCGCCGAGCAGGCGCAGCGACGAGAGGTCGAACGTGCCGAACTCGGGCAGCGCGAGCATCGCGTTGTAGACCGTCGGCACGGCATAGAGATAGGCGACGCGCTCGCGGGCCACGGCGGCCAGCATGGCGCGCGGGTCGGCGCGTCGCATGATCAGCACCGTGCCGCCGATCGACCAGTAGCCGAGCGGCGTCGCCCAGCCCCCCATGTGGAACATCGGGAACATGCTGAGGCCGACGTCCTCGTCGGTGAGGCCGTTCATGGTCTGCGTGAGGCCGGCCTGCAGGACGTACGAGCGTTGCGACAGCAGCGCGCCTTTGGCGGCTCCGGTAGTGCCGCTGGTGAACAGCATCACGTGCGCGTCGCGCTCGTCGGGTGGGTCGAGCGGCTCGGGCTCGTGCCGGTCTGCGGCGGCCAGCAGCGGCGCGAGGGCGGTGATCGCCGGATGGCGCTCTGCCGCCTCTGCCGCGTGCACCGGGTTCGCGTCGACGAGCAGGGTCTCGCGCAGGCTCGGCAGGAGGCCCGCGTCGCGCAGCGCCTGCACATCGGCGAGGAACTCCGGTCCGACGAGCACGGTTCGCGCCTCCGCGAAGTCGAGCGCGTAGCGGATCTCGTCGCGCTTGTAGCGGGTGTTCACCGGCACGACGATCGCGCCGAGCTTGCTGCAGGCGAAATAGGTCCACGGGTACTCGACGCAGTTGTGCGCCAGGATCGCGACACGGTCGCCGCGGCGCACGCCGCGAGCTGCGAGCACGTGCGCGAGGCGGTTCACGCCGTCGTTCAGCTCGGCGTAGGTCACGCGATCGGAGCGCCCGTCGGCGTGATCGACCACGTAGGCGAGCCGTCCGCCCCGGTAGCCGGCGTGACGGCGGACGATGTCGCCCAGCAGGAGCACGGGTTGTTGTGGCCGCGCCGCCCGGAGAATTGCAAGCCAGCGCCGCTGCGTGTTAGCCGACGCGCAGTTTCGTCGCTCAAACCCTCACGGTTCGGGGCTCAAACCCTCACGGTTTGGGAAGGATCTCATGCTGCTCCAGGGAAAGGTCGCGGTCGTCACCGGTTCGGGACGTGGCATCGGGCGTGGGATCGCCCTTGCGCTGGCACGCGAGGGCGCGAACGTCGTCGTGAACGACGTCGGCTGCTCGCTCGATGGGCGCGGATCCGAGCAGGATCCTGCCGCCGAGGTGTGCCGGGAGATCGCGGGCTTCGGCGGCAAGGCCGTTCCGAACTACGACTCGGTCTCCGACCACACGACGGCCAAGGGCATCATCCGTACCGCCGTCGACTCCTTTGGCCGCATCGACATCCTGGTGAACAACGCCGGGATCGTCCGCGACCGATCGATCATGAAGATGACCGAGGAGGACTTCGACGCCGTCCTGGCCGTGCATCTCAAGGGCAGCTTCAACTGCGGCAGCCACGCGATCCCCTTGATGCGCGACCAGAACTACGGCCGCATCATCAACATCACCTCGAGTGCGGGACTGCGCGGCAATTTCGGCCAGACGAACTACGGCGCAGCGAAGGCCGCGCTGATGGGCATCACGTTCACCTGGTCGATCGAGCTCGCGAAGTACGGCATCACCGTGAACGCGCTCGCGCCATCGGGGATGACGCGAATGGTCGGCAGCATGCCGGGCATGGAGAACCGTCCGGTGGCGCCGGAGATGAACCCGGACCTGAACGGAGCGATCGTCGCGTACCTCGCCTCGGAGCGCGCCGCCCACGTGAACGGACAGATCTTCGGTCGCCGCGGCTTCGCCTTCACGATCTTCCAGACGCCGCGGCCGATCGCGTCGATGTTCAAGGAGGGCGGGTGGACGCCGACCGAGATCGCCGACCACTTCGACGGCTCACTCGGCGAGCACCTGCAGCAGATCGGCATCCCGCAGACCAGGCGGGAAGCTCCGCCGGTGAAGAAGTAGCGGACGGTCCCGCCGCGCGCGGCGCCCGCGGCTGACCGCAGGGCGCGCGCCGAGTGGTCCCCCACGCGGCTTCGCCGCGTGGGGGAGGGGCGTCGTGGCCCCTCCCGTTCACAGGACCTGCGGGTCTCCTCGCTTCAATCCGCCTCCAGCTCGAAGCCGATGCCGGAGACCATCTTCTCGGCCTCGGCAGCGGCCTGCCCCGGCGTGGTCAGGTAGCCGTTCACGAAGACCGAGTTGGCGGGGTAGAGCGCGAGCGGCTGCCACTCCCCCAGCGTGCGCTCCCGGCCTCCGGCCGCGCGGATGTCGGCGTCCGGATTGAGGAAGCGCATCAGGCACAGCGCCTTCAGCGCGCGCGTCGCGTGCGTGACCGGCCGCTCCTCGAGCGGTGTGCCGCCGATCGGGATCAGGAAGTTCACCGGCAGCGAGTCGACCCGTAGCTCGCGCAGCGCGAAGCCGAGGTCGACGACGTCCTCGTCGTCCTCGCCCATGCCGACGATGCCGCCGCAGCAGGTGTTGAGGCCGGCACGCTGCGCCGCCTGCACGGTCGCGACACGATCGGCGTAGGTGTGCGTGGTGCAGATCTTCGGGTAGAAGCGCTCGCTGGTGTTCAGGTTGTGATTGACCCAGCCGACGCCGGCGTCGGCGAGGCGCTGCGCCGCCGGGTCGTCCATCAGGCCGACCGAGACGCAGATCTCGAGATCCGGGTGGCTCTGCTTGATGTCGCGCGTCGCGGCGCAGAGCTGCTCGATGTCGCGCTCGCTCGGCCCGCGACCACTGGTCACCATGCAGTAGCGGCGCGCGCCGCGTGCGACCGCGTCGTCGGCCTTGCGCACCAGCTCCTCGTGCGGCATCAGGCGGTAGGTGTCGATGTCTGCGGTCGAGACCTTCGACTGCGAGCAGTAGCCGCAGTCCTCGGGGCAGAGGCCGGAGCGCGCGTTCTGCAGCACGCAGACCTTGACCTTGCGGCCCCAGCGGCGCTCGCGCACGGTGAACGCGGCGGCCAGCAGATCGGTGAGACGCTCGTCCGGAACGGCAAGCACCCCGCGCGCCTGGTCGCGGGTCAGTGCCTCGCCGGCGAGGGCGCGTGCGGCAAGCGGTGCGAACGGGTTGTCCGGCGCGGCCGGGGCGATGCTCGTGATCGACATGGCGAGGCTCTACCAGAGCCCGGATCGCGCTCAACCCGGCGGCAAGAGGATGCGGAGCGCGCTGGTCGCGGCCCGGGCGAGGCTCCCGTCGTCCGCTCGGGCCGCCGTGCGCAACGCCGCGAGCGCCTCGGGGGTGGTCGTGCCGAGCTTGCCGAG
>VGTK01000287.1 GCA_016874715.1 Deltaproteobacteria bacterium | reverse complement strand
GGCCGGCGCGCACCGGGGGGGCGACGCGACGGCGGCCGGCGCGGACGAGGAGGCAGTCGCCGACGCGGGCTACGAGCTCGACCGCGCGTACGACGACGCCGGCGAGGCCGACCGCGCGTACGATGACGACGCCCGCGAGGTCGACGGTGCGTACGACGACGACGCACGCGAGGTCGACGGTGCGTCCGACGACGACGCCCGCGAGGTCGACGGTGCGTACGACGACGACGCCCGCGAGGTCGACGACGCCCCCGCTTCCGCGGCTCCCGGCGGCGCGGCCGCTTCGCGTGAGGGGGGGCTGCACGGGGAGTCCGCGCGCGAACCGTACGACGTGCCGCCGGACCTCTCGGACGCCTACGAGCCCGACTTCGACACCGACGCGGAGGAGGATACGTAGGACGCCGCCGGCCCCGGCTTCGGCCAGGAACGACTTCGGCGACGAGCCGCTTGACTGCACCGTGGTCAAGCTCCTATGCGACGGTCGCTCGGTGCGGGCGTGCCACGCTCGCCCAACCGCGAGAGGTGGCTGGGATGAGCGGCTCACGGAACCATTCTCGAACTCTGCGCGTGCTGGTCGTCTGCCTGACGGTCGCGACCCTGCTGCCCGCGTCGCACGCCGGCGGCGACCCGGTCGCGCTGACCGGCGGCAAGAGCGCGCGCTTCCGCGCCTTCGTGGTGCCGGCGCGCAACAGCGCGGTGATCACCATCTCGTCCGACGACGCGCTGCTGCCCGCGCTCGATCCGATCGCGTGCCCGGCGAACCCGGTGGTCCGCATCCGCGCATCCGACGGCTTCGACACCGGCGACGTCGTGCTGCCGTGCGGCAGCTGGCGCGCGGCGGGCACCGGCTTCAAGTACGTCGACCGCTTCGGCACCATCGCCGGCGTGCAGAGCGTCGTGTACGGCAAGCGGCGTCTCGTGCTGAAGCTGCGCGGCGCCGGGTACCCCGCGCTGATCGGGCCGCTCGGGTTCCCGCCGTCGGTCGAGGTGTCGTTCTCGACCGGCAACCGCGAGTACTGCGCCCGGTTCGAGACCTTCAAGCGCAACGAGGCCGGCAACATGCTGGCGACCAAGCCGTCGCTCGCCTGCGCCGTGCCGACGCCGACGCCTTCGCCGAGTCCCTCGCCGACGCCGACGCCCACGCCGGCGTTCGTCTGTCCTCCGGGCCGCACGTGCACGGCGTTCGCGGTGCAGCCAGGTCCCGGCGCGCTGCTGCCGGTCGACGACGGCGCGGCGACGTGGCTGCGGCTCTTCGACTTCACCGGCGCCGGCATCTTCGGCAACGCGGCGAACGGGCAGTGGGGTCCGGACCGCATCGTCCTCGCACTCGGTGCGCCTGCCGGCGACGGAATCGCTCCTCTCGAGCTCGTCGGCACGACGCACCTCGGCGCGAACTTTCTCGACACCGCACAGCAGCTCGGCACGCAGGGCACGATCTGCGTGCGCATCGCGCAGGATCCGCTCGCGACCGGCTGGCTCGACTGCGACGGCGGCACCGATCCCGACGTCGACCTGGTCGTGGACAGCAACGGCGCCGCCGCCGCCGACCCGTCGGTGCTGACCGTCCCGGGCGGCGCCGATCCGGGCGCGCCCGCGGGCTCGGGCGTGGTGCGCGTCGAGCTGCGCTTCGCCGTCGCGCCGCTGAACGGTGCCTCGTGCAGCGCGCTCGACTACTCCTCGTCGCCGGTGATCCGCTCGGCGTTCACGACCGGTCTCGCCGCCAGCACGGTCGAGAACGACTGGATCGGCGGTGCGCCCGGCGCGGCCGGCACGAACCAGGCGAGCCTCGCGGGCGTCCCGCTCGCGTGCGCGGGCTGGGGCACCGCGGCGGCGGCGCCGGGCAGCATCGTGGCGCCGCTCTACGCGCTCGACTTCACGGCACCGATCGTCAATCAGGTCGTGGACCTCGCCCAGGCGTTCCGCCTCGACCTCGAGCCGGTGACCGGTCCCGTGGTGACGCCGACGCCGGTGCCGACCCCGTCGCCGACCCCCACGGCGGCACCGCCCACGACGACGCCGAGCCCGGCGCCGACCGCGAGCCCGACGCCCGGACCGACGCCGACACCCGCGCCGACGGCGAGCCCGACGCCCGCGCCGACGCCGCCGCCGGTGCCGACCACCGTGCCGGCGCAGATCGGCACCGTGACCCTCACCGACGCGAGCGACAACTGGTCGCCCGAGTACACGGCGCTCGGCAACTGCTACGACGCCGCGCGCTCCAGCACCGCGATCGTCTCGCAGGGTGCGGGGACGTTCACCACGCGCTTCCAGCAGAGCGTCGCGACCGACTGCGAGGCGGTACCGACCGGCGGCGGCGGCGTGACCGCGGACGCGAACGCCGACTACACCGTCGGCTTCGCGGTCACCTGTCCGGTCGGCAGCACCTACCAGCTGCAGGTGGCGACCACGCTGCGCGGCGCGCACACCATCAACCGCGACAACGGCGACGGCTGCGACCTGCCGTTCTTCGGCACGACGCTCGCGTCGCTCGCGCAGCTGACCTCGGTGTCGGGTACCGCTACCGGCGGCACGCTGGCGAGCGGGTCACTGGCGCTGAACGCGCCGGCGGACCTGTCGAGCGCGCCCGACGCGAACGCGCCGTTCCTCCAGAGCGGCAGCGCGCTGATCACCGGCGCGGGCACCGGAGCGGCGGTCGCGCACACGCTGCACTTCGCGTGGAACACGCGCTGCTCGAGCAACGGCGACTCGACGAACACCGGCTCCGAGTGCGCGGTCCGTCTCGGCCTCGACTCGCAGCTCGTCCCGAACGGGATCGCGTCGTGCATGGACGCCGACGACTATCCCGGCGTCGGCAGCCGCGTCGCGAACAGCGACGGCCACTTCGTGAGCGTCACCGCGACGTGCACGAGCCTGGTCGCGCCGCCGACCGCGACGCCGCAGCCGACCCACTCGCCGCAGCCGACCGCGAGCCCGGTGCCGACCGCGACGCCGACGCCTGGTCCGACGGCCACGCCGGCGCCGACCCCGTCGCCGACGCCGGTGTTCACGCCGACGCCGACGCCGGGCGCCCTCGGCACGCTGTCGTTCTCGGTCGCGACCGGATCGAGCGCGTTCTGTCCCGCCGACACCGTGGCGGGCTCGTTCCTCAAGGCGCACGGCAACCCGACCGGCGGCATCCCCGGCACGGTGTGCAGCGGCTCGAAGGGTGCCTTCACGTCGGGACCGCTGCAGCTCGCGGGTGGCGTGCCGGACGTCCTCGGGCGCGCCGACGTCATCCTGACGACGCCGGTCGTGATCGGCGTCGACCTCGACACGCAGACGCCGAACTGCGGCGGCTCGTGCGGTGCGTGCTGGCGCTTCGAGGACGACCCGTCGGCGCTCGGCTTCGTCGATTGCGACGGCGGCTCGAACGCCGACCAGACGCTGATCGTGAACAGCAACGGCACCGGCGCTCCGCCCGCGCCGGCGCTCGACCCGGCGTGGTGGACGCCGTCGAGCGGGGGTACGAGCAGCGGTCCGGGCGCCGCGGTGATCCGCGTGCGCGTCAAGCGCATGCGGGTGAACGGCACCACCACGTGCCCCGGTGTGTCCGACGCCGCGTGGGCGAGCCGTCCGGTCGAGTCGCTCGCGCTCTCGACCGGCAGCGTGACGGCGCGCATCGACTCGCCACGGCGCTGCACCGGCAGCCTGTTCGGCACCGCGTGTCCGAATGCGAACCCGTTCACGGTGACGCTCGCGGGCACCGGCTTCAGCTGTGCGAGCTGGACCGCCAGCTCCGGCGCGCGTCTCGTGATCCCGTTCGTGAACCTCGACGAGAACCTCGGCAGCACGTTCGGCACCGGGGACATCGCGCAGGTCCTTCGCTTGAATGATTGACGCGCGCCCCGCGCGCGTGCGACGGACGCCTTGCGGTCGCCTCGGAATTGCGCGACCGTTCGGCGTCCGTCGTTCGTGCACGGGCCCGTAGCTCAGTTGGTCAGAGCGGCCGGCTCATAACCGGTTGGTCCCAGGTTCGAGGCCTGGCGGGCCCAGTGTCAATACCAAGGGTCGTGGGGGTGGACCTCCCACCCCCGCCCTTGAGTGCGACCGAAACGCACCCGTTCCATCCCGCCAGCGCCCGATCGGCGGCATCCCGCAGAAAAACAGGTGCTATGCCCGCGCCTGCGAGCCTGCGCATGCACGTGTGCCCCCCTCTCCCGCGGTGGACGTCAGTCCGTGGGCGACGCCACGTCACCGGTAGGAGGTCCGCGAACGGCAGCAGCGGACCTGCCGATGCTCGATGACCTGTTGCCCTAACCGGCGTCGGGCAGCCGGCGGGGCGCGCGCAGCGAGCCCCGCCGGTGCGGATCGGGCCTCGCGGCGAGCCCCGCCGGTGCGGATCGGGTCTTGCGACCGCGCGTGCCGCGTGGCCGGGGCGGCGGCCGGGGGCTCCGGCGCGACCGTCCCTGCGATCGGCCTGCAGCGGAAGGGCCGGCCGCCCGGCTCGCAGCCTGCCCGGGGCGCTTGCACCGAGGGATCGAGGTGCTAGACGTTCAGACCGGCAAGGAGCATGTGATTGGACCCGACCCTGATTGAGATCCTAGCGAGTCTACAGGAAATCGATCGGAGGAACCGCGAGCGCCAGCTCGAGCTCGCCGAGCTCGAGCGTCAGTCCACGGAGCTTCAGGTAGCGCTCGCCGCCAAGCGCCAGCAGGTGGAGGGCACGCGGGCCGAATCCGGCACCGCGAACAGCCGGCGCCGCGATCTCGAGGCGCAGCTGCAGGACGCCGAGAGCAAGAACAAGGAGCGGCGGATGCGCCTCGGGCGCATCCGCAACGACAAGGAGCTCATCGTCGCGCAGCGCGAGATCGAGGTTGCGAAGGAATCGAACTCGCGCCTCGAGGAAGAGATCCTGACCCTGCTCGAGCAGACCGAGGCCGTCGATGGTGGCCTGCGCGAGGCGGAGAGCGAGCTGGCCACTCTCGAGGAGCGCGTCGCGAGCCATGCGGAGGCCTCACGCGGCCGCATGGGCCAGCTCCGCGCGGAGATCGACGGCGACCGCTCCGAGCGCGAGTCGATCGCGGCACGCCTCAGCGTTCCGCTGCGCAAACGCTACCAGCAGATCTTCGAGCGGCGCGGTGGGGTCGCGGTCGTCGAGGTGCGGCGCGGGATCTGCGTCGGGTGCAACATGCACCTCCCGCCGCAGCTCTACATCGAGATCCAGAAGGGACGCGAGGTGCACATCTGTCCGAGCTGCAACCGCATCCTCTTCCACCGACCCGACCAGGAGAGCGAAGCGAGCTCGACCGGCGGCTGAGCGCCGTCGCGTCGCTCGCGGCAGATCGAGACGCCGTTCGGGCCTTCGTCGATCGAGGATGGAAGGAGCCGATGCGGACGTCGCACGACGAACGGAGGGGGTCGGACGGTCGACCGGGTGCCAAGCCCGGTAGGAAAGTCCGGACTCCGCAGGGCAGGACGGCCGCCAACCGCGGCCCCGAGTGATCGGGGGAAAGTGCCACAGAAAACCAGACGGCCGGGGGCGCTTCGGCGTTCTCGGTCAGGGTGAAAAGGTGGGGTAAGAGCCCACCGGCCGCGCGCGAGAGCCGCGGCGCTCGACAAACCCCGTCCGGAGCAAGGTCAAACTGGGGGAGGGTGGCCCGCCCGCTGAACCCGGGTCCGACCGCATCGAGCCCACGAGCAATCGTGCGCCCAGAGGAATGACCGTCGCCCGGCCCGTTACGGCCGGGGACAGAATCCGGCTTACAGACCCCCTCCGTTTGAACGAGGGGCTTCGCGCCCCTCGCTCCACGCGGCGGAGCCGCGCGGAGCCTCGCTCCCCGCGGTCGCTTCGTGCTGTTTCGACGAGGGGCTTCGCGCCCCTCGCTCCCCGCGGCGGAGCCGCGCGGAGCCTCGCTCCCCGCGGTCGCTTCGTGCTGTTTCGACGAGGGGCTTCGCGCCCCTCGCTCCCCGCGGCGGAGCCGCGCGGAGCCTCGCTCCCCGCGGTCGCTTCGTGCTGTTTCGACGAGGGGCTTCGCGCCCCTCGCTCCACGCGGCGGAGCCGCGCGGAGCCTCGCTCCCCGCGGTCGCTTCGTGCTGTTTCGACGAGGGGCTTCGCGCCCCTCGCTCCACGCGGCGGAGCCGCGCGGAGCCTCGCTCCCCGCGGTCGCTTCGTGCT
>VGTK01000286.1 GCA_016874715.1 Deltaproteobacteria bacterium | reverse complement strand
CGCAGCAGCTCCTCGAGCACCACACGGCCCTGCAGGCGCGCTGCGGCGGCGCCGATGCAGTAATGCGTGCCGTAGCTGAAGGTGAGGATCTTCGAGATCGCCCGCCTCACGTCGAACTGCTCGGCGGTCGGGCCGAACTCCCGCGGGTCACGGTTGGCCGCGGCGTAGCCCAGCAGCACCCGCTTGCCGGCCGGCACCCTGACGCCCCGGATCTCCACGTCGCGGCGAGTCGTTCGCGCGAGATTCTGCACCGGAGAAGTCAAGCGCAGGATCTCCTCGACGGCGCCGGGGATCAGACCCGGATCGGCGAGCAAGCGGGCGCGCTGCTCGAGGCTCTCGGTGAGGAGGCACGCGGCCCCGGAGAGCATGCCTGTCGCCGTGTCGTTGCCGCCGGTGACCATCGTGAACGCGAAGCCCAGGATGCGCGCGGTGGTCACCGTGTCCTCGCCGAGACGCGCGAGATCGGAGACGATGTCGTCGCCCGGGTCGGAGCGGCGGAGCTCGATGAGGCTGGCGAAGTAGCCGAGCAGCTCGGCAAACGGGTTCCCGGCCGCCGTGGGCTTGCCGCTCGCCGCCGCCTGGACGATCGCCTCCGTCCAGCGATCGAAGAGTGCGCGATCCTCGGCCGGCACCCCGAGGTAGTGCGCCACGACGAAGCTCGGCAGCGGCTTGAACAGATGCTCGACGATGTCGACCTCGCCCGCCCTGCGCGCCGACTCGACGCGCTCGACGACGAACTCGCGCACCGCCGGCTCGATGGTCGCGACTTGCCGCGGCGTGAGCCCGCGAGTCACCAGGCGCCGAAACTCGGTGTGCGCCGGCGGGTCGAGGAAGACCATCGGCATCGCCACCGCGAGACCGGTCGCATCGAGCTCGTCGTAGGCAACCGTCAAGCCCTGCGCCGAGGAGAAGGTCTCCGGATCGCCGGCGGCGGCCCAGACGTCCGCGAACCGGGTCAGCACGTAGAAGTCGCCGGACGCCACGTAGTGCACCGGATCGTGCTCGCGTAGCGCCGCGTACATCGCGAACGGATCGCGCCAGGTCTCGCCACTGCGCAGCTCGAACTTCACGTCACTCGACATCGCCATCGTCCGATCCTCGGAGGTCCGCTACCGGGCCCCTGGTACGTTGTTTTCTGAAGCTGAGTTACTTAATCTGTTTCACAAATGAGGACGAAGGCAAGCGCGGACTCGCCGGCCCACGCTCGTCGCCGCAGACTCGTCGCCCGGGCGAGCGCGGAGAAGACGCGGGGAGCCCGTCGCGGCCGACCGCCGCGGGTCGGCCGCGAGGTCATCGTCCAAGCCGCCCTCGATCTCGGCCTCGAGACCGCGTCGATGCGGGCCATCGCCGAGCGGCTCGGAGTGACCACGCCGGCACTCTACGGGCACGTCGCCGGGTTGGCGCAGGTTCGCGCGCTCGCCGCGACACGGCTCATGGACGAGCTCGAGGTTCCCCGCACCACAGACTGGCGCGAGTGGCTACGAGAGTTTGGGCGGCGCGCGCGCCGTGATCTCGGTCGGGCCGGCCGCGCGCTGCGCGTCGACCTGAGCGGCCCGCTCGATCTGCGCCGCCTGGGTGTGGCCGAGGAGGGGCTGGCGATGTTGATCCGCGCCGGGTTTCGCCCCGGCGACGCGGGCCGCGCCGTCTGGCTCGTTGCGCGGGTCGCCGTCACCGCCGGGCCGGGGGGAGCGGCGAGCGTCCACGCTCCCATCCGTGAGGCCCAGCGTGTGTCCGCGGCCCTGCCGGGTGCCTCGACGGCACACCGCCGCTACCCGGCGATGACACGCGCCATCGCGCAGCTCACGAAGAGCCGCGCGGCGGACACCTTCGAATTCGACCTGGACGTCGTGATCTCGGGCCTGGAGCGAGTGCTCGACGGGCTCCGCTCCCGTGCAGGGCCCGGCAGACGGTCCACCACGTGAGCTTGCGGGCCACCGCGCCGAGAAGGTCGGGCATCGCCCCCTCCGATCGCGCCATCGCACGGAGGGGGAACAGCCGGGGCGTTCCAGAGTAGTCTTCGAATGACACGGTCCGGGGGTGCTCGTCGGCGACGCCCGCGCATCTCCTTGCTTCCTCTCGGAGCTTGCCCGATTATCCGCCGCGCGACACACGGCGCTCGCTAACGGCGCCCGCCGATCGGAGGAGAGGCCATGCAGTGCGAACGCAGCCCCCGTGACGACAGCCCGACGCGCTCTCGATCGAACGGATGGCGCTTGGGATTCGAGACGCGTCTGCTCCCGATCGTGGCGCTCGCCATCGTCATGGCCGGGATCGCCGCTTGCAGCGACCGCGGCTCGAGCGGCCCGTCCGAGCCGTCATGCTCACTCGAGTACGTCCTCCCCGCCGACCTCCCGCAGCCGCTCGCCCAGGCGACGCAGGCCGACTTCGAGCAGAACTCCTGGCAGACCTTCCTCGCCCTCAACGCCCCCGAGGTCGGCGGCCGCATCGCTCGCGACGGCGACAACCCCACGCAGTGGAGCCGCTGGTCGTCGAGCGTGGATTTGATCGAGTGCAACCTCGATCCCACCGGCTGCGCCTGCCCTGACGGCGATTGCTCCCGGTCGGGTAGCCGATACCTCCCGCCGGAGTGTCGCGCCGTGGCCGGCCACGAGTCGCTGCGCGTCCTCGACAACATCGACAAGGCCGACGATGCCTTCCTCGAGGCCAAGACCGGCGGTCTCTCGAACACGCCCGTGCTCGATAGCCAAGGGCATTTTTTGCGCTACGAGATCCTCGTCAGCCCGGCCACCTAAGAGTTCATCACCCGCAACCACTACTACGACTGGGAGACGCTGCAGGCCCTCGACACGGGCATTTCCTTCCCTTGCGGTGACGCGTCGTACACTGGGGGCAACCCCGCCGATCCCGAGATGGGGGGCCTGGTGTTGAAGCTCGCGTGGATGGACGGCGGGCTTCCCGACGAGCGCTACCACACCGAGGACATCCTCGTGTACACGCCCGCGTATCGCAGCAGCGACGGCGTAGCGTCCTGCGAGCGCCGCACCCTGAGCCTGGTCGGGATGCACGTCGTCCACAAGACCGTCAAGCAGCCCAACTGGACCTGGGCGACGTTCGAGCACGCGCGCAATGCACCCGATTGCAGCGGCCTCCCGCCGTCGGGCCAGCAGCAGCCCCGCGTCAACCAAGGTTGCCCGGCGAGCCTCGCCGCCGACTACAACTTCGCTGCGGCGAACTGCAGCGCCGGGCGCTGCGCCGCTTGCAACGTCCCGCCGAGCTCCAACGCGCCCGCCGGGGAATGCGTCGATCCAGACACCGCCTCCGATCCCGGCTGGTGTCTCGATCTCCCCCCGGCCGCGACGGCGGGGCTCTCGAGACTCTGCCGGCAGGTGTCGGTCGCCGACTACTATCCCGACGCCGCCGCCGCGAACCAAGCCTGCGCCGAGGCGATCGGCGAGCGCTCGGTGTGGAGTCGCTACGAGTTGATCTCGACGCAGTGGTTCGCGTTTCCCTCGCAGCCGAGCCAATGCGAAAACGTCCAGTCCGCCTTCGGCTCTCCCCAGAGCCGCGAGAAGATCCTGCCGCAGATCCCGATCATGGCGGACCCGGGTGGCGTCGGCCCAGAGGTCCCCACTCGACCCTGGCTCGGGAACTCGTCGATGGAATCCTACGAGCGCTCGAACTGTACCGGCTGCCACTCCCGGGGCGGGATCAAGAACGCCGCCGGCAGCACCATCAGCAACGACTTCATCTACTTCTTGGCCGTGGAGACCTGCGCCGCGTGGTGTGACCAGAAGGAGCTGAGCCCTTGTCCCTGTCTCTGATCCGGCACCGCTCGGCGCGGCGCCCAGCACCCTCGCCTGGTAGGTAGTCTGCATGGCGCAGTTGCGGCTCGAGGTGACGAACCTCGCAGGCGAAGCGATCCGCGCGCTCGTCGCCCGCCACCTGCGTGGGATGCACGAGAACTCCCCACCCGAGAGCGTGCATGCTCTCGATCTCTCCGAGCTGGGCAACCCCTCGGTGACCCTGTGGGGCGCCTGGGACGGAGGGGACCTGGTCGGTATGGGGGCGCTCGCTCACATCGACTCCGAGCGCGGCGAGATCAAGTCGATGCGGGTCGTCGACGGCCGGCTCGGCCGCGGGTTCGGTCGCGCGATTCTCCAACACCTCGTCGGCGAGGCGCGCCGGCGCGGCATGACGAGCCTGTGGCTGGAGACGGGCTCCACGCCCGCGTTCACCCCGGCGCTGCGCCTCTACGAGAGCGCCGGCTTCGTGCGCTGCGGGCCGTTCGCGGACTACGTCGACGATCCGTTCTCGGTCTTCATGACGATGCCGCTCTGAGACCGCGTGCGCGTCTCACGCGTGGGCGCTGGCGTCGGCGACGGCCCCCAGCCGGAGCGTTGCGAGAGCGCCCCGGCACCGATACCCGATCGCACGCGGCGAATGCCGCTCGAACGGGAGAAGTCGATGACGGATTCGAAGAAGAACCAGGGGCTGCTCGCCGGGGTGCGAATCATCGAGAGCTCGCTGCTCGGCCCAGCAGGAGTGGGGATGCAGCTCGCCGATCTCGGCGCCGAGGTGATCAAGGTCGAGAACCCCGGCGGCGACTACGTCCGTAAGATGGCGTTCCCGATCATCGACGGCATCTCGCTGCTCCACTGGCACCTGAACCGCGGCAAGCGCAGCATCGTGATCGACCTGCGCAAGCCCGAGGGCGTCGCCGCCTACCTCGAGCTCGTGCGCGGCGCAGACGCCGTGATCGAGGCGATGCGGCCGGGGGCACTGGAGCGCCGCGGCATCGGCTTCGAGAAGATGTGCGAGGTGAACCCACGCATCGTCTTCTGCCAGATCTCGGGATACGGCATGACCGGGCCCTACTAAGGACATGCCGAGCCACGGCATCGCCTATGACGCGTGGGCCGGCGCGGCGCGACCCGCGATCAATTCGGCCGGGCAGCCGACCATCCCGAGCTACACGACGATCGGGATCAATGCCGGCCCGCTGTATGCGGCGCTCGGCATCTGCGCGGCGATCATCCGCGCTCGCGCCACCGGAGAGCCGGCGCGCTTCGAGGTCGCGCAGAGCGATGCTGCCGCCGCCTTCAACTGGAACGGGATCGAGGGGAACAAGGCCTACGAGCGGCCCGAGGACGAGGTCACCGGCAACGACGGCGACGGCAAAGGCGAGCGGCGTCCGGTCGGCGACAACTCGATGACCGAGTCCGTGCGCTATCAGTACTATCGCTCGAAGGACGGGATCGTCCTGTTCATGGCCTCGGAACGAGAGTTCTGGAAGAACTTCTGCGAGGGCATCGGACGCCCAGAACTCTTCGAACAGAACCCGGGCGCGAAGTATGCCGACCACGCCCGCGGCAACGTCGCGCTGCGCCGCACCCTCGACGAGACCTTCGCCACGCGCACCACCGACGAGTGGGTCCGCTTCGGGCAGGAGTTGAACACCCCCCTCTGCCCCATCAATGACGTCAAGTCGATCACCCGTGACCCGCAGTTCGTCGACCGCCTCCCGCTGCGCCACCACCAAGAGGCAGGAACCGATCTGATGCCCTCGCCGATCAAACCGATCGGCGAATCGCTGCCGGTACCCGCTCGCGCCGCCGTCGCCGCCGGCTGCGACACCGACGCGGTGCTGCGCGACGTGCTGGGCTACGACGCCGCGAAGATCGCGGCACTACGGGCCGCGGGCGCGCTCGGCTGACGGCGAAACCAACACCTCTCTATACTCGATCATCGGAAGCCCTCTGTCCCGTCCAAGAACGCCCCGCTCGGCGAGCCGAGGTTGGTCGAACGACAGCGGAGGACGCGGCCACTGCGCTTGACGTCACAGCTCAGCAGGGCCGTCGCACAGTCGTCCCCGACGCGAAGCGTCTGGCGCACCCGGACCGGCAGATTGGCCAAGAAGGGGATCGCCTGATTGCGGCCGTCGGCGGATTGCTTGACCTTGTTCGTCCTGCCCGACACGACTTTCACTTGATGGAGTCCCAAGGCGCCCGGAAGGTCCGCTTCCTTGTCGAGAAACTTCCAGGTCGTCGTCTTGGGAGGAGCGCCCTTCTGAACAAAGGCCCCGGGTGCGAGCAGCGCCAGATACTCTGCAGGTGGTCCCGCCGGCTGCCGCGTGGCGCAGGCCGCCGCGCGGCCGCCGCTGGCGCCGC
>VGTK01000285.1 GCA_016874715.1 Deltaproteobacteria bacterium | reverse complement strand
GGTGCTCCGTGCCGGTCTGCTCGACGCGGCCGCCGGTCCGGTGGTCTGCCGGGGCGTGACGGGACGTGACGGGCGGTCTGCCGGGGCGTGACGGGACGTGACGGGCGGTCTGCCGGGGCGTGACGGACGTGACGGGTGGTCTGTCCGGGCGTGACGGGACGCGACGCGAAACGGTCTGGTCGGAGGGTCGTGAGCTTCGGTGACCTCCCGCCGCCGGTATCGCCGGCTCGACGCGAGATCGCAGCGTCCGCTTCGCCGGGTCGAGCGGACCCCGGCGGGTGCACGGGTCCAGCCTTGATCTCCATCGTCGTCCCGACCTTCGATCGCCCCGCGGCGCTGTCGCGCTGCCTCGACGGCATCGCGGCGACGGCCGGTGCGGGCATGGACCTGGAGGTCGTGGTGGTGAACGACGGCGGCGAGCCGCCGTCGCGTGCCGTCATCGAGCGGCTGCGCGGTCGGCTCGACGTGCGTGTGATCGAGCGGCGCCGCGCCGGCCCAGCGGCGGCGTGCAACGCCGGGGCCGAGAGCGCGCGCGGGACGGTGGTCGCGTTCCTCGACGACGACTGCGTTCCACAGCAGGGCTGGCTCGCGGCGCTCGCCGTCCGCTGCGCTGCCGAGCCCGACGCGGCGATCGGCGGCAGGACGGTCAACGCCCTGCCGGAGAACCCGTAGTCGGCGGCGTCCCAGCTGGTGGTGGAACACCTCTACGCGCACCACAACGCAGATGGACGGGCGGCAACGTTTCTCGCCTCGAGCAACGTCGCCTTCCCGCGGCGCGAGCTGCTCGTGATCGGCGGTTTCGACGCCCGGTATCCGCGGCCGGCGGGCGAGGACCGCGACCTCTGCGACCGCTGGCAGCGCCTCGGTCGCCGCATGGTCTTCGCGCCCGAGGCGGTCGTCCGCCACGCGCACGTGCTCGACATGGGCACGTTCTGGCGGCAGCACTTCGACTGCGGGCGCGGCGCGTTCGCGTTCCGGCGCGCGCGCAGCGCGAGGGCACCCGGATCGCACTCGAGCGACCGCGCTTCTACGCGGACCTGCTGCGCGCACCGTTTGCGACGCACGGTGGTGCGCGTGGCGTCGGTCTCGCGCTGCTGCTGGTCGTCTCGCAGATCGCGAACACGGCGGGCTACGCCCGGGAGCGGATGCAGCTGGCGCTGCGCGGTGAATGAACAGCGTGTGCACACGTTCTCCACAGCCTGCGCACAGCCTGCGCGCAGCTGCGCCGTGGTGTCGGCGAGCGCCGTCCGCGCGTGCTTTCGCTGCGGAATCGTCGCGCGCGCCGGCGCATCCTGCAGCCGCGGCGCGCATGCAGGTCGCGCGCCAGCGAAATCGTCGCGGGAAGCGTCGCGCGTCTGGACATTCGACCGAGTGACGGCAATGATTGCGCGATGCAAACCGTGCTGAGTCAGTTCTGCGAGGAGTTCGAGGGACGTGTACGGCCGGTACTCGAGCCGCTCGATCGCTTCGCAGCGAGCGTCGGACAGACGCACGACGACACGGCAGCACGAAGCGTCCTCCCGGCGCTGCTCTCTTCGCGCCACCGGCTGCGCGCGCTGATGGAGAAGGTGGAGCGGCAGCAGGCCTACGTCATCATCTTCGGGCCGCTCAAGAGCGGCAAGTCGACGCTCATGAACGCGATGAGCGGCGCCTACGTGAGCGAGGTCACGGCGCTTCCGGCGTACCCCTGCATGGTCTACTTCAGCCACGCGGAGCAGCGCGAGCTGGTGCTCACGCGCTACGACGGCAGCGTCGAGCGCCTGACCGACGTGGCCGACATGCGCGCGCAGATGAGCACGGCGCACGGCGGGCTCGCCGAGGCGATCCGGGCCTGCGAGAGCGGTGGCGAGGAGTTCGATCCGCTCGTGCACCTGCCGCGCGCGGTGCGCCGGGTCGACGTCCGTACCCCGGCCGAGCAGCTCGCCGGCTCGGGCGCGGTCCTGGTCGACACGCCGGGCCTCTACAGCCGGATGAAGTTCGGCTACGATCTGATGACCCGCGAGTGTCGCGACTCCGCGGCGAGCGCGGTCTTCGTCGTCAAGACGGACAACCTGTTCCTCGAGCAGGTGTTCGCCGAGTTTTCCGACCTGCTGCGGCTGTTCAGCCGCATCTTCCTCGTGGTCAACCTCGACTCGACCAAGCAGGACCTGCAGCCCGACGGCTCGCTCGGCTCGAGCCTCGAGTCTGTCGACCCGCAGCAGATCGTCGCGGCGTTCGAGCGCTTCGCGATGAACGCGTCGCTCAAGGAGGCGCGCGACGACGGCCGGCTGCGCATCTACCCGATCGACCTGCTGCGTGCCGCGAGCAGGCGGCTTCGACCGGGGCACGCGGTCGAGCAGGAGCACGACGGCAGCGCGACGAGCGATCCCGCGGACGACTTCTCGGCCTTCCTGGCCGACCTCACCCAGTACCTGAACAGCACCGACTACCTGGTCGCGTTCCTCGGTGACAGCCTGCGGCAGGGCGGTGCGATCCTCGACGAGCTCAAGGGCATCACCGGCTCCGCGCCGGTGGTCGAGCTGTCGCGCCAGGTCGACGAGCTGGAGAAGGACCGCGGGGAGCGCGTCGCGCGCGCGGCGGCGCTCGCGCGCCTCGCGAGCTTCGGCTGGGACGGCGCCCTCGGTGGCGTGCGTGACGACGTCGAGCGCATCACGATCGAGCGCAGCGGCGCCGTGCGCACCGAGACCGGGGAGAAGGCCGACGCCGCACTCGCGGCGTGGTTCGACAGCGACCGGAGCTTCGGCCAGCTGCTGCGCGAGGGGCTCGGCGGCGTGCTCGACGGCTACCGCGACCGGGTCGCGGCGATCGCGCGCGAGGTGACGCAGACCGTCCTCGGCAGCGAGGTCGCGGTCGCGACCGCGCTGCGCGAGAGCCGCGGCGAGCTCGGGCGCGCGCAGGTGGAGCTGACCGGCGTCGCGCGCGCGACCCTCGCTTCCCTGCTACCCGTACCGCCGCGCACCGAAGCGCCGAAGCTCGACGTCCCGGTGCCGGTCGTGCAGGTGAAGAAGACCATCTGGGACCACCTGCTGCTGCGCAGCCAGGCGTCGGTGCGCCGTCGCCTGCTCGGCCCGGACGCGGCACCCGAGAAGCCGTTGCCGAGGAAGGTCAAGCAGAAGCGCCTCGGCGCCACGCGCGTGGTCCTCGGGGAGGTGCTGCGTGCCCGCTTCGCCCGCTTTGCGAGCGAGGTCGCGAAGGAGACCGTCAGCGACGCGTTCGCGCATGCGAGCGGTGCCCTCGTCGGCGCGTTCCGCCGCGAGATCGAGGCGCGGCGCAACGAGAACACGACCGCGCTCGAGCGCGGCGACGAGCGCCTGCAGTCGCTGTCGCGCGCACGCGACGAGTTGCGCGAGCTGCAGGCCGGCGTCGATCGGGCGTCGGCGGCGATCGAACGCCTCACCGAGCGCTTCGTGGACACCAGCCCGACCGCGCTGCTGCTCGAGGCGCCCGCCATCGAGACCTCCGCACAAGGGCCCGCCGGGGCGGTCGAGGCCGAGCACGCCCAGCCCGAAGCGAGCTGATTCGGCGCCGGAACGCTTCGCGAAGGGAATCTGCGCGATCCTGGAGCCTCGGCTCGCAGGCGATGCTAGGCTCGACGGTGATGATCGTTCAGGAGTACCTGCATCTCGCCGACACCTGCCTCACCCGCGTCGCGGCGTGGCTCGAGGCCTTCGACCCCGACGAGGTGGACTTCTCCACCACCGACGGCATGGTCTCGATCGAGTTCCCCGACGAGGCCCGCTTCGTCCTGAACCGGCAGTCGGGTAACCACCAGATGTGGTTCGCTGCCGGTGTTCGCGCCTGGCACTACGACTGGAGCCCGGAGCGCGGCTCGTGGGTGGACGATCGCGACGGGCACGACATCTACGACCGCGTCGCCGAGGTGGTATCGGAGAAGATCGGCCGCAAGGTGACGTTCGGCGCCTGAGGCACCGGACGCACGGCCCCCGATTTCTGGCCCCATGCCGGTCTCGACGAGCTACCGCCCCGCGCCGCGCATCGGCGAGCTCGACGGCGGCTTCCACGACGTCGTCGAGGCCGCACGCTTTCCCGAGCACCGCCTGCGCTTCCGCAACCAGCGCTGGGCGGAGAGGATCGGCCTCGGCGAGCTCGACGCCGCCGAGTGGGAGCGCCACTTCGCGGCCTTCGTCCCGCTGCCGGAGAACCTGCCCCGGCCGCTCGCGCTGCGCTACCACGGGCACCAGTTCCGTACCTTCAACCCCCAGATCGGCGACGGTCGAGGTTTCCTGTACGCGCAGCTGCTCGACGAGGAAGGACGCCTGCTCGACCTCGCGACCAAGGGCAGCGGCCGCACGCCCTGGTCGCGCGACGGCGACGGGCGCCTGACGCTCAAGGGTGGCGTGCGCGAGGTGCTGGCGACCGAGATGCTCGAGGCGCTCGGCGTTCCGACCTCGAAGACCTTCAGCCTGTTCGAGACCGGCGAGCAGCTGTGGCGCGGCGACGAGCCGTCGCCGACGCGCTCGTCGGTGCTGGTGCGCCTCGGTCACTCGCACGTGCGCTTCGGCAGCTTCCAGCGCCAGCTCGCGCTGGGGGACCAGGTGCGCATTCGCAAGCTGCTCGACTACGCGATCCGCCACTACGCACCCGATCTCGCGGTCGGTGCGGGCGAGGACCCGGCGTCGGCGTTCCTGCGCGTCGTCACACGGCGCAGCGCGGGTCTCTGCGCCGCGTGGATGACCGCCGGCTTCGTGCACGGCGTGCTCAACACCGACAACATGAACGTGACCGGCGAGAGCTTCGATTACGGGCCGTACCGCTTCCTCCCCGTCTACGATCCTGCGTTCACCGCCGCGTACTTCGACCACGGGGGCCTCTACGCGTACGAGCGCCAGCCGACGAGCGTGCACTGGAACCTGCAGCGCTTCGCCGACACGCTGGTCGAGCAGTCGTCGGTGGACGCGCTGTCGCGCGCGCTCGACGGCTTTCTGCCCGAGTTCCTGCTCGCGTGGCGCGAGGGCGTGCTCCGCCGTCTCGGCCTGACGCCGCTCGGCGACGAGCGCGACGCCGATTTCCTGTCGCTGACCCGCGCGTTCCTCGTCGAGAGCCGCGTCGGCTACGACCGCTTCTTCTTCGACTGGCACGGCGGAGCGGCGAGCGCCGCACGCGCCGCCACGAGCCCGGAGGCCGACAAGTACCAGGGGCCGACGTTCGTGCCGCTGCGCTCCGCGATGGACGCGTACGCGCCGAGCGCCCCCGAGCGCCTCGCGCGGCCGTACTTCCAGCGCCCGGCGCCGTGCTCGCTGCTGATCGACGAGATCGAGGCACTGTGGGACGCGATCGCGGAGCGCGACGACTGGAGCCTCTTCGCGGCGAAGGTCGCGGACATCCGCACGATGGGCGAGCAGACCGGGCTCGCGGCCCTCGGGTGACGGCGCGGGCCGGCCGCAACGCGACGACGGAGGGCGTCATGAAGCTCTACTGGCATCCATTCTCGGTGTTCCCGCGCCGCGTGCGGATCGTGGTGCGCGAGAAGGGCCTCGCGTGCGAGGAGGTGCTGGTCGACCTGCCCGGCGGCGCCCTGAGGCAGCCGGAGTTCCTCCGCCTGAACCCGTTCGGCCAGGTCCCCGTGCTCGAGGACGGTACGCTCGTGATCGCCGAATCGGTCGCGATCCTCGAGTACCTGGAGGATCGTCATCCGACGCTGCCGCTGCTGCCGGCGGACGCTGCCGCTCGTGCACGCGCCCGCGAGCTGATGCTGTGGAGCGGTGACTACCTGGCACCCGCGTGGAAGGCCGTGCTGGCGCCGCTGTTCTCGCCGAGCGTGCAGAGCGACGACCCGTCGGTGCGGTGCGGACGCGAGGCGCTGGCGCGCTACCTCGACGTGCTCGAGGCGCGGCTCGGCGACGCGCCCTGGCTCGTGGGCGACTACTCGCTCGCGGACGTCTGCCACGCGCCGTTCGTGACCGTGCTCGGGCCGGCCGGCGAGGGCGACGTCGTGCAGGCGCGGCCGCGCGTCGCTGCGTGGATCGAGCGGCTCGCGGCGCGCCCGGCGGTGCGCGACACGGCCCCGTGAGCCGTGACCACCCTCGGAGTGCGCGGCGACGCTGCGTCCGGTGCGGTGCGCCGCGTCCGGTGCGGTGCGCTGCGTCCGGTGCGGTGCGCCGCGTCCGGTGCGGTG
>VGTK01000284.1 GCA_016874715.1 Deltaproteobacteria bacterium | reverse complement strand
GGTCGCGGGCAGCCGCTCGACGCACCTCGTCGCCGGCCTCGGCGGTCTCGACGGGCGCGCGCTCACCCGCGGCGATACGCTACCGATCGACCTGCCCCAGCGGCCCGTCCCGCCCGCGCCGGCGCGCGAGCCGTGGTGCGAGCCGCTGCCGCCTGCGGCGTGCATGCCGCTGGTGCTGCACGTCCTGCCGGGCCCGCAGCAGGGCGCCTTTCGCGGCGACCCGCTGCGGGCGCTCGCGGATACGGTCTGGCGCGTTCGGAACGACTCGGACCGTACCGGCGTCCGCCTCGCCCCGACCGAGGGCGAGCCGCCCGCCGTGCTGCGCGGCGTCGCCGGGATCCCGCCGGAGGGGACGACGCTCGGGGCAATCCAGGTGCCGCCCGACGGGCATCCGATCGTGCTCGGCCCCGACCGGCCGGTGACCGGCGGCTACGCCAAGCCGGCCCTGGTCGCCGCTTCGGACGTCGGGCGCCTCGCGCTGCTCCGTCCCGGCGACCCGGTCCGAGTAGCCCTGCTGTCGCTCGAGGAGGCCTCGCGGCGCGCCGCCGAGCGGCGCGCCGGGCTCCCGGCGAAGCCGTGATCATGGGCAGCGGTGGGATGGCGACCTGCATCGACCTGAGCGCGGACGTCGGCGAAGGCTGCGACGACGGCCCGCTCCTGCCGCTCGTCAGCTCGGTGAACGTCTCGTGCGGCGCGCACGCCGGCGACGAGGCGACCATCCGCGCGACCCTGCGGAGCGCGCGCGTGCACGGCCTCGCGATCGGCGCGCACCCGAGCTTTGCCGACCGCGAGGGCTTCGGCCGCCGCATCACGAGCCGTGATCCCGCGGTGATCGCGGACATCGTGGCGGCCCAGGTCGCGCACCTCGCAAGGCTCGCCGACGACGAGGGCGTGTCGCTGGCGCACGTCAAGCCGCACGGTGCGCTGTACAACCTCGCCGCGAGCGACCGGCAGGTTGCGCGCGCAGTGGCGCAGGGCACGGCTAGCGTCCTGCCCGGCACGCGGCTCGTCGTCCTCGCGGCGTCGGTCGCACTCGACGCCGCCCGCGCAGCCGGTCTCCAGGCCGTGGCCGAGGCGTTCGTCGACCGTGCCTACCTCGACGACGGCACGCTGGCACGGCGCGACCGCGCCGGCGCCGTGATCGAGGACCCCGTGACGGCGGCGCAGCGCGCCCTTGCGCTGGTCCGCGGCGCGCCGCTGCGCTCGATCGAGGGTCGCCTGCTGCGGATCACGGCCGACACGCTCTGCCTGCACGGCGACACGCCCGGTGCAGCGGCGCGCGCCGGCGCGGTATGCGCCGCACTCCGCGCGGCGGGGGTCGTCGTCGCCGCCGTGCGCTAGTGCCCGTGTTGCGCGGTCGAGAGAGCGTCTTGCAGATCCTCGCCGATCGGCGGCGCCGTCACTGCGGCGGCTCGCATTCCAGCGAGTCGTCGTCCAGCCGCGCCCGGAGGTAGGCACGCAGAGTGTTCGTCGGGCTGGGGATGCCGATGATGCCCCAGAAGCGGTCGAACGTCACCAGCGAGTTCGGCATCGCGTAGCGCGTCCGCTCGCTGGCGCCGACGTTGCCGCAGACGTACGAGCTGATCGAGCCGGCGAACGGCCGGAACGCGGCCTCCGAGTCGAAGCTCGCCGTCATCGCGACATGGCACGTGCGGCACGACGGCTTGACGACGTCCTCGTACACGTCACGGTTGCTGGTGCTGGTCCCCGGAAGATTCGTCTCCGACGCCCAGCCTGGGGGCACGAAGCTGCCGTCGAAGTTGCTGGTCGCGGTCGGGTACCAGCCGTCGACCAGCTCGCGCGTCGCTGCGGTCGAGTCGGTGCGATCGCGGACGTAGAAGTTGAGCGTGCGCAGCTCGTCCTGCTGCGCGCTGCGCGTGAAGCCGGCGAGCGTCGAGAAGGCGTAGTTGTCGAGGTCGAACGGCAGGAAGCTCGCGCCGAGCGCGGGGTTGCCGCCCGCGCCCTCGGGATAGCGCGCGTAGCTCGAGCTCGCTCCGTGGCAGACGACGCACGCGCCGGGGACCAGCTTCTCGCCCCGCCCGTCGAGGTTGACGAAGCGGGTGAGGCGCCCGGTCGGGTCGAAGACCAGGAACTTGGTGAACTTGCGGTCGCCGTTGACGCCCGGCGTGACCGAGTACTCCATCGCGACGCACGCGACGAGTCCCTCGCCGTCGATCGCCCGTGTCAGGGCGGGGTCGTCGGGGAGCTGCGGATCGGCGACCGGGTAGTTGCAGACGTACGACGCGACGCCGCGCTTGCCGCGGTGGATCATGTTCATGTCGCGCTGCAGGTTGAGGTCGACCTCGTTCGCGTACACGGCGCGCACCTGCTTGCTCGCGTGCTTCGGCTTGTCGAAGCCCCAGCCGTCCTTCCACTCCTGGAAGCTGATCGCGGTCGTCATGTCGTTGCCGTCGCAGGACGCTGCGAAGCCGAGATCCAGGTAGTATCGGCAGGCACCTTTCGCGGTGTCGGCGCCGCCGGTGTCGTAGCCGTTCTTCGTCGAGAAGAACGTGAGGAAGTGGTTGAGCTGGCGCGCGCCGTCGGACGGCTTCGCGGGAGGCGCCGGCGGGGTCAGCGCCGAGAGCGGGTCGGCCTCCTTCGCGAGGATCTTGGCCGAGCCCTCGACGTAGCCGCCACGACCGTCGTCCACCGAGGCGAAGATGTCGAAGATCCCGGGCGCGTCCGGGATGGTCCAGTCGTAGGTGAAGCGGTGCTTGTTGTGGCCGAGCCCCTCGCTGCCGGTCTCCACGATGTCGCCGTAGATCGACTTGACGCGCACGTCGGGTGCCACGTTGTCGCTTCCCTTGTCCCTCACGACCAGCTCCACCTTCAGCGTGGTACCGGGTCGGGCCTGGCGTACGTTCGTGGGCTCCGGCGCCTGCAGGATCAGCCTGGTCTTGAGGTCGAAGGAGAGGATGCGCGGCGCGCGATTGTCGATCTGCAGGTCGTCCACCGGCAGCCGCTGGAAGTTTGCGATCGGCACGTCGTAGGTCTCGCCGTCGCAGGTGACGCGCACCACGTAGTCACCCGGCGCGAGCGGTGACGGTGTCGTGATGCCCGGGTTGCCCGGATAGTTGCCGTAGGTCGCGAAGCGCCCGAGCTCGAACGGCCCCTGCACGGTGGCACCGTTGCGCAGCAGCCTGACCGACGCGCGGACGTTCCGCTTGAAGTACGGGCTCGCGTAGTAGCAGTGCGCGTCGTCGAGGAAGCGGATCCGGCCGCTCTGCGCGTCTGCCGGTGCAGCGTGTCCGACGAGGCTCGCGCAGACCAGGAGCAGAGCGATCGCCACGGGGCGGCGGCCCGCCCGATGCGTCTGATCGACGCGATTCGCGAGCTCCACGTCGCAGGGGATGGGTGCGTCCCATGCTCGCGCGAGCCGGCAGCGCCCTGTATCGGGTGTACACCTGAGACGGGCAGCGAGCCCGGAGGTGCCTGGCGAGGGCCCGCTGGGGCGCCCGGCAGCACCACGGAGAGAAGCCGCAGCCCCGCTAGAACCCGCAGCACTGCTAGAACCCGCTGGCGGGAGCGGCCTTCACCAGGTGGATGGTCAGCGTCCCGCGGGCGCCTTCCACCTCCATGCGGACCGGTACCGGGTCGGCACCGGGCAACGGCGGCATCATCCACGCCGTGATCGCGGTGAGCGACTCGCCCTGCTCCTCCTTCGGCTTCCAGAACCCGGCGAGCGGCTTCACCTGCGAGCGGCATTTGCGCGCGCGCCCCTCGTAGGCGTCGTAGCTCGACCCTTCGAGCTCCGTCTCGCCGAGGTCCTCGTAGACGACGTCGTAGCGCCTGAGCCCGTCGAAGACGCGGCGGACGCCCGCGCAGCCCTTGCCCTGCGCGATCTGCAGGCTGGCCGACGCGATCTCCGTCAACGGGTCGATCGTTCCCGGCCGCATCTCCGGCGGCACCTCGTCGCGCTCGTACTCCGCGCCCAGCGCGATGCCGTCGAAGGGCGTCGCCTCCTCGACCTCGGGTCCGCCCGGGCCGTAGCGCAGCGCCACCTCCTGAACCTTGTCGCGCAGCTCGCTGTGGCTGGTGAACCGCTCGGGCGCGAGCTCATCACCCGCGAGGCGCCCGCGCACCTCCGAGCGGTACGTCCAGGGGAAGAGCGTGCCCAGGAAGCCGACGGTCTCCATCTGCGACCACAGGTTGTAGACGCCGTCGCCGACGCTCGAGCGCGACGCGATGGTCACCAGGCGCAGCACGGACCAGTAGACGTCGTAGCCCAGCTCGAGCGCCGGCGAGGCGGGCGCGCTCTGGATCGACGCGGGCGGAGCGGCCTGGATGGCCGCCTCCGGCAGGCTGCTCTCCGCCCCAAGCGAAGCTGCGCCGGAAGGAGGTTCCGACGGTGTGGGGTCAGCCGAGACCGCCCCGGGCTCCGCCGTCGCGGCGCGCACCCCGACCGACGCGACGAGCTGCGGTCCCGCGAGCGCGAGCAGCACGGTGAGGTACCGGAGCAGAGGCACGTCGCAGTCTTGCCGGCCCCGCCCTGTCGAGCAAGTGGGTCACTCCTCCGGGCACAGATCGACGGCGAGCAGGAAGAGCTCCGACCTGTCCGGACGACGCTCGGCGAGGATCGCGACGCGTTGCTCGGGACGCGCGTTGGCGATCCGCGCCAGGTCCGCGCGAGTGCCCTGCAGCGTGACGCGCGCCGGTGCGGGCGCCAGCGGAGCGTTCTGGTCGACGACCAGCGCGTACACCTGCCAGTCCGTCGCGTGCAGCGTGCGCTCGCGACCCTGCGCGACGACCACCACGTCAGCGACGATCTTCGCCGTCGCCCCGGGCGGGCCGAACGTTCCGGCCAGACGCACGATCTCGCGCGACGTGAGCCGCTGCGGCTCGTGCGCCCGCGCGCCCGCGGCCAGCAACAGGATACCCCCGACGACGGCGACCGCACCCCGGCGGAGAGCCGTCGAGCGACGTTCAGTGCTCGTGCTCGGGGAAGCCATGCTCTGCCACCTCGCGCACCTCGTTCTCGGGATGCTCGTCGCGGACCTTCACCAGGAGCGGGTCGTCGTCGGCGATCCCGGTCGCTCGCAGCAGCGTCACCGCGTACCGCTGCATCTCCGGTGACGACGCGAAGGTCAGCCGCGCGAAGCTCTCCTGCGCCGGACGTCCGCCGATCCGGAAGATCGCGCGAGCAGCCGCCTGCTGCGCCTCGACCGGCGGCTTGTCGAACGCCTTCTCGAGCAGCGGGATGGTCGCCGGCGAGCCGCTCTGACCGACCGCCTCGCACACCGCGACGCGCACCTTCGGATCCGGGTCGTCGAGCGCCAGGCGGGCGGCACGTTCCACCTCGCCCTTCGGGTCTCGTGCGATCAGCTCGCGTGCGGCGGCGGTCCGGACCTCCGGGTCGCCGTCGCGCAGCAGCTGTGCGATCTGCTTCGCGTCCGGGGCCGCGCCGAGGCGGCGCAGTGCGTTCCAGGCGGCCGCCGTCACCGCCACGTCGTTCGACCGTACGGCCTGCAGCGGCGCGATCATCGCCTCGACCTGGAGCGCTGCGACCTGTGCGAACAGCCGCTCTCGCACCCGCGACGGCAGGTCCTCGCGGCCGATCACCGCCGCGAGCCCGCCGCGCTCCTCGTCCGACAGCGGCAGGAGCGGCTTCGGCTCGCCGAGCGCCGCGACGCCGTCCTCGACCACGGCCGGGTGCCGGGCGCCGAGCGCGCGGAAGACCCGCGCGCGCTCCGCCGCGCGGCGCCTGACAAGGTCCGGCTCCGGCGTGCGGCTCGCGGTGACCATCTCCTCGACGATGCGTGTCGTCTCCTCGACGGTCGCCGGATCCGTCGAGGCGAGCACCGCCTCCCGCCCCCGCGTCGGCTCGCTGTAGCTGCCCTCGGGGAGCAGGTTCCGCAGGTACGAGTTGCGCCGGGCAGGCCCGAGGAAGAGCAGCACGCTCTCCCCGGAGCGCAGGAGCGGCGGCAGCGAGGGCAAGCTCGCCAGGTCGAGCACCTGCATGCGCCCCGAGGGAGCGTTGCCCTTCAGCGTCCGGGAGACGGCGACCGTCGCCACCGAGAGACGCCCGTTGTCGAGCGCCTCGACCTTCTCCACGCGGCCCGCGACGACCAGCCGCGAGCCCGCGAGCAGCTCGCGCATGCGGGGCGGAGCGGCTTCCCGTGGCGGCGAAGCGGCGGCCGCCGCCGCCGCGAAGATGAGCGCTGCGACG
>VGTK01000283.1 GCA_016874715.1 Deltaproteobacteria bacterium | reverse complement strand
GCTCGAGCGCGTCGGCGACCGCGCGCTCCCAGCCGCGGTCGAGCGTGCGCTCGTACGCGATCAGCGCCGGCGACGCGTCGACCACGCGCTGCTGTGCGACGATCTCGTCGCGCTCCTGCACGTACACGCGGGCGATCGCCGCGAAGGCCCGCTCGACGGTCGCGAACGGCGCCTCACCCGCCGGTGCGGCCGCGAGCTCCGCGCGGAAGCGCGCGAGGCGGCGCGCGTAGTCCGGAAACAGCGCGGCCTCCTTGGTCGGGAAGTAGCGGAAGAACGTCCGCCGCGAGACGTCGGCCGCGGCCGCGATCTCGTCGATGGTGACGCTCTCGAAGCCGCGCTCGGCGGACAGCTTCAGTGCGGCTGCGGCGAGCGCGTCGCGGGTGCGCAGCTTCTTCCGCTCGCGCAGCGTCGTGACCGCGCGCACGGCGCCGCCGGCCTCGCCTCCGCTTCCGGCTGCCATCCTAGAAGACCCTCTGCTTGTACTTGACCGCGCGCTCGAAGAGGCGACCCAGGGTCTCGCTGGTGAAGATCCAGCGCAGCGACCAGATCGGCGAGTGGCACTGCTCGGGCGCGAGCCGTCCGTGCAGCACCTCCTCGAGGGCGTCCGCGGTGTGGCGCGCGAGCACGTCCATCATCTCGCGCCCGATCTCGGCGGACGCGAGCTGGGGCTTCCCCGAGTAGGTTTCGGTCTCGTAGTACTTGAGCTTGTGCTTGAAGCCCTTCACGAGGTCGAGCACGCCGCCCGCCGGCAGCGGCGGCAGCCCCTCCTCGGCGCGCTTCAGGTCGAGGGTGCGCTGCCCGAGCTCGCGATAGCGCGGGTCGACGCGATCGCCCACGATGTGCAGCATCATCGAGGTCTCGATCGCACCGCCGTGGTGGTCGCCGCGCAGGTCGTCCGGGGTGACGCCGTCGATGTGGCCGAGGATCGACGACAGCTCCGAGCCGCCCTTCGTCAGCCGGCTGATCAGCAGCGAGAACGCGCAGATCATCTTCGTGCCGTAGCGGCGGTTGGTGCGCTCACAGGCGACCTCGATGGGGATGAAGTGGCGCGGTCCGCCGTGGAAGCTCGCGATCCAGATGTGGACGAAGCCCTGCCTGGCGAGGCTGCGTCCGAGGTCCGAGAGCACGCGCGTGATCGTCGAGGGACGGAACATCACCGAGCCCGGGTGCGGCAGGACGTCCGCGGCGACGTAGATCGGCGGCAGGTGCACGAACTGCAGCGACGGGTCGCGCTCGCTCAGCACCTCGGCGGCGCGGATCGAGAGCGCTTCCGCCTCGGCGTTGTCGGTGATGACCGGCAGGTGCGGGCCGTGCACCTCGAGCGGCGAGCAGGTGAGCAGGACGACGGTCTTCGCGCGGTCCATCGCGGCGAAGTCCGAGCCGGTGAGGTCCTTCCACTCGCGGACGTTCGCGCGCCCGGCTTCCGTTGCGGGGGATTCCATTTGGCCCCGAGCAGAGCGGAAAATGGCACTGGGTGTCAATCCGCAATCGGTGCCGGCGACGGCTGACGCGTTGCCGCAGCTGGACGAGCCGCATCGGGTGGACACCACGGCCGGCCGAGCGTCGTGGGAAACCGGCGCCGATCGATCAAGCCCCGACGCACTCGGCCCGCCTCGAGCTCGGGCACCCGAGCGCGCTTCATGACCAGCGGCTGGTCACCACCGGTCTGGCGAATCGACTCGTTCCTGCGGCTGGAGCTTCAGCTGTCCTGGCGCCCCAGCACCACCACGCACGACACCGCGCCCGGCCCGCCGACGTTGTGCGCCAGCGCGATCTCGGGATCCTTCACCTGCCGCTCGCCGCAGCTGCCGCGCAGCTGCTGCACGCACTCGTAGATCATGCGGACGCCGGACGCGCCGATCGGGTGGCCGAACGACTTGAGCCCGCCGCTCGGGTTGATCGGCATGTCGCCGTCGACCCGCGTGCGGCCCTCCTCGACCATCTTCCAGCCCTGGCCCTTCTCGGCGAAGCCGAGGTCCTCGATGTTGGTGATCTCGGTCCAGGTGAAGCAGTCGTGCACCTCGGCGAGATCGACGTCGGACGGCTGGATGCCGGCCTGCTCGTAGGCCTTCCTCGCCGCGGCCTGCGTCGAGCGGAAGCCGACGTAGTCGAAGGTCGGGTCGAAGTAAGGACGCCCCGTCGCCACCGCGAGCGCGGCACCCTTCACCAGCACGTAGTCGTCGCGGAAGCGCTTCGCGATGTCGGCGCGGCAGACGATCGCGGCGGCGCCGCCGTCGGTGGTCGGGCAGCAGTCGAAGAGGCCGAACGGCCACGCGATCATCGGCGCATTCAGCACCTGCTCCTCGGTCACCTCCATCTTGAGGTGCGAGAGCTTGTTGCGTGCTCCGTTCCAGTGGTTCTTGACGGCGACCCTGGCGAGCGTGCCGCGGCCGACGCCGAACTCGTGCATGTAGCGGTTCGCGGCGAGCGCGAAGAGCCCGGGCGCGGTGTTGCCCTTGGCGAGGATCTGATGGCCGATGCGCGGGATGCCGCGGCCGGGGCGGTCCTTCAGCTTCTCCGAGCCGACGACGAGCACGATGTCGTGCTGCCCGGACGCGATCGCGAGACAGGCATTGCGAAAGGCGTCGGTGCCGGTCGCGCAGAAGTTCTCGACCCGCGTCACCGGCCGGTCGTAGAGACGCAGCGGATCCGCGAGCGAGATGCCGGCCTTGCCGCCCTGCGAGTGCGGGAGATAGGTGCCGATGTACGCGGCGTCGATCTCGGACGGGTCGATCTTCGCGTCGGCGTACGCCTGGAAGGCCGCGTCGCAGACCTGGTCCTCGTAGGTCGAGTCGTAGAGGTCGCCGAACTTCGTGCAGCCGACGCCGATCACGGCGACCTTATCGCGGATCGAGTTCATACCGGGCGCGCCTTCCAGTAGTAGTTGTAGTTCTCGCCGCCGGAGTGCAGCCGGCGGTACGTCAGCTCGACAGGGGCACCGATCTTGACCTCGTCGGGCGTGCAGTCGGTCATCTGCACGTACACGCGTCCGCCGCCGTCGAGGTCCACCACGACCATGCCCATCGGGTGGTCGAGGTTCGCCGCCAGGTGGTCGACGGTGTAGGTGAAGATCACGCCCTTCTTCCTGAGCTTGACCGGCTCGAGGCCCTCGCGCGCCTTGCACTGCAGGCAGACGCGCGCCATCGGGTACTGCACGAGGCCGCAGCTCCCGCAGCGCGTGCCGTACAGGCGCGTGTCCTGCGCGAGCTCGCGGAACTCGGCCACGTTGCTGACGAGCTCCACCGGCGTCTCGTCCTGGCCGATGATGCGGCGGAACTTGAGGTACTTCTCGTAGGTCGGCAGCGGCAGCTTGCGCTCGATCGCCGCGCCGACGCCCGGACGACCCGCGAGCGCCGCGACGCCGTCGGTCGTGCGCAGCAGGATCGCCTCCGCGCCCTCGCCGAACGCGGCGGCGACGACCGTCGCACCGCTCTTCGCCTTCTCGAGGGCGCTCGCGAGCTGCAGCAGCGCGTCGGGCGTGCCGAGCACGCCGACCTGCGTGATCAGCGCCGGCACGAGCTGCGTCTTCGCGTCGATGCCGACCTGTTTCGCGAGCGACTGTGCGGTCTTCGCGTCGGGAGCGGCGACCGCCAGCGCGCCGAGGTCCGCGGTGCCGACGCCGTGCTCGTTCAGCACGCGCGAGACGACCTCCTCCATGTCGCGCGCGTAGCCGTGCCCGAGCGCGAAGCGCACGTCCTGCTGCTGCACGCCGCCGCCCTGGTCCCAGCGCCACTGGTAGGTGATCTCCTCGGCAACGGCCGCGGAGCCGACGAACTCGGCGAGCTTCGCCTTGCCGTCGACGACGACCGCGACGGCGCCGTCGCCGAGCGCGCCCTCGACGTCGCTCTCCGGATCGGCCGGACGGCAGTCGGCGGCGACCACGAGGACGCGGCGCGCCTGCCCGCTCTGCACCGCGCGGATCGCGGCCGACAGCGCCGACACGCCGGCGCGGACCGAGCCGCCGAAGTCCGCGGTGAGGATCTGCCGCGGCAGGTCGCAGGCCGTCGCGACCACGCTCGCCACCTGCTTCTCGCGATAGGGCGACGAGGTCGAGGCGAAGAACAGGCCGTCGATCTCGAGCGCGTCGAAGTCCTCGAGGCAGCGATGCGCTGCGGCGACGCCGAGCGTCAGGGCATCCTCGTCGTGGTGCGCGACCGCCTTGTCGCCCGGCGGCTGCTTGCCGCCCCAGGCCTTGGCGATCAGCGAACGGTCGAGGCGCGAGCGCGGGATGTAGACCCCGATCGAGCTGATTCCAACCATCGTGACGTGATCCTCGGAGAGCGAAAGGCGCTGGCGAACGACCGGCGATCGAGAGTCGCTACCATCCGGTGCCCGGAGGCGCGAGCCCCGGTGCAGATCACAGCACGGGGGCGCGACAGGACTTCTCGCTCACGATCTCGCGCTCGCGCAGCGATGGCACCCCGCCGACGGTCGTGTCCTGCTCCGGCAACACCTCGGGATGATGATCGCGACGGCGACACTGGTGGCACAATCACGGTTCCTGCTCGGCGAACGGCTCTCGCCGAATCTCCCCAAGTCCACTGCTCGTGCGCGGCCTCGCGTCACCCCGCTGTGGTGGCTGGCGCCTCGGAATCCATGCCGGCGTGCGCGCAGAATACGCTACCGCTCGCCGGTCGCCTCTGCTTCCGTGGAAAGACCCTTCTCCCGGCCGCGAGAACGTGCCCTTTGGCGCACCACGCGCACATCGAGATCGTCGACGGTCCAGCGCTCGCCTCTCGACACGGGTACAGTCAACCGCAGACTTCGAACGCGTGGAGCGCGCACCCGGAGGACGAAGCGCGGGCGCTCGGCAAAGAGGCCCTCGGCAAGCAGAGTGAACGGAAGTGGAGTCCAGCTCCGCTCGTCAAGCGAGCCAAGGACCGCGATGCCGGCCGAAAGCGCCTCAGGGTCGGTCGTGAACTGCAGTGCTGCGACTCGCCTGGGTCGTCCAAGGTCAACCGTGATCGATGAGGTCTCTCCTTGCACGCTCGTAGTCATCGCGAGCTTGGCACGCCCCCTGGCAGCGAGCCGCTGCCCTGGCAGGTCGACGTCCTGGGGGGAAACCAGGCTCGTGGCGAGCATGGCGACCGAATCCAGTGGCTTCTTGATCGAAGACACCAGGGCGTGGCCGGTCAACAGCACACCGAATGCAAGGGCTGCCCACCCGACGGCAGATCGTCGCGCGTCCAAAGCCACCAAAGCCGGCGTCGCGGCAATCAGTAAGCTCGGGACGATTGGAAGAAAGTAGCGTGGCCACAGCGCCCCGCGCCCAGAAACGAGAAAAGCAAGATACAGCGCGATCCAAGCGATGTGGACGCGCTGCGCGCGTGTGCGTGTTCCTTCCCATCGAAGGATCGCCAGCATGCCGAACAGGCCGCCGGACAGTAAGACACCCATCGTGAGGTCGCGGAGCGGGGTTTGCGATACGAAATCTGGTCGATGGGCGATCTGCCAAGCAGACTGCAAGTGCTCGAACCCGAACACGTGCAGCGTGCCAAAGAACAGCAGCGCCGGTGCTGCGCCGAAAACCGTCCCGGCTACGACGGCCCGACGAAGACGGTCCCGCAAGGAACCGTCTTCTAGCAGCTCCGCCAAGGCGGGCATCCCGAGCATGGGGATGAACGACACTCGGGATGCCAGACCGACGACCTGCAAAATCACCAGCCGCGTAGCGCTCGACCGATTGCGCAACGTCACGTGGTTCACGATTGCTGCGAGCGCCCACAGGACGCAGAGCGTGCCGACGATGTCTGTCACTGGACGTGCGAGAGAGCGCAGCACGATCGCGTTGCTGGCAAATGCCAGCAGGAGCTGCAGTAGTACGAGCGTACCCACTTTCCAGGTTCGCTCCACCTGGCGGCGAAGGCTTCGCCAGCAAAGCAATGTTGCGGCAACATTGAGCAGGCTGAATGCCGGAACCGGTTGCAGCCCGAAGAACAGCAAGAGCGCGATGAGAAGCGATGCGAGGGGACTGTGAGCGTGCAGGAAGGCACTGCCCTGTTCGATGAACTGAACAACCGACGCGGGGCTCGGCGCTCGCAGCAGCGCATGAATCTGAGCCGCGTAGGTGCAGTAGCCGTCCGGGCAGTGTTCGCAGCTGCACAGATCCGAGATATGACCGAAACCTGTGGATCCTGGATGGCGTGAAAAAGGCGGCGTACCCTTCCTTGTGAATCCCAAACCACGAGGCCCTCGGCGCCAACCGAGGGGGA
>VGTK01000282.1 GCA_016874715.1 Deltaproteobacteria bacterium | reverse complement strand
CAGCACCCCCGGCCGGACTGGCGGGCGCGGCGGCGGGAGCCGGCGTCGGCATCGTGCGACCGCCGTAGAGCACGGTCGCGCGGATCGAGAACTCCTTGAGCTTCGCCTGCCCCTCCTCGACCTGCTTGGTCTCGACCAGGTCGACGCTGGAGAAGTACGGCGAAGCCGCGAGGTTGCGCATGAACAGCGCGATGGTCTGGTTGTCGAGGCCACGCCCGAGCACCGTGACCATGCCGCCCGATTCGCGCATCTCGGTGAGCCACAGCGTGTCGGGGGTCGCGGCGCCGAGGTCGTCCAGCACGCGCACCGGCCCCTTCTTCTGGCGCTCGAGGGCCTTGATCGTCTGCAGCTTCGCATCGAGCTCCTTGCGCTTGCGGTCGAGCTGGATCGCGGCGGTGTGCTTCTGGCTGAGCTGTGCGAGCTCCGCCTGGTGCTCGTCGGCCGCGGCCTGCACGCGGTTCGCGCTGCGACGCGTGAGGATCTCCGAGAGCCCGAAGACCGCCAGCATTGCCGCGAGGATCAGGAGTCCCGCCTGTCGGTCACGCTGCCGGGCTGCCTGCCGGCGCGCCTCGGCTCGTGGCATCAGGTTGATGCGAATCATGCATCACCCGGCCGGCGCGTGCCGAGCCCCACCGCCACCGCGAGAGAAGGTGCCATCGCCTCGAGCGCGGCGACGTCGAGGTTTCGTCCGAGCTGCACGTGATTGAAAGGGTTGGCGATCTCGACGGGAACCTCGAGCTTCGCGGCGAGCTTCTCGACGAGGCTCGGGATCCGCGCACCGCCGCCGGTCACGTAGATCGCGCGCAGCGGCTCGTCGCTCGCGGTGCGCCACAGGAAGCGCAGCGACTGGTTGATCGCGTCGGCGAGGTCGGCGGCGCCGTCGTCGACGATCTGCCGGATCTTCTCGTCGCGTCCGCCGCCGATCTCCTCGCCCGCCAGCGCACGCTCGGCATCGTCGTACGAGAGGCCGACGCCCTTGACGAGCGCGTCGGTGATCTCGCCGCCACCTGCCTGCACGTCGCCCGTGGTGCTCGACGTGCCACCCTTCACGATGTTGATCGACGAGTAGCGCGCGCCGACGTTGATCAACCCGACGACGTCGTCCGGCGACGCCTCGTAGTTGAGCTCGTACATGTTCTCGAGCGCGAAGTAGTCGACGTCGACGATCGTCGGCTCGAGGCCGGCGTCGGTGATCGCCATCGTGTACCCCGACAGGATGTCCTTGCGAACCGCGACCAGCAGAACCTCGACCTCGGTGTCCTCGGCGCGCAGCACCTGGTAGTCGAGGCTCACGTTGTCGAGGTTCTCGGGGATGAAGTTGGCGGCCTCGATCATCAGCAGCGCCTCGAGGTCGTCCTCGGGCTGCACCGTGAGTCGCGCCTTCTTGATGATGACGGCGGGGCCCGGCACGGCAGTGATCGCCTGCCGCGCATGCACGCCGAGGCCCTCGACCAGGCGACGGATCACGTCCGACACCGCGACGACGTCCTGCACGGTGTTGTTCTGCAGAGCGCCTTCCGGCACGGGTGCGATGCCGGCGCGGACGATCTCAGGACCCGAGCCCGCTCCGCGCACCTCGAGCAGCTTGACGGCGCTCGATCCGATGTCGAGCGCGACGAAGCTCCCGGAGCGGCTTCCCGTCAGGCGCCCGACTAGACCCGTGAGTCCCCCGCGCGGACCGGATTTCTGACGCGTCCCCATCCCCGCTACGTCTACCCCACCTACTGCCTGCCACGCTGGAATGTCGGGATGTGGCGAGGCGTCGCAACGGACCCCCCAGTGAAGTCTCGCGACTTCAAACTCGCAGCGGGGTAGCACGGTTCAAAGAGCCGCTGCAACAGGATTCTCGGCCGCGAAACCTTCGGTGTGCGCATCATCTAGACTCGCCGCAGCGGCTGAAGTTAAGGAGAACATTTGAATGCCCACAGCGTCCGGGAGAGCGGCTTGACGAGCCCGCCAGCTTCGTCCGTGCGGGTCGTCGAGGTCGCGATCGTCGATCCGAGTGGGGCTCTGTCCCCTTTATCGTACGCCGTGCCCGACCACTTAAGCTCCGCCATCGTCCGGGGGAGCGCGGTCGCGGTTCCGCTCGGCGCCCGCCGCGTCACGGGAGTCGTCCTCGGGCCCGCGGCTGCGACGAAGTCGCTGCAGCTGAAGGGGATCTCGGCACACCTGCGCGAGCTCGACGTACCGCCGGATCTGCTCGACCTCGCCATCTGGGCGGCGCGCTACTACCGCGCGCCGCTCGGCGCGCTGCTGCGCGCGGTCGTTCCACCACCCGTCCGCAAGCTAACAAGACGCGTCGTGAAGCCGACCGGGGCGGCCGGCGCGCGCGCCACGCACACCGCATCGCGCGAACCTTCGTTGCTCCCCGACCAGCGTCGAGCGGACGTCACGACGCTCGCCGATCGCATTCTCGATCGACTTCCGCAGAGCGGGCTGGACCTTCGGCAGCTCGTCGAGGAGCTCGGCGATGGCGTGAGGGCCGCGCTGCGCACGCTCGAGAAGCGAGGGCTCGTCACCGTCGAGGACGCAGCGGTCGCGCACCGTGCGGCGCGCCGCGCGGTGCGCGCCGTCGAGCCCGCAAGCGGTGTGGCACCGTCGTTCTCGCGCGCGCAGCGCCAGGCAGAGGTCTGGAGCTTCCTGCGCGAGCGCGCACCGCATGCCGTCACGGTCGCGGAGCTCGAGGATCGGATGCCGGGCGCGACACGAACGCTCACAGCGCTCGCCAGGCGCTCTCTCGTCGTGGAGGTGGGCACCGCGGGTGCGGACGTCGTCGACGACGAGAGTGAATCCAGCAAGCGCTTGCCGATCGAAGCTGTGCCGAGCGCTTGGGAGCGCGCGCTGCACGGCGCGCAGGAGGTCGCGATCGCAGCCGTCCGAGACGCCAGCGGGAGGTTCGTACCGTTCCTGCTCTTCGGCGTGACCGGAAGCGGCAAGACCGAGGTCTACCTGCGTGCGGCGCGCGACGCGCGCGCCGCGGGACGCGGCGTGCTGATTCTGGTTCCCGAGATCGGACTAACGCCCCAGCTCATCGCCGAGGCTACGCGCCGCTTCCCCGGACAGACCGCCGTGCTGCACAGCGCGCTCACCGGCCCCGAACGCTGGCAGGCGTGGCGCGACGTCGCCGCCGGTCGGGCCGGCGTGGTGATCGGCGCCCGCTCGGCGGTGTTCGCACCGATTCCCGACCTCGGGCTGATCGTCGTCGACGAGGAGCACGACGCCGCCTACAAGCAGGAGGAGCTGCCCCGATACTCCGCACGCGACCTCGCGGTCATGCGCGCGAAGCTCGCCTCGTGCCCCGTCGTGCTCGCATCGGCGACCCCGTCGCTCGAGAGCCATCAGGCGGTCCTGCAGGGGCGATACCGTCAGCTGACGCTGCCCGCGCGCGTCAACGACGCCCCGCTGCCCGAGGTGCAGATCGTCGACCTGCGGACGCAGGCTCCCGGATCGGGCGTGGCCGGTGGGCCCGCGCGAGCGTCGCGCGACCCGAACGGCGCACCACCGCCACCGTCACCCCTGTCGCCCGTGCTCGAGGAGGCGCTGGTCGAGAACTACCGCGCCGGTGACCAGTCGCTGCTGTTCCTCAACCGACGCGGCTATGCTCGCTTCACGCAATGCGAAGCGTGCGGGCAGGTCCAGAACTGCCCTTCGTGCAGCGTCAGCCTGACCCTGCACCGTGCGCGGCGGATCGCCGCGTGCCACCACTGCGGCTTCACCCGAAAGCCCGTCACGCACTGCCCCGGCTGCGGCTCGCTGCTCGCCGAGCGCGGCTTCGGCACCGAGCAGATCGAGGAGCAGGTGCGGACGCTGCTGCCCGCGGCGCGCGTCGCGCGGCTCGACCGCGACACCGCGACCTCGGCGAAGCACCTGCGCGCGACGGTCGACGCCTGGCGCCACGGCGAGCTCGACGTGCTGGTCGGCACGCAGATGGTCGCCAAGGGCCACGACGCTCCGGGCGTGACGCTGATCGGCGTAGTGCTCGCCGACGCCTCGCTGCACTTTCCCGACTTCCGCGCCGCCGAGCGGACGTTCCAGCTGCTGGCGCAGGTCGCGGGCCGCGCCGGCCGCGGCCACAAGCCGGGCCGCGTGCTGGTGCAGACGCGGCAGCCGGACCATCCGAGCCTGGTCGCGGCTCAGCAACACGACTTCCTGCGCTTCGCCCGCGGCGAGCTCGCGCTGCGCCAGGACCTCGGCTACCCGCCGTTCGGCCGACTCACGCGGATCGTCGTCGAAGGTGCTGCGACCGACGTCGAGCGGCGCGCGACGGCGATCGCGCGCCGGCTGATCGCCATCGCCGAACGGATGGACGCGTCTGACCGGCCGCAGATCCTCGGACCCGCACCCGCTCCGCTCGAGCGGCTCCGCGGGCGCGACCGGACGCAGCTGCTGATCAAGGCACCCGACGCACCGGCAATGGCCCGGATCCTCGGCGCCGCCGCCCTCGAGCGAGTGACCGCGGGCGACTCGACGCTCCGCGTCGTCGTTGATGTCGATCCGGTCAACATGCTATGAGAACGGCTTGGTACGCCGCTTTTCCCATCGCGTGCCGGCACCGCAATGGGCATCCGTCGCATCCTCACCTTCCCCGAGCCGTCCCTCCGCGGGACCGCCCGTCCAGTCGAGAACATCACCGGCGAGACGGCAAAGACGGTCGAGGACATGGCGCTGACCATGTACGCAGCACCGGGCATCGGACTCGCAGCGCCGCAGATCGGGCTCGATCAGCGCATCATCGTGCTCGACGTGGCGCCCGATGACGAGGAGCAGGGCAAGGAGAAGGGCAAGCACCTGATCCACGTCGTGAATCCGATCATCGTCGAGGCCGACGGCGAGATCACCTTCGAGGAAGGCTGCCTGTCGGTGGTGGACTTCCGCGCCGAGGTCGATCGCGCCGCACGCGTGCTCGTACGCGGCTGGGACGTCGACCAGCGCGAGATCGAGATCGAGGCCGACGGGCTCCTGGCGGTCGCGTTGCAGCACGAGATCGACCACCTCGAGGGGACGCTGTTCATCGACCGCCTGAGCAAGCTCAAGCGCGAGATGTACGTGAAGCGGGTCAAGAAGGCCCTGCGCGAGGGTCGCCCGATCGCGCAGCGACGCGCAGCCAGCGAGACGAATTGACCCCGAGCGCGCTACCCGCGCTGCCCCCAGCCCCGCTCCGGGTCGTGTTCATGGGCACGCCGGACCTCGCCGCGACCGTTCTCGGCGCGCTGCAGGGCGGGCCCGACGAGATCGTGGGCGTGTTCTCCCGCCCCGACGCGTCACGCGGCCGCGGCCTCGCGCTCGAGGCGCCGCCCGTCAAGCAGCTCGCCGAGCGGCACGGCGTACCGGTGTTCCAGCCGCCCGGCTGGAAGGACGGCACGGCGCTCGAGATGCTGCGCGGGCTCCGTCCGGACCTGGTCGTCGTCGCCGCCTACGGCCGGCTGCTGCCGCAGGCCGCCCTCGACGTGCCGAGGTACGGCTGCATCAACGTGCACGCGTCCCTGCTGCCGCGCTGGCGCGGCGCCGATCCGATCACGCGCGCGATCCTCGCGGGCGACGCCGAGAGCGGTGTCACGATCATGCAGATGGTGCTCGAGATGGACGCCGGCGACATGCTGCTCGAGCGCGCCATCCCGATCGCTTCCGACGACACCGGCGACTCGCTCGAGCGCAAGCTCGCGACGCTCGGCGCGTCGGCCCTGGTCGAGGCGATCGCCGAGTGGCGCGCAGGACGCCTCGCGGCGACGGCACAGGATCCCGCCGCGGTCACGCTCGCGCCGATGATCCGCAAGGCGGACGGCGTCGTCGACTGGAGCCGCGGCGCCGTACAGATCGAGCGCGCGGTGCGCGGCTACATCCCGTGGCCGGTGGCGGCGACGACGCGCGCCGCAGCACAGCTCCGCCTCTGGCGTGCCGAGATCGCGGACACGGCTACGGGTACGGCCGCGCCCGGCACCGTGCTCGCCGTCGACGCGCGCGGCATCGTCGTCGCGACCGGCGACGGCGCGCTGCGCCTTCTCGAGGTTCAGGCCGCGGGCAAGAAGCGCATGCCAGCCGCGGACTGGGCGCGCGGCGCGCGCCTCGCCGCCGGCGACGTGCTCGGCGCTTGACGCCGGGCATGCAGCGACGATGAGCGCAGACGAGCGTCCGGAACGGCGCGGTCCACCGGGCGGGGGCGGCAGCGGGCCTGGTCGCGGCGGCGGCGCTGGTGGCGGTGCCGGTCGCGGCGGCGGCGCTG
>VGTK01000281.1 GCA_016874715.1 Deltaproteobacteria bacterium | reverse complement strand
CGGTGCAATCACCGACCCGTGGTGCGGCCAGAGCTCCGGGCGCTCGGCGAGAAGCCGAGCGGCCTCGGCGATGATCCGGTGCGTGCTCCACGAGGTGGCGGCCATCTCGTCGACGCGGGTCCAGATCCTTGCGACGTCGGCAGCCCGCGGGTCGTCGGTGGTCAGGTCGCGAAGGTCTTCGGGTCTCAGCCCGGCCGCTTCCAGATCGGAGATGGTCTGCGCGAACGCGTCTTCCCAGCCGCGGGCCGTGCGAAGCAGCGACGGTTCGAAGTAGCGGAGGTCGAGCCCCTCGCGGAACAGCGCTGCAAGGCGCGCCGGACGGAGCGACTCCTCTCCCGGGGCCAACGCAGTGCCGGCTTCGCGCAACACGTCCTCAGCTGCGAGGTGGATGGGCCGGAACAGCGTCCCCGCGAGCGCGTGCAGATGGTTGCCGCGCACCAGTTCACGCCGCAGCGCGTGCGCGATCCGGCCGTTCGGCACGAGCACGGTCCGGACGGGCAGGGGACCGTCCGCGGGGAGCTCGGCGATCGCGTTTGCCCAATCCGCGGTGGACCAGGCGATTCGAAGCTGCGGTGAGGCCGTCATGCGCTGGTGGTCGAGGCGAAGGTGGCGACGATTTGAACCACGACCGGGGCGTGGTCGTCCATCGCCGACGACGACGGACGGCAAAAAATTCCGACCGACGGTTCGCGCAGTCCAGCGGTTGTCGATCCCCTCGGGTAGAATCGTGCCGATGACACGCCTGCCGTCTCCCCGATGTGCCGCCTGCGGCGCGGAAGCCGGACCCGGAACCGGATGGCGAATCCGGATCGCGAGGTCCGCCGGGGTGATGCTCGCGAGGAGGAACGACCCGGTGCCCGAAGGTCGGCGTGCCTGGGCCGGCGAGGTCCATTGGCTCCCGCTCGGGGACGGCGATGACGGCGACTGCGTCGTCGTGTGGGGCCGGTGCTGGACCGATGAGGGCCGCGAGCGTGCCCACGCGGATGCGCGGGCCGGGCTGCTGCCGTGGATCTGCCAGCGCTGCGCGGGAAAGGTCTGTCCGCGCTGCGGCGCACCCGAGCGGCATCCTCTCGGTACGGACGTCGTCGACGCGGAAGGACGGACGGGGCACCTGCCGCTGATGCCGATCGGGCGGGGAGGTTGCCGGAATGCACCGTGTGTCGCGACGCGGGACTAGAACGCCCGCGGAGACCGAGGGTGCGGAGGCGCCGCCGGCGAGTCCGGGGCCGCCGATGACCGAGCGCGAGAAGTGGTTCGCGCGGGCCGTCGCGCGGAACGGAGCGGACTGGGTGGAGCGCCACAAGGTGCTGCTCGACGACCAGTGGGACTTCATCGAGTCCCTGTAGACGGCAGGTGCACGACGTCGGTCGCGACTGCGAGGGTTCTGATGCCTCGCGGCGCTACATCCAGCTGACGGTCAGCGTGCTGGTGCCGGTCGAGAGATCGGGCACCGCCGTGATCTTCTCCGTGATCTGGCTCTTCATGCTCTCCACGTGGCTGATGAGCCCGACAGTCCTGCCGTGCGCCTTGATGCCCATGAGCACGTTCATGACGTCGTTCAGCCGCGAGCCGTCGAGCGAGCCGAAGCCCTCGTCGATGAACAGCGTGTCGATGGCGATGCCGCCGGCGTTGGCCTGCACGATCTCGGCGAGGCCGAGCGCGAGGGCGAGTGAGACGCAGAAGCTCTCGCCGCCCGAGAGCGACGACACGTCGCGGTCGGAGTCGGTGTGCGCGTCGTGGATCATCAGGTCGAGGCCAGCCTTCCGCCGGCCGTCGCTCGCCGTTTCGGACGCGCGCAGGCTGTAGCGTCCCTCCAGCATCCCCTGAAGGCGGACGTTGGCAGCCTCGACGACGTCCTCGAACAGGGAGGTGAGGACGTACGTGGAGAGCGTCATGTTCAGCGCGTTGTTGCCGCGGGCCAGCTCGTTCAGCCGCAGCAGGACGCGCGAGCCGGTTGCGGTCTCGTCGCGCCGCTTCAACCGCGCGAGGATCTCGGCTCTGTCGCGCACGGCGTCGCGGACGGCGGTCTCGAGGTTGGCGACGCCGGTCAGGGCCGCGGACAGTTCGCCCTCGGAGTTGTCGAGCGCCTTGTGTGCCGTGTCCGTCGCGGCGAACTCGGGATGGTCGGGAAGAGCCGCGAGGGCGGTGCGCGCGCTCTGCTCGGCGCCCTTCGCGGCCTCGACCGCTGTGCGACGGCCCTCCAGGGCCCCCAGTGCGTCGGCCAGGGCCCTGAGAGCTTCGTTGCGCGCCGCGACCCTTGGAAACCCCCGGGCCGCCTGCTCGATGACTTCCAGTGCCTTGGCGATCTCGGCGCGGAGCGTCTCGACGTTGCCTCTCTCGGCTTGTAGCGCGACGGCCTTGCCCGCTCGCAGCTCGGAGCTCAGACTGCGCTGCTGCTCGGCCGCGGCGATCAGCTCTCGGAGCGATCCCACGACGGCGGCCTGCGTGTCGAGCCGTGCTACACGGGCCGTAATCTCGTCGGCGTCCGCCTCCGCGGCGTCGCCGAGACCGGCGAGCGTGGTCTCGGCGACGGCGACCTTCCGGACCGCCTCCCGATGTGCGCTTTCGAGCGCTGGCACGGCTTCCTCGATGCGCTGGACGTGCGCGCGCGCGGTGTCGACCTGATCCTCGGTGACGGTGTCCCCCTTCGCGCTCGCCGGGCGCGGATGCGTCGTCGAGCCACAGACCTGGCAGGGTTGTCCGTTCGCGAGCTTGGCGGCGAGGTCGGCTGCCGCGTTGGCGAAGCGTGCGTCGTGTAGCAGTTGCGCGAAAGCCCGTGCGCTCTCGAGCTCCGTTCGGTGGTTCGTGAGCCTGGACGCGGCAGCCTCGAGCTCCGCCGCCGCGGCCGCCACGGAGGCACGCGCATCGCGCGCCGCCGTCGCGGCGTCGAGCTCGCGGCGCGCGTCGGGCAGCTGCTGCAGCGCCGTGGTGGCAGCGGCGAGCTTCTCCTGGAGCTCCGCGATGCGTGCCGGGATGTCGGTGCCGATCTCCTTGCTGAGCGCTGCGATCGACTCTTCGAGCTCACTCACCGCCCGAGTGCGCTCTTCGAGAGCGTCCTGCTTGTCCCGCAAGCCGCCTTCCTGCGCGAGCGCCAGCTGCAGGTCGCGGATGGCCTCGGTCGCGGCGGCGACGTTCGTCGCGTGCCGCTCGACGTCCGCGATGTCGTCGTCGGAGAGGTCGAGATCGCGCAGCGCCTTCGCGTTTCTGCCGGTGAGCTCGGCGACCGCCCCCTGAAGTGCGTTCTGCGCGCCCTCGACCTCCACCGTCGCGGATCTCAGCTGCGTCCGCGCGTTCGCCTCGCACTTGCGGGCGTCGAGAGCGAGCCGGTCGGCGTTGCGCCTCGCTTCGAGCGGGGCGACCGCGGCGGCCTTCTCGTCCTTCTGCCGCGCGAGGTCCTCGACGACGCGATCGAGCGTCGTCGGGATCGCCGCGCCGTCGCCGCCGGCGACCGCGGTCTTGAGGTCGCCGCGGATCTCCTCGCAAAGCGAGTGGCGCCCGACGAAGGTATCGATCGCCTCGTTGACGGATCGCGTCCGCTCGGCGATCTCGTCGCGTGCGTCGCGGGCCCGCTGCGCGAGCATGTTCTCGATGCGCCCGAACTTCTCCGTCGAGAAGATGCGCTGCAGGATCGGCTGGCGAGCCGCGCTGCTCGACCGGAGAAAGTCCGCGAACTGTCCCTGCGGCAGCACCACCGTCTGCAGGAACTGCTCGCCCTTGAGGCCGACGAGCTCGCACAGCTCCGTGTTGGCCGCGGCGACCTGGCTCGCGAGGTTCTCGATAGAGCCGTCGCCGTCGATCCGGTCGACGCTGCAGGTGGCCTTCTCGGTCGTCATTCCCGATCGACGCAGCTTGGGTCGCTCGTACTCCGGGCTGCGGCGCACGACGAACGTCCCGGCCGGCACCGTGAACCTGAGCTCCACCTCGGTCGGAGTCGACGGATCGGCGTGCCTCGAGCGGAGCTTCACGCGCGCGTCGCCGTCGCCGCTCGCCTGGCCGTACAGCGCGAAGACGATCGCGTCGATGACCGTGGTCTTGCCGGCGCCGGTCGGGCCGTCGATCAGGAACAGCGCGGAGTCGCCGAGGGCGGTGAAGTCGATCTCGTGCGTGCCGGGGTAGGGGCCGAGCGCCGAGAACTTCAGGTACTCGATCTTCACTGACCGCTCCCCGTCTCGACGGCCTCGAGGGCCGACGAGAGGACATCGGCCTCCGCCGCGGTGGCTCCGAGACCGGTCACCTTGCCGACGAAGTCCTTGAGGATGTCGATCGGCTGCCGGTGCCGGTCGCGATCCGTCGCCCGCCGTCCGAGCAGCTCCGGGTCTCGGCCGTCGGGGATGTGGTAGTGCGCGATGATCGCGGCGTACTTCGAGCTCAGACGGGCGAAGAGGTGATCGGGACGCTCGCGGTCGGTGGTGATCAGCTCGACGAAATCGTCGAAGTGCGCCGCGTATCTGTCGCTCAGGAGGTTCTCGAGCGTGTCGCGAAGCCGCGCCATGCCGCGCCCCTGGGGAATCGGCAGCCGCTCGACCTCCGCGGGTGTGCCGGGGTCGCCGAGCGTGACGACGGCGAACGACTTCTCGTGCAACGTCTCCGACAGCGAGTAGCGCAGCAGCGAGCCGCTGTAGCGGGTTACCGTTGCCGACCCTTGCGGCATCGACACCTGCTGAGACCGGTGCAGGTGGCCGAGCGCCACGTAGGTGAAGCCGTCGAACAGCGCGGCCGGAACCGTCTGCACGCCGCCGATCGAAAGGTCGCGCTCGGACTCGCACGCGATCTTGGCGCGCTCGTCGTCGGTCGGCTCGGCGCCGCCGGCGGTGACGAAGGCGTGCGTCATCACGACGGTGCGGATCGGCTCGCCGTGCGCGGCTTCCCGCCGCACGCGATCCTCGCGGATCCTCTGCAGGGCGACGCGGGTGACGGCTTCGTGCGACCGGTCGAGCGGTTCCTCACCGGGCGCCGCGAGATTGTGGCGCTCGGCATCGGGCCACAGGAATGTGACCGGGTACACGAGCACAGGGCCGTGCTCGTCCGCGAGTTCCACCGGCTGTGTGAGCGACCGGGTCGAGCCGACGATGTGCACGGCGTCGTGCATCAGGTTCGCGTTGGCCGCGAGACGCTCCGCCTGGTCGTGGTTGCCCGCGATGACGATGGTGACGATGCCCGCGTCGCGCAGCCGGGTGAGGATGCGGTTCAGCAGCTTGAGGCTGTCGACCGGCGGTACCGGGCCGTCGAAGACGTCACCGGAAACCAGGACGGCCGTGGTCCGCTGCTCGATGGCCGCGTCGACGATGTGGCCGAGGGCGGCTTCCTGGAAGTCGTGCACGTCGTGCGTCGCGAGCTTGCGGCCCAGGTGCCAGTCCGAGGTGTGCAGGATGCGCATGGATGAGCAGAGGTTGGGCGGTCGCGGTGTGGAGTCGGTTCGAGCGCAGCTGGGCGATCTAGCCCACGGCCGAAGGTGCTGATCAAGGATTCTAGGACACGCGGGGCGGACGTCTATCCAGTATTCCGAGGCGAGGCGCCGGGAATGGGTCTGGGCGTCGAGATGCAGCGCGAGCCCGAGAGGAGCAGTTCCGGGACCGGCGAGGCGTAGACCTTCACGCCGGTCGCATCGTACGTCCCGCGGGCGTCGCTCCACCCGAGCAGCCTCTGCTGGCAGTCGCGCACGAGGACGCGCCCATCCGGCTGGGCGTCGACGTAGCCGATCACCCGCTGCTGCGCGTCGCGGACGGCGGTTGCCGCCGCCACGCACGGTGACGCCGACAGCAGCACCGTCGCACAGGCGACGGCAAGCAACCTGGCCGTCACGCGTGGCGCTCCGCGCGGGAGCCATGGCGCGCCCGGCTGGAGCGCGTGCTATGCGTGGCGGGCTGCTCCCCGTCGCCGTCGCCGCTCGGCTGGGGGGCCCGAATCACCGGCGGCGCCTGCGTGCGTGCCTCCGTGGCGGGAGCGTCCTTGACGAGCTCGAAGACGTCTCCCTGGTCGCGGTGCAGCGCGAGAGCGAGCGCCATCGTGTCGAGAACGGACCGCTCGGTCGTGTCCGGGGCCCGGTTGGGGATCCCCAGATCGTTCAGCTCGTCGGCGTCGATCACGAAGCCGTGCGAGGGGTACGCGTGGATCAGGCGGTGCACGATCTCGCCGCGGCGCTCGGCCGGGATGTCGGGCCGATGCCGTGCGAGGATGCGCATGGCGTAGCTCGAGCCGACCTCGAGCCCGCGCGCGCCCTCCGCGACGCGGATCGGGTCGA
>VGTK01000280.1 GCA_016874715.1 Deltaproteobacteria bacterium | reverse complement strand
CGCGTTGGCAGCGTCGGTGTCAGACTAGGGGAGCCCCGCCGCGGGCTCAAGCAAGGCGGCCGCAGCGCGCCGCGCCTCGGGGGCGCTGGGGGTCGCGCGCCGCGCGTGAAGGGCGCCGGGGGGGGGGATCGGCGCTGGGGGGTCACGCGCGGCGCGCGGGGGGGGCGCTCAGGGTCCGACGGCGAGATGGCGGAAGGCCTGCTGCCAGCCCGCGCCCGGATCGATCCTGGCGGCGCTGAGCATGGTCCGTTCGCTCGACTCGACGCGCGATGGCGTCCGCGCGAGCAGCAGCATGGTGACCGCGGCCATCATCGCCACCATCAGGATCCGTCTCGTCGAGTTGCCCGCAGCCATGGTCTTCTCCCTTCGCCGCTCCGCGGGACGACCTGCGTCCCGGGAGGTGACGAGTCAGCTGAGCAAGCCCCGCGCCAGCCGGAGCCCCTGCAATCTCCGAGGGTGGCCAGGCCGGAGTGTGCCGCCGGGGGCGTGCACGGCACGCTTCGGCGAGCGCCTGTGCCACGCACGGCACGGACGGCCGACGCAGCGGAGCTTGCCGCGCCGCGCGTCGCGGCGGCGGGCGGCTAGCGCGGTCAGGCGACCGCGACGAGGTCGCGAACGAGCACCGACGGCGGTCCGACCGTCGTCAGCCAGAGCTGGTGCACCGCGCGCGTGGCGCCGACGTGCAGCCGCCGCCGCGCGGCCGGCGTGTCGGGGAACTGCGCGGTGCTCACCTCGACGCAGATCACGTAGTCGAACTCGAGACCCTTCACCTGCTCGATCTCGGTGACCTCGATGCCCGGCGTGAAGCGGAAGTCCTGCTGCTCCACCTGGCGGACGCGCGGGACTTCGCCGTCGGCGAGGCTCCTCGCATAGAGCGTCGACAGCTCGCGCGACGGCGTGAGGATCGCGACCGAGGCGAGCGGCTCGCTCGCCGCGAGCTCCTTGAGCGCGTCGGCGAGGTAGGCGACGCAGGCGCCGTGCTCGGTGAAGCGCAGCAGCTCGACCGGCGGGCCGGAGCGGATGGTCAGCGGCGGCTCGTCGTCCTCGCGGAGGTCGCCGAGCACTTCCTGAGCGAGCGACGCGATCTCGCGCGTGCAGCGGTAGCTCACGCGCAGCGTGCTCACCTCGGCGCCGGCGAGGCCGAGATCGCCGAGAAACGCGCTCCACGACGTGAAGCCGCCCTGCTGCGCCACGTGCTGCTGCGTGTCGCCGGCCAGGGTGATGCTGCTCTCCTTTCTCATGCAGCCGAGCAGCACGCGGACCTCGAGCGGCGAGAAGTCCTGCACCTCGTCGATGACGACGTGGCGGTAGCCGAGCGCCCCGCCACGACCCGGCAGGCTGCCCGAGCGCAGCTGCCACGCGCGCAGCAGCAGCGGCAGGTCGGCCTCGTCGAGCTCGGCGTCGACGCCGGGCTCGTTGGCGAGCCACGCCGTCAGCTCCTCGTGGCGCGCGCGGTTGTACGCACACGCGCGCTCGAGCTCGTCCGCCGAGAACGCGGCCGGCGCCTCGCGCTCGAACACCTCCGCGATCAGCGCGCGGTCGGAGAGCACGCTCGACCAGTCGTCGATGACCTGGCGCGCGTCGCCGCGTCCGGGCACGCGCGCGACGTGCTGCTCGAGCGCCTTCATCATCGCCGGGTGGAACTTGGTGCGCAGCACGACCGCCGGCGTGATCTCGCGGATCCGGCGCGGCAGGCGGGGCAGCAGGCGCTGCACCTGGTCGCGCGCCCACTCCTCGAAGGTCCGCACCTGCACGCGCTCGACCTGCAGCGCCGGCAGCACGTGGCTCACGTAGTCGCGCAGCGCCGGCGAGAACACCACGACGAGCGTGTCCGGTGAATCGATCACCGGGTTCTCGTAGGCGAGGAACGCGATGCGGTGCAGGGCGACGGTGGTCTTGCCCGAGCCCGCGGTGCCGCGGATGACCAGGTAGCCGACCTGCGGCTTCGTGATCAGCTCGAACTGCTCCGCGTCGATGAGCCCGGCGATGTCCGCGAGGTGCTTGTCTGCGCGCTCCGTGAACGCGGGCCGTCCGGACGCGAGGTGCCCGTGCTCGTCCGACCGCACGTCGTGCGCGCGCAGCGCTGCGCCGGCACCGCCGGCGAGCCGCGGCGGCTCGGTGCGGCTCTGCCGCCAGCCGCCCTCGGCCGCGTCGTACGCCTGGAAGATGCCCTCCGGCGACTCGACGCGCTTGAGCTCCCGGTCGCGGATCGTCACCACGCGACGCGCCGCGACCTCGCCGCTGCGCAGCCGCCCCGAGACCTCCTCTTCGTATTCCTCGCCCTGCCGGTAACGGTAGAAGATCTTCGAGATCGGAGCGTTGCGCCAGTCGACGATCGGCACCCCGGACAGCATCCGCGGCGCCTTGCCGAGCAGGATGTCGTGGACGAGGCGGTCTTCCTTGAGCCGCAGGTGCCCGAAGTACGGTGACGCCAGCTCGACCTGTGGCACCGCCCGCGCGGAGCGGAGCTGCTGCAGCAGGGCCGACTGCCGGTCCCACTGCTGCAGCAGGGCGGCGCGGTCCTCGGCCTTGGCCCCCTCGCGGAGCTGGCCACGCAGGTGCTCGAGCTCGGCGACGAGCGACTCCTCGGACGGCGGTACGACCGGCCCGGCGCTGTCGAGGCGCTCGTTGACCTTCCGCAGCAGCGCGAGCTCTTCCTCGACGACGGGGGGGTGCGGCATGGGGCTCGACACCCTAACGACCGGATGCGCCGTGCGAAACCGTGCCCACCCGGACGCGTCACGGCTTGCGGCCGGCGAGCCGCGTCGCGAAAGTGCGCGCCGTGCCCGACGCTTCCGCCGATGCCACGGCCCTGGTCGACGCGCTCGCCGTGCGCCTCGCACCCGCCGGATTCGACCTGGTGCGGGCCCTCGACGCCCGCTGGTACGACGCCGCGGTCGCGCCGGAGTACCGGCTGCCGCGCCCGGGGAGCGGGCGCGAGGCGCGGCTCGCGGTGGTGGTCGGCAGCTCGCGGGCGTTCTGGGAGCCGTTTCTCGCCTGGCTGCGGGACGACCCGACGCGGCTCGACGCACCCGACCCCATCGACCGCTACGCGGTCGCGGCGGTGACGGCGGCGCTCGCGGACGCCGCCGCTCCCTGCGCCGTACGCTTCTCGTTCGAGCCGCCGCCGCGCCGCGTGGCGATCCAGCGCCTCGCCGACGCGGCCGGACTCGCCGCGCGCACGCCGTCGATGCTCTGCGTCCACCCGACGTTCGGGCCGTGGATCGCGCTGCGCGCAGCGGTGGTGTTCGACGTCGCACCACCCGACGGCCCCGGCGCCGGCCCGCCGAGAGCGTGCGACGACTGCGCCGAGCGCTGCGCGGCGGCGCTCGCGCGAGCGCGGGACGCAGCCCCGATCGACCGCGGCGATCCCGTGGCCTCGCACTGGAGGCTCTGGCTCGCCGTCCGCGACGCGTGCCCGATCGGCCGCCAGCACCGCTACCCGGAGGCGTACCTGCGCTACGTCTACACGAAGGATCTCGGCGTCCTGCGCGCCGCGGTCGCGGATGGTGCAGCCCCCGCGGGGCGCGGCTCAACCGGCGCTTGCGACGGTTGAGCACGCGCCCGCGTCCATTCGCGCAGGGCGCGCGCGCCTGCGCCGTTTGGGCATTGACACCTTCTCCGGACCGGACGTAATCGACCGCTCTGCCAATCCGGTGCGTCCGCTGGCCCGGCCGCGTCGTAGCCCCGCCGCGAGGCGCGGCACGGCCCGGACGTCGCCAAAGCGCCACAACCAACCCGAAGGGATGCTTCACGTGCGTTCACGAGCGTCGTTGATTCTCGGCCTGCTGCTCCTCGCGAGCCCGGCCGCTGCCGTTTCCGGTCTGCAGATCACCCCCGACGGCCTGCGCACCCTGGTCGTCAAGGACGTCGGCGAGGAGAGCTGGGCGATCTTCCGGTCGCCGGCCGACGTGTCGGGCAACGTCTACTTCCCCGAGGGCGGCGAGCCGCGGTTCGTCTTCTGCCCCGAGGGTCCGAGCGGTGACGGCGACGTCACCTTCTCGTGCTCCGGCGCCGGCAGCTGCATGAGCGCGCCGTGCCGCGCGAGCGAGTGGAGCACGATCGGCGACGTCACGCTGCCCGAGTCGTTCTTCCAGCCCACGGCGGGCGGCGCTGCGCAGACACGGTCGGTGGCACCCGGACGCCCGGCGCACAACGCGCCCGGCTCGGGGCTGCAGATCACGCCCAAAAAGTCGAGCACGCTGGTCAACAAGGAACTCGACGGCGAGCGCTGGTCGATCGCGCGCTTCGCCAACGACATCGTGACGGGGATCGTCTACCGCGGCGAGACCGCCGAGCCGGCGTTCGTCTGGTGCGAGCAGACCGATGGCGACGACGACGAGGTGGAGCTGCGCTGCTCGGGCGCCAACTCCTGCCGGGCCGGCCCGTGCAGCCCCGGCGACTGGACGCTGATCGGCGACGTCACGGTCGCGCGCTCGTTCTTCGAGCCCGAGCAGCCGCACGAGATCACGCCGGAGAACGCCGCCGAGCTCGAGCTGGCGTGGGACTTTCCGGCGAAGGCCGGCGTGACCGCGGGCCCCGTCGTGACCGAAGACTTCGTCTATGCCGGCTCGTGGGACAACCATCTGTATGCGCTCGACCCGCGCACCGGCGAGCTGCGCTGGAAATTCCGCGTCGAGGCCGGTGGCATCCAGGGCGCGGTCACGCTGATCCCTGGCTCGACCGACATCCTGATCGGCGACGGCTGGACGACGGTCTACCGGCTCGACGGCCGCACCGGCGACGTGCGCTGGCAGACCCGCGTCGGCAACACCGCGGTCGACCAGATCTGGTCGGCGGTCGCGGTCGGCGGCGGTCGCGTGTTCGCCGGCATCGCGTCGCACAGCGACAACCCGTGCACCAACGGCCGCACCGCGGCGCTCGACCTCGAGACCGGCGCGCTCCTATGGGAGCGACAGAACGTCCCCGAGCGCGTGTGCCGGACGGACACGTCGGTGACCTGCGAGGACTCGTCCGACTGCCCCGCGAACGGGGAGTGCGTGGCGGGACGGGGCGGCGGCGTGACCGCAGCGCCCGTGGTCAGCGAGGATGGCAAGTGGGTCTACGCCAATGCCGTCGGCTGCTACACCTTCCCGGCGATCGGCGACTCCGACTCGATCATGAAGCTCGACGCCGCGACCGGCGAGACCAAGTGGCTGAACCGCCTCGTGCCGCACGAGCAGTTCGGCACGTGCGCGCAGGACAGCAAGATCCACTGCAGCATTGATGCCGCCTGCGGCGACAAGGGGCCGTGCCGGGACAAGGCCCCCTACCAGGACTTCGGCTTCCTCAACGGTCCGCTGCTGCTCGACATCGAGGATTCGCGCGGGCGTCCGAAGAAGGTTCTGGTCTCCGGCGCGAAGCAAGGCACCCTCTACGCGTTCGACGAGAAGGACGGCGAAATCGTCTGGCAGAACGTGGTCCTGCCGATCCCGACGCCTCCCGGCTTCGCCGGCTTCGGGCTCTTCAACGGCGCGCTCGCGTACGAGAACGGCCGCATCTACGCGGCCCTGTACCAGATGATCCCGCGTGCGATTCCGGAGCCGCAGCACCTGCAGGCCTTCGACGTCCAGACCGGGGACACCCTGTGGACCGCCGAGATCGGGCGGGCGTGGGCGCACGTCGGGGTGAAGAACAACGTGCTCTTCACCGGCACCAACGACGTCCCCGACTTCTACGTCTACGACGCGACCCGCGGCACGCGGCTCAAGACCTTCCAGCTGCCTGACACGACCGCGTCGCGGGCGGCGGTCTCGGGCGACACCGTCTACGTGGGCTACGGCATCCTCAGCAACGTCGGCGGAGTGCGGGCGTACCGGCTGCCCTGAGAGCTCGTGCATCCGTCCCCGGACCGAGCCGGGTGACGGGCTCTGCGTGGATTTCGCGGCCCGGACGTCTCGTCCGGGCCGCGGGGACCGGCTAGGGTCCCGCCATGGAGACCTGCCCAACCTGTGGTGGAGCGCGCACCAGGGTTCTCACCCGCGTGCGCTGGACGGTTCGCGTCGCGCTCATCGCGCTGACCTTCGCGATCGCGGCGCTCGGTGTCGCGCCGCGGATGATCGGCATGCTCGAGGGGGTCCGCGCGGGCTTCGCCCCCGCGATTCCGCTCGGCATCGCCTGCGCCGTGGCCGGCGTGGCGGCCTTCGTCGCGGGCTTCGTGCGCCTGCGCCGTCCCGCCTGCGGGCGCTGCGGCACGGCGGAGCCCGGCTGGCTCTTCGTGCCGGTCACCGGCAACGTCGTGTCGGCCGGCTCGAGCGACGCGGCGGACGCGGCGGACGCGGCGCAGCCGGCGCTCGCCGACGCCGGGCG
>VGTK01000279.1 GCA_016874715.1 Deltaproteobacteria bacterium | reverse complement strand
CGGTGCGGCGGCGGCTGCGGCGCGATCGTCATGCCGACGCTCGGCCGCCGTTCGCCGGGGCGCCGTCGCTCAGCGCGGCGCCTCCGGCAGCCCGGCTTCCCGTGCCGCCCGGTCGCGGCTGGTGACCGCGGCGTACAGCACCGCCGACGCGAGCTGCACCCACATCAGCGCCGGAATCGCGCCGACCACCAGAAGCAGGAATCCGACCAGCACGATCGGGATCGCGAGCACGAAGATCCCGAAAATCGTCCAGCCGTAGCCCCGCGTGCGCTCCCAGCTCGCGCGCACCGCACCGATCGCGTCGAGCCCCTCGTCGGTGACCAGGTACGGCACCCACGCGAGCCGCACCATCGCGAGGAATCCCGGGACGACGAGCAGCACGAAGCCGATGCCGATCAGCGCGCCCATCAGCAGGCTCGCCAGCACTGCCTGCACGTAGTCCTTCCGGAAGGCGACGAACAGATCGCCGACCTCCGGCGTGCCGCCCCGCGCCGCGCGCAGGAAGGCGTACATGCCGCCGAAGCCGACCGGCGCCAGCACGAGCACGTGGTACGCCGTGCCGAGCAGCGACTCCTGCAGCCAGCCCGACGGCGCGCTCAGCAGCGCCCACACGACGCCGATCAGCAGCAGCTCGAGAAAGCAGCGCTTGAGCTCGCTCCACGCGTATCCGTAGGCCTCGCTCGCGCTCGGCCCCGACGACGAGAACTCCGTCACGACGAACCTCCTTGACCGCGATCAACAGCGCCCCCGCGCGCGCAGCGCGCGGCCGAGCGAAGCGAGCGCGGGGAGTGGGGCCCCACGCGGCTTCGCCGCGTGGGGCGAGGTGGGCGTGCCTTCGTTGCGATCACTCGCGTGCCCCCTCGTAGCTACAGCCCCACGACGACCTTCGGCTTGTACTTGGCGTAAGACATCAGGTGGTTCTTGACGCCGGTCTGGAACGCCTCGAGGTACGCGAGCTTGCGGATCAGGTAGCTGCGCGTCTCCTTCGGGTCGAGGTAGAGGTTGTACAGTCGCCCGTACGGGTACTTCTGCGTGACGCCGGTGAAGCCGCCCGGGTTGTGCACGTCGCGATCGTCGTCCGAGATCGACGCCAGCATGAACTTGTACTCGCCGACACGCAGCGCGGAGAACTGCCGCCCGAGCCAGTAGTAGATGTACTTCCTGTTCGAGTGGCCGTCGTCGCACAGCAGGAACGACGCCTGGTCGACGCCGTCGACGTAGCGGTCCTCCGGCATCGACGCCGATGCGCCGGCGAGCGCGAGCGCGGTCGCGAACACGTCCATCTGCGAGAACAATCCGTCCGATGCGCGGCCGGGATCGATCATGCCCTGCCACGCGAGGATGCCGGGCACGCGCTGGCCACCTTCCCACGTCGAGCCCTTCGCGCAGCGGAACGGCGAGTACGCGGCGTCGGGCCAGGTCTCCATCTCGGGCCCGTTGTCGGACGAGACGAAGATCAGCGTGTGCTCGAGCTGTCCGGTCTCGCGCAGCGCCGCGAGGCGGTCGATGTGCGGCGTGGGCGCGCCGACCGCGACGCCGCCGCCGTAGCAGCCGAAGTCGCCCCAGCCGACGTCGTCCATCAGGACGATGAGCACGTTGGGCCGCCGTCCGCCGTGCCGTGACGCGTAGTCGGCGATGCGGCGCTGTGCCTCGGCCTCCTGTGCGGGGTGGCGGAAGACGGGCTCGCGGTTGTCCGCGAGCCCGACGGCCGGTGTGGCGATCGGATCGTGACCCATGGCGTTCGACCTCCCGAGCTGGGCCGTCGAGTCTCGACGGTGCGCTGCCGGGAGTCAAACCACCGGGGCGGATACCGCCGCTACCCGAAGACGACCGGCAAACGGTCGGGCGAGCGGAACGCGAGACCGACGATGCGGCCGTCGGCGTCGGGCGCGAGGCGCAGATTCGGCAGGCGGTCGAGCAGGATGCGCACCGCGGCGCGCGCCTCGAGGCGCGCCAGGTTCGAGCCCAGGCAGAAGTGCTCGCCGAAGCCGAACGCGAGGTGGTCGGCGACGTTCTCCCGGCCCAACACGAAGCGGTCGGGGTCGTCGAAGCGGCGCTCGTCACGGTTCGCCGATCCGACCGCGAGCATGACCAGCTCGCCCGCACCGATCGTCGTGTCCGCGATCTCGACCTCACGCGTGGTCTCGCGCGACACGTACTGTACCGCCGCCTCCCAGCGCAGCGTCTCCTCGATGGCGCGGTCGAGTCCCGCGGGGTCGGAGCGCACCTGGTCGAGCGCTTCCGGGTGCGTGAGCAGCGCGTGGATCAGGCTGCCGGTCAGCCGGTAGGTGGTCTCTGCCCCCGCCGGCAGCAGCAGGCGGAGGAAGCTCAGCACCTCCTCCTCGGTGAGCTTCTCGCCGTCGACCTCGGCGTGCACCAGCGTGCTGATGAGATCCGCGCCGGGCGTGGCGCGCCGCTCCTCGAGGAACGGCCGCAGGTAGTCGACGATCTTCTGCGCCGCGTCGAAGCCGCGCTGCGGATCGTCCGAGATCGACAGCAGGTCGAGCGCCCAGTGGTGGAACTGCTCGAAGTCGTCGATCGGCAGGGCCATCACGTGCGCCATGACGCGCAGCGGGAAGGTGAAGGTGAACTGCGGCACCAGGTCGGCCTTGCCGTCGTTCACGAACTGGTCGACCAGCTGGTTCACGATGGTCTCGACCACGACGTCGAGCCCCTCGCGCAGCGCGCGCGGCGAGAACGCTGGCGTCACCAGCCGGCGCTGGCGCAGGTGCTCCCTGCCCTCCATCTCGAGGATCGTCCGCCCCATCACGAGGCCGATGCCGCGCGCGTTGCCGCGCGACGAGAACGCCGCGCCGTCCTTGAGCGCGGCCGCGACGTCGTCGTACCGCGACACCAGCGCCGAGCGCCCGAGCTGGCTGTCCAGGACGACCACCGGACGCTCGTTCCGGAGCCGGCGGTACACCGGGTAGGGGTCCGGGACGGGACTCATCATCGTGCCGCCGAACAGGCGGGTGGCGCTCTCGAGCTGCGGTTCCATTCGGTTCACCTCGCGGATTCGGCGACGGCTTTAGTTGGGGCGGCCGATTCAATCAAGCGATTGTTGCGCGGACCGCGTCGTCACCCGCCGCCGGACCCGTGTTGACCGCAACGCAGCTGGCGTGCGAGCCTCTCGGCTCACCGATCCATTCCCGGATGACTCCCGCGATGCCCGTCACCGACCTCTCCCGCATGCTCCGCACCGCCTGCCTCGCGGCCACCGCCAGCGCGATCCTGGCCGGTCCGCCCGCGGCTCCGGCCCGCGCGGCCGACCAGAAGATCCTCGGCCAGCGGCTCGCGCTGCAGAACCCCGCGCCGGGCGATCCGGCGCGGCGGAAGGTCGTGCTCAGCGCCCGCGAGCGCGCCAGCGCCGACACGATCACCGGCGACCCGACGCTGAGCGGCTCGAACGGCGGCGGCCTGCTGCAGCTGGTCGTCGAGGGCGGCACGACGACCAACGAGGTGTTCGCGCTGCCGCAGGGCACCGACCGCGCGGGACGTCCGTTCTGGAAGGCGGTCGCGGGCGGCTACCGCTACGCCGACGCGCACGGCGAGAACGGGCCGGTCGCGTCGCTGGTGGTGCGCAAGACGAACAGCGGCACCATCTCGCTGCGCGCCGTGCTGTCGGGCCGCCGCGCCGCGCTCGACGTGACGCCGCCCGCCCCCGGCACGCGCGCGTGGGCGCTGCTGTCGCTGTCCGGCGGCGACCGCTACTGCGTCGCGTACGGGCCGGACGCGACCATCGACGACGACGGGACGCGCGCCTTCACCGTGTTCCGGGTCGGCAGCGAGTCCTGCCCCGCCGGCGTGTCGGGCGACTTCCTCGGGCTCGCGTACAACGTCGCCGGCCTGCCCGAGGGCATCTCGGGCTCGCACCCGACGGCCAACATGCCGCTCATCAGCCCGCTGCTGAACGGCTACGACCTCGTGCTCGCGCAGGAGACCTGGCAGACGCCGGACCCGAACCCGCTGGCACCGCTGCGCGTCTTCCACGAGGTGCTGGTCGCGGACGTCACCCACCCCTTCAAGTCGATCCCCGCCGAGCAGCCGCTCGGCACCAACCCGTTCCGTCCGAGCGCGCTGCTCGCCGACGGGCTGAACCGGATGGCGCGCTTCCCGTTCACCGACGTGATCCGCATCCCGTGGAACGGCTGTCACACCACCGCCGCCGACTGCCTCGCGCTGAAGGGCTTCAGCATCGCGCGCACGACGTTCGCACCCGGCGTCGAGATCGACGTCTACAACCTGCACATGGAGGCGGGCGGCGCACCCGAGGACGATGCGCTGCGCGACGCGGGCATCACTCAGGTGCGCGACGCGATGAACACGATCTCCGCGGGCCGCGCGGTCGTCGTCGGCGGCGACTTCAACCTGCACACCGACGGCGAGCCCGACGCGACGCAGTACGCGCGGCTCCTCGCCGAGGCGGGCCTGCAGGACGTCTGCGCGGCCCTCGCCTGCCCGCAGCCCGGCCGCATCGACAAGTTCGCGTTCCGCAGCGGTGGCGGCGTGACCGTCACGGCGCTCTCGTGGCGCTTCGAGACCGACGTCTTCGTCGACGGGATGGGCGAGCCGCTGAGCGACCACGACGCGCTCGCGGTGCGCTTCGCGTGGTCGCGCTGAGAGCGGCTACGCCGCCGTGTCGTCCTCGGGCGGCGGGAAGCGCTGCTGCAGCAGGTCGGCGAGCACGCGGCAGACGTCGCCGCTGGTGAGGATGCCGGCGAGCTTCGCGTTCTTGACGACCAGTGCGGAGCCGACGTGCGACTCGGCCAGGTGCTCGAGCACCTCGTCGAGCGGCGTGTCGACGTCCACCACGTAGACGTCGCGCACGCAGGCATCGCGCACGCTGCCGAGGTCGCCGCGGCCGCGGCGCGAGACCTCCAGCAGGCGGATTTCGCGCTCGCTGAGCACGCCGACCAGCGCGCCGTCCTCGGTCACGGGCAGGTGGTGGATCTCGTGCTCGCGCATCATCGCGCGCGCGTCGGCGATCGGCGCGTCGATCTCGACGAAGAAGGGAAACGGCGTCATCGCCACCTTGATCGTCGGCATGTGGTGCAGGTTGTCGAGCTCGACCGCCATCGCGTCCTCCTCTTCGCGACGCGCACGACGGCGGCGCGCCTTCCACCGCTCAGCAAACCGCAGCGGTCGCCCAAGTCAACCACGCGAATGCGACGGCCACGACCGGCACGCGTGCGCGGCGACCACGACCGGACCACCCGCGCGAGTCCCGGATCTGTACGCGCCACCCACGCCGCTCGCGAGCCCGCGCCGGCGACGGGGGAATCGCGCTTGCTCCGCCTCGAGGGTTCGTCCTAAGCCGGCGACTGCCGGGCACGCGGCCGAAGCGCAGAGAAGATGGCGACGCCTCATCGCGAATCCGACGCCGCTCCGGGCCGTCACGCGCACGCACGCGTGTCCGCAGACGTCCCGGCGTGAGCCGCGCGCCGACGCTCGCGCGCCTCGCCGGCCGCCTGCTGGTCGCAGGCCTGGTCGCGCGGGAGGCGTACGACCGGCTGCTCGCGCCCGGCGACCGCATCGTCGTGAGCGAGGAGCTGCGCGCCGGGCTGCGCGCGGACCACCACCGCCGCACCGGACGTCCGCCGTCCGCCGCGGAAAAAGCGGCGCTGGTCGATACGTGGATCGAGGACGAGCTGCTCTACCGCGAGGCGCTGGCGCTCGGGCTCGACCGCCGCGACGTCGTCGTGCGCCGCCGGCTCGTGCAGAGCATGGGCTTCCTGCTCGAGGAGAACACGGCGCGCGCCCCCGACGACGACGCGCTCCAGGTATACTTGACGACGCGCGCCGAGCGCTTCGCGACCGCCCCGAGCGTGACCTTCGAGCACGTCTTCGTACGCGCGAACCCGGGCCAGGGGGGCGATCGGCGAAGGCGCCGACGCCGAACGAGCGCGCACGCTGCGCGCGGAGCTCGACGCCGGCGCGGATCCCGCGCACCTCGGCGACCCGCTCGCACGCGGCGCGCGCATGGCGGGGCGCACGCCGGCCGAGATCGACGGCGCGTTCGGTCCGGGGTTCGCCGCACGCATCGCGACGCTGCCCGTCGACGCGTGGTCCGAGCCCGTCCCGTCGAGCTTCGGACTGCACCTCGTGCGCGTCGTCCGACGGGAGCCGGGCGGCGTGCCGGAGCTCGCGATGATCCGCGAGGCGGTTGCGGCCGACTGGCGTGACGCGCAGCGCGAGGCGGTGCGCCGGCGCGGCATCGCGCAGCTGCGGCAGCGTCACGACGTGGTGCGGGAGGACGACGCGTCCGGCAGCGCGCGCGCATCGGAGCTGCCGTGAGACGGCCCCAGCGCGTCCGCGGCGCGGCCGCGC
>VGTK01000278.1 GCA_016874715.1 Deltaproteobacteria bacterium | reverse complement strand
CCGCGTGCCCGCTCGAGCACCTCCGCCTCGCGCGCCGGCACCTCGACCGGCATGCCCGCCACGGCCTTGGCCGCCGCGACCTCCGGCATGAGCAGCAGACGGCGCGCGACCAGGTCCACCACCCGCCCCGGCCCCGCGGGAAGGCCCCCGTCGCCCGCGGCGGCGGCACCGAGATAGCGCGCGCGCAGCGCGGCGAGCGTGCCGTCGGCGGATCGTGCGGCGAGCCAGGAATCGAGGTCGTCGGCCAGCCCGTCGTTGCCCGGAGCGACCCACCAGGCCTTCCGGTCCTCGGACAGGACGACCGCCACGCGTCCCGGATCCTCGCCGCCCTCGGCGAAGGTCTCGATCTCGAGCGTGTCGGTCACCACGGCGTCGACGGCGCCCGAGGACAGGAGCCGCGGCAGGCTCCGGTTGTCGTCGACCGTCTCGATCGTCGCCCGCGTCAGCCGCGCGCGCGCGACCCGCTCGAGGTGCCCGCCGCGATTCACCGCCACGTGCAGCCCGGCACCGTCGGCCGCCACCGGCGCCGTGCGCGACGCCGGCGCGACCAGAACGGCCGAGGCACGGGCCACCGTCGCCGACATGGGTGCGATCGCGAGCCGGTCGCCGCGCACCGTGACGCCGCTCATCACCACGTCGAGCTCGCGCGCGACCAGGCGACGCTCGAGCTCCGGCCACGTGAACGGCACCAGCTCGACGCTGCGGCCGCGGTCCCTTGCGTAGGCGCGCGCCGCCGCCACGTCGAAGCCGTCGAAGGTTCCATCCGGCGCGCGCACGGAGAACGGCGGGTAGTCGCCGCTGGTGCCGACGCGCAGCGGCGGCGCGACGCTGGGCGGCGCCACCGTCCGGTGTGCTGCGGGCGCGCAGGCGGCGATGCCGACCAGCAGCGTCACGATCGCGGCCGCGCGCGATGCGACGCGCGTGCGGGTCGTCCGTGGCCGTCGCGTCTTGTCGGCCGCGCGACCCTCCGCTAGCGTCCCGGGATGATCGCGTGCCTCGACCTCGAAGGGGTCCTCGTTCCCGAGATCTGGATCAACGTCGCGGAGAAGACCGGCATCGGGGCGCTGCGCCGCACGACGCGCGACGAGCCCGACTACGACAAGCTCATGCGCGGCCGGATCGAGATCCTCGACCAGCACGGGCTCACGCTGCGCGACATCCAGGCGGTGATCGACGGCATGGGCCCGCTGCCGGGGGCGGCGGCCTTCCTCGCGTGGCTCAAGAGCCGCGCGCAGGTGATCATCCTGTCGGACACGTTCTATCAATTCGCGGCTCCGCTGATGCGCCAGCTCGAATGGCCGTGCCTGTTCTGCCACACGCTCGAGGTCGACGACGGCCAGCGCATCACCGGCTACCGCCTGCGCATCGACGATGGCAAGCGGCGCGCGGTGCGGGCGCTGCGCGAGCTGAACTTCCACGTCGTCGCGGCCGGTGACTCGTACAACGACACCACGATGCTCGGTGCGGCGAACGGCGGCATTCTGTTCCGTCCGCCGCAGAACGTGATCGACGAGTTCCCGCAGTTTCCCGTCGCCACGACCTACGCCCAGATGCAGGCCGCGTTCGTCGAGCTCGGCGACGGCTCGATGCGGCCCTGAGCGGCTCTGTGGCCACGCGATGATCCCCGGGCGCGCGCGCATCGTCGTCGCGGGAGCAGGCGCGGTGGGCTCGGTGGTGGGCGGCATGCTCGCAGCGAAGGGCCACGAGGTGCTGCTCGTGGGCCGCGATCCGCACATGGCGGCGATCGCACGCGACGGGCTCCGGGTGACGGGGCTGTTCGGCGAGCATCACGGACGGCCGCGGACGACAACCGGGCTCGCGGCCGCAGACGAGGCCGCCGACGTCGTACTCGTGAGCGTCAAGTCGCACGCCACGGCGGAGGTCGCGCGCACCCTCGCGGGCTGGCGGAACGCGCCGCCGCTCGTCGTCTCCCTGCAGAACGGCCTCGGCAACGTCGAGACGCTGGCGGCGGCCGTCGGCGCGGGGCGCGTGCTCGGCGCGCGCGTGATCTTCGGCGCGCTGCTCGCCCGGCCGGGCGTCGCGCACGTGACCGTGAACGCGCGGCCGGTCGCGATCGGGCCGCTGCACGACGACCCGCGCCTCCTCGAGCACGCTGAGCGGGTCGCCGCCCTCGTCCTCGCGTGCGGCATTCCCGCCGAGGCGCGGCCGTCGGTGGAGCCGCTGCTGTGGGAGAAGGTTCTCTACAACTGCGGCCTCAACCCGCTCGGCGCCCTGCACAGCCTCACCTACGGCGAGGTGGTCGCGTCGCCCGAGCTGCGACCCGTGCTCGACGCCGCGATCGACGAGGGCTTCGCCGTCGCGCGCGCGTGCGGCATCGCACTGCCGTGGCGCGAGGCCGCCGACTTCCGCGCCCACTTCCACGCGACGCTCGTGCCGCCGACCGCAGAGCATAGGTCGTCGATGCGCCAGGACCTCGAGGCCCGACGGCAGACCGAGGTCGACGCGATCGGCGGGGCGATCGTCCGCGCAGGCGCGCGCTGCGGGGTTGCGACGCCGGTCAATGCGCGGCTCGTCGACGCGATCCACGCGGCGGAGCGCGTGACCCGCACCGGTTGACTTCCAAGCGCGAGCGAGGTTGTTGTACGCCACGTCTATGCACCGTCTCTCGAAGAGCTTGTTTGACGAGATCAAGACCCACGCCCTCGAGACCTTCCCGGAGGAGTGCTGCGGCTTCATCCTCTTCGACACGGAAGAGGAGGTCGAGGTGGTACGGCGCATCCGCAACGTCGCCACCGCGCGCCACCAGGCAGACCCGCAGAGCTTCCCGCGCGACGGCCGCGACGGCTACTTCATGGACGAGAAGGAGCTGCTGCAGGTCCACCGCGACATGGACGAGCAGCGCTTCGAGCTGCGCTGCATCTACCACTCGCATCCCAACGGGAAGGCGTACTTCTCGAAGGAGGACGAGGCCCGCGCCAAGATGTGGGACGAGCCGATCTACCCCGAGGCGGTCTACATCGTCGTCGGAGTGGACGAGAGCGGCGTCACCGGCATGTCGGGCCACCAGTGGAACGAGGAGCGGCTCGAGTACGAGGACGTGAAGATCGTCCGCAGCTAGTCCACCGCGCCAGGCCCGCCCGAGCGCGCGGCCCCGACTCAGCGCCGCGCGTACCAGCTTCCCGGGAGCAGCACCGGCAAGAGAAGCAGGGTCGCCGCGAGGCACAGGACGATCCCGGTCGCGGCGAGCCAGCCGAGACCCGCGAGCGCGGGATACCGCGACAGCGCGAGGACGCCGAAGCCGACGGCCGTCGTCGCGGTGGTGATGGTCAGCGGGCGGCCCGTGCTCGCCACGCCTTCCCGCAGCGAGCGCAGCTCGCGGCAGCGCTCGGCCAGATAGACGCAGTTGTCGACGCCGAGCCCGATGGTCAGCGGAAACGCGATCAGGTTGACCACGTCGATGGGCGAGCCGGTCGCGCCGAGGATCGCGAGCAGCAGCAGCACGACCAGGGACGGCACGCCGACGATCGCCAGCGTCACGCGCGCGTCGCGCATGCGCAGCCAGATCAGCAGTGCGTTGCCGAGCGCGACGGCGACCAGGAACCACGCCATCTCGCCGCGCATCGTACGGTGCAGCTCCGCCTCCATCAGCGGGCGGCCGGTCACCGTCACCGCCACGCCGTCGCGCGCGGTGTCCGCGGGAAGGCGCGCGGCGAGGTCCTCGAGGGCGCCGAGGTCGCGCGGCCGGAACGGGATCAGCACCGCGATCCCGTTCGCGTCGCGCCGCAGGTGGCGCTCGATTAGCAGATCGAGCCCGGGCAGCGACGCGCGCGTCGAGTCGAGCACCGTGGGCACGCTGCGCAGGGCTTGCAGCGCGCCGGCGAAGGGCGCCGTACGAAAGCCATCCTCGACGAGACGGCTCTCGAGGTGCCGCGCGGCTGCCTCGCGCGGCAGCCGCGCCCACGACGCGAGCCGCTCGCGCTGCGTCGCGAGCGACGGCAGCAGCGGCGCGGGGCTGAGCACCGACTCGACCGAGCCGTCGGCGTGCGCGCGCTCGAGCACGGCCGCCACACGCTCGACGGTCTGCAGCAGCTCCTCGTCGACCTCCGGCGCATCGCCGCGCACCCCCTCGACCAGCACCGCAGCGGGTGGCTCGACCAACCCGAGCTCCCGCTCGAGCTCGGCCAGCACGTCCGCCGCCACCGACTGCCGCGGGCGGAGGTTGAAGAGGTCGGTGTCGAGGTACGCGTCGCGCGCCGGCACACCGGCCGCGAGCACGACCAGCGCGACGACGGCCAGCGTCGCGCGCCGGTGGCGCGCCGCGCCGGCGGCGACGTCGGCCAGCCGGTCGGTCGGCGGCAGCGCACGGCCGGCGCGCAGCAGCCCCGTGCGCCGGCTCGCCCACGCGATCTGTGCGGGAAGCAGCAGGAACGTCGCCGGAACGTTCAGCAGGATGCCGAGCCCGCTGAGCGCGCCGAGCTGGGCCACGCCCGCGAAGTCGGAGAACGCGATCACGGCGAAGCCCACCGCAGTCGTGGTCGCCGCGACGATGGTCGCCGGCAGCAGGCCCCGCGTGGTCCGCGCGAGGGGTGGCTCGATCGAACCCGCTCCGCCCCACTCCTCGAGAAAGCGCGTGTAGTAGTGGATCGCGGCGTCGATGCCGAGCCCGTAGAAGATCACCGCGAACGCGAGCGACACCGCGTTGAGCCGGCCCTCGACCAGCAGCCCGAGCGCGAAGGTCACCAGCGTGCCGAGCACGACTTGCCACGTCACCAGCGGCAGGAAGCCGGGGCTCCGGTACCCGACGAGGAAGACCGCCAGCACGCCGGCGAGGGCGAGCAGCGAGTAGACCGTCATGTCGGCGCGCAGCAGAGCCGAATCCTCGAGCGCGTACGCGAACGCGCCCGTGTAGCCGACGCTCAGCTCCGCGCCGACGCCGCTCGCCCGATGCGCACGTGCCTGCGCGCCCAGGAGCGCGTCGCTGAAGCGTTGCGCCCCCTCGAGGTCGTAGCCGGTCTGGGCCGGCCGGATGAGCAGCAGCAGTCGGCGGCCGTCGGGCGACAGCAGGTACTCGCTGCCCGGAGCGAGCGTGCGGTCGGGGCGCGAGCGCGCGAGGTGCTCCGCGAGCAGGCGATCGAGCCCGAGCGGATCGGCTGCGAGGGTCGCGGCCGTGCCGACGCTGCCCGGCGCCGCGAGCGCCGCACGCAGCGCGCGCACCGCGTCGTCGATCGCGCCGGGCGCGAGACGCCGCGCCACCTCGGCGTGCGCCTCGACGGGCAGCAAGCGGGGCAGCGCCCCCGCGTGCAGGGCAGCCGAGAACGCGGCGAGGTCGACGCGGCTGCGTACACCGATCACCTCCGGCAGCCCGGCGAGCTCCTGCTCGAAGGCCGCCGCGAAGCGGATCGCCTGCGTGGCATCGGGCGCGCGAACGATGGCGAGCGCGACGTCCTGGGCGCCGAAGCGCGCGACGTAGCGCTGGTAGTCGACGAAGCGCGGTCGTCCGCGGGGCAGCATCGACAGCAGGTCGACGTCGAGCTGCAGCCGCAGCAGCGACAGAGCCGCCAGCGCGCCCATGACGACCGACGCCAGCAGGATCGCACCGGCGTGGCGGACGATCCAGGCGACGTAGCGGTCCGCGAGTGCGCCGCCGTCGCGCGGCCGCGCTTCCCCCTCAGCCACCGGCGCCCGTTTCCTGCACGTCGGGCAGCGCGAACAGGCCGTCGTCGAGAGCGACGTCACGCGTCTGCTCGACGATCGTCACGCGCGCGCGCCAGCCGCTCGAGTGCGCCTCGACGTCCACCCGGCGGGGCAGCGGCGTCACCGCGCAGTCGTGGTCGGCGTAGCGGGCGACGACGCTCTCGACCGATCCGTCGCGGCGCGTTCGGACCAGCGTCTCCTCGCGGATCACGCCGCCCGCGATGCGCACGCTCCGCCCGCTCACACGCGCGGGCTGCGGGTCGAGCACGTACGTGGCGTTCGCGACCAGCTCGGGCGAGCGCGTGCAGCGCGGCTGCCAGAGCGACCAGAGCACCAGCGAAAGGTCGGCGTCGGGCGCGTCGGGGACGTCGCCCGGTCCGAGCGCGAACGCTTCGTCGCCGCCCGAGAGCGGCTGGCGCACCACGCCGCGCAGCCGCGGCCCGCCGCCGATCCACAGCGCGTCGTAGGCCGTGAGCCCCGCGAGCGTGAACAGCTTGACGCGCAGCGAGCCGGGGGCACGCCACAGCAGCACGCCTTCGGCCGTGCGCGTCGTGCCGCCGACGTCGACCTCGGCGCGAAAGCGCGCCTGCAGGGAGCGCACTCCCGCGTCGCGGCCGCAGACCGCGTGCAACGCCGGCTGCGGCGCGCGCGTCGCGCAGTCCGTGGCAGGCGGTGCGGGCCGGCG
>VGTK01000277.1 GCA_016874715.1 Deltaproteobacteria bacterium | reverse complement strand
CGTGCCGAGCAGGCGCACGACGACCACGGGCGCGACCAGCACGCACCCGACGACCGGGCGCACGACGACCGCGCACCCGACGACCGGGCGCACGACGACCACGGGCCCGGCGATCAGACGCACGACGACCACGGGCCCGGCGATCAGACGCACGACGACCACGGGCCCGGCGATCAGACGCACGACGACCACGCGCCCGACGAGGTCCGTCGCGGCGGCGAGCGTGGTCGCGTCGTGCTGTCCGCCGCGGCGGCCGCCCGCGCCGGCATCGAGGCCGCGGTCGCCGGTCCGCGGACCATCGAGACCAGGCTGCGCCTCAACGGACGCATCGTTCCCAACGAGGACCGTCTCGCGCACGTGCTGCCGCGCTTCGCCGGCATCGTGCGCGAGGCGAGGAAGCGCATCGGCGACCCCGTCGCGCAGGGCGAGGTGATGGCCGTGGTGCAGAGCAACCAGAGCCTGCAGACGTACGAGATCCGCTCGGAGCTTGCCGGCACGGTGATCGAGAAGCACGTCACCCCCGGGGAGTTCGCGGCCGAGGGCGACCACCTCTACACGGTCGCGAACCTCGACACGGTCTGGGTCGACCTCGACGTCTACCGCGCGGACTTCCGTCGCGTCGCGGTCGGCCAGCCGGTGCTTCTCGACGCGGGCGAGGGGGTGGCGAAGGCGGAGGCGCGCATCGACTACATCTCGCCTTTCGGCTCGGCGAACACGCAGACCATGCTGGCGCGCGTGATCCTGCCGAACGCCGGCCTGGCGTGGCGGCCGGGATTCTTCGTCGCCGGTGAGGTCGTGCTGGAGCGCACCGAGGTTCCGGTAGGGGTGCACGCGGCGGCGGTGCAGACGATCGACGGCGCGAGCGTGGTCTTCGTGCAGGACGGCGGGGCGTACGAGGCGCGGCCGGTCGTCCTCGGGCGGCGCGACGAAGCGTTCGTCGAGGTACGGTCGGGGCTCGAGCCGGGCGAGCGCTACGTCGCGCGCAACAGCTTCGTGCTCAAGGCCGACGTCGGCAAGGCCGGCGCGCAGCACGAGCACTGAGCGGAGGACGCGATGCTCGAAGGCCTCCTCCGCTTCTCGATCCGGCGACGCTGGCTGGTGCTGCTCGGCACGCTCGTGCTCGCGGCGGTCGGGGTGACCGCGGTCCTGCGTCTGCCGATCGACGCGGTACCGGACATCACCAACGTCCAGGTCCAGATCAACGCCGAGGCGCCTGGCTTCTCGCCGCTCGAGGCCGAGCAGCGCATCACGTTTCCGCTCGAGACGGCGCTCGCCGGGCTGCCGCGCCTCGACCACACGCGCTCGCTGTCGCGCTACGGCCTGTCCCAGGTGACCGCCGTCTTCGAGGACGGCACGAACGTGTACTTCGCGCGCCAGCTCGTCGCCGAGCGCCTGCAGACGGTGAAGGGCAAGCTACCGCCCGGGGTCGAGCCCGAGATGGGACCGATCGCGACCGGCCTCGGCGAGATCTACATGTATGCCGTCGAGGCGGAACAAGGGGCGCGCGACGAGAGCGGACGTCCGTACGACGCGTCCGACCTGCGCACGATCCAGGACTGGATCATCAAGCCGCAGCTCCGCACGGTGCCGGGCGTGACCGACGTCAACACCATCGGCGGGAACGTCAAGCAATACCTGGTTGCGCCGTGGCCGGAGCGCCTGCTCGCCAACGAGCTCACGCTCGACGACGTCCTGCGCGCGCTCGAGCGCAACAACACGAACGTCGGGGCGGGATACGTCGAGCGCAACGGCGAGCAGCTGCTGGTGCGTGCGCCGGGCCAGGTGCACGGCCTCGCCGACATCCGCGACGTCGTGGTCGCGAGCCGCGGCGGCGTGCCGATCCACGTGCGCGACGTCGCCGACGTGTCCTTCGGCCGGGAGCTGCGCACCGGTGCCGCGACGCAGAACGGGCGCGAGGTCGTGCTCGGCACCGTGTTCATGCTGGTGGGCGAGAACAGCCGCGAGGTCGCCCGTCGCGTCGGCGCGAAGATGGCGGAGATCGGCCGCAGCCTGCCGCCGGGCGTCGTCGCGCGGGCCGTGTACGACCGGACCTCGCTGGTGAACAAGACGGTGGACACCGTCCGACGCAACCTCCTCGAGGGCGCCCTGCTCGTCGTCGCCGTGCTGTTCGTGCTCCTCGGCAACATCCGTGCGGCCGTGATCACGGCGCTCGTGATCCCGCTCGCGATGCTGCTCACGGTGACGGGCATGGTCGCCAGCGGCGTGAGCGGGAACCTCATGAGCCTCGGCGCACTCGATTTCGGCCTCATCGTCGACGGTGCCGTGATCATCGTGGAGAACTGCACCCGTCGCCTGGGCGAGCTGCAGCACCGACTGGGCCGCCTGCCGACCCGCGACGAGCGGCTCGACGTCGTGCTTGGCGCGTCGCGCGAGGTGCGACAGGCGACGATGTTCGGCGAGCTGATCATCATGATCGTCTACCTGCCGGTGCTCACCCTCACCGGCGTCGAGGGGAAGATGTTCTTCCCGATGGCGTTCACGGTCGTCCTGGCGTTGCTCGGTGCGATGCTCCTGTCGGTGACGTTCGTCCCGGCGGCGGTTGCGGTCGCGCTCACCGGCCGTGTCGCCGAGCGCGAGAACGTCCTGATTCGCGGGACGAAGCGCCTCTACCGGCCGGTTCTCGCCCTCGTGTTGCGCGAGCGCGCCGTGGTCGCGGTTGCGACGAGCGTGCTCGTCGTCCTGAGCGGGCTACTCGGCTCGCGCATGGGCTCGGAGTTCGTCCCCGGTCTCGACGAGGGCGACATCGCCCTGCACGCGCTGCGCATTCCCGGCACGGGCCTCGAGCAGGCCGTCGAGATGCAGCACGCGCTCGAGGAGCGGCTCGTCGAGTTTCCGGAGATCGCACGCGTGTTCGCGAAGATCGGCACGGCCGAGATCGCAACCGACCCGATGCCACCCGCGGTCGCGGACGGCTTCCTGATCCTGAAGCCGCGCGAGGAGTGGCCCGACCCGCGGCGGGCCAAGTCCGACCTGGTCGCGGCGATCGAGAGCGCCATCGCCGAGGTGCCGGGGAACGCCTACGAGTTCACCCAGCCGATCCAGATGCGCTTCAACGAGCTGATCGCGGGCGTGCGCAGCGACGTGGCGGTGAAGGTCTTCGGCGACGACCTCGATCGTCTGCTCGACACCGGCGAGGCGATCGCGGCCGTCCTGCGGCGGATTCCGGGGGCTTCGGACGTCAAGGTGGAGCAGGTGGCCGGGCTGCCGATGGTCACCATCACGCCCGACCGCACGGCGCTCGCACGCCACGGCCTCAACGTGGCCGACGTGCAGGACGTCGTGGCGATCGCGGTCGGCGGGCGCACCGCGGGCGACGTCTTCGAGGGGGACCGCCGTTTCCCGCTGCTCGTGCGCCTGCCGGAGCGGCTCCGCACCGACTTCGACGCGATCGCGCGCCTGCCGATCGCGTTGCCGCACGGCCGCGATCCGCAGGCGCGCGGCGCCGGCGCGAAGGAGATCGCGCGCGGGCGCGACGCGGCCGCTGCCGGGCCATCGTTCGTCCCGCTCGGGGCCGTTGCGCGGATCGAGCAGACGGCGGGGCCGAACCAGATCAGCCGCGAGAACGGCAAGCGCCGCGTGGTCGTGACCACGAACGTGCGCGGCCGCGACCTCGGCTCGTTCGTCGCGCAGGGGCAAGCAGCGATCGCGCGCGAGGTGCGTCTGCCGCCCGGGTACTGGATCGGCTGGGGCGGGCAGTTCGAGCAGTTGGTGTCGGCGACCCGCCGCCTGCAGGTCGTCGTTCCCGCGGCGCTGCTGCTGATCTTAGCGCTGCTGTTCGCGACCTTCGGCTCGGTCCGCAACGCGCTCCTCGTGTTCACCGGCGTGCCGATGGCGCTCACCGGCGGCGTGTTCGCGCTGTGGCTGCGCGACATCCCGCTGTCGGTCTCCGCGGGCGTCGGCTTCATCGCGCTGTCGGGCGTCGCGGTGCTGAACGGGCTGGTGATGATCACCTTCGTCGAGAAGCTGCGCGACGACGGGATGCCGCTCGACGAGGCGATCGAGGAGGGCGCACTCGGGCGCCTGCGCCCCGTGCTGATGACCGCGCTGGTAGCGGCGCTCGGCTTCGTGCCGATGGCGCTCGCGGTCGGCACCGGTGCCGAGGTGCAGCGTCCGCTCGCGACCGTGGTGATCGGCGGCATCCTGTCGTCCACTGCGCTCACGCTGCTGGTACTGCCTGGCCTGTACCGCATGTTCCACGGCGGCGGCGAGGCCGCTGCTCCGTCGCGGGCGCGCGGGTTCGCGGGTAGGATGGCACTCCTCGCGCTGGTCGCGGTCGCGGCACTCGGCGGCTGCGATGCGCAGCGCGGTACGGTGCGCGAGGTCGCGATCACGGCCGCACCGGCGACGCTGCCGATGATCGACGGCGCGCCGCTCGAGGTCTGGGCCTACGACGGGCAGGTGCCCGGTCCGACGCTGCGCGTGCGGCGCGGCGACACGTTGCGGGTGCGCTTCACCAACCGCCTGCCGCAGCCGACGACGATCCACTGGCACGGCGTTCGGGTGCCGAACGCGATGGACGGCGTGCCCGGCGTGACGCAGCCGCCGGTCGAGCCGGGCGGCTCGTTCGTCTACGAATTCACGCCGCCCGACGCCGGGACGTACTGGTTCCACCCCCACGTGCGCGCGAGCGAGCAGGTCGAGCGTGGGCTGCACGGCGTGCTGATCGTCGAGGACGACGCGCCGCAGGCGTTCGCTCGCGACGAGGTGTGGGTCCTCGACGACGTGCGGCTCGGGCCGGACGGCCGGATCGACCCGCGCTTCGACACGCGGCACGACCTGGCCCACGACGGGCGCTGGGGCAACGTGCTGCTGGTGAACGGACGCCGCCGGCCCGAGCTGCTCCTCGCACCTGGCGAGCGTCTCCGGCTCCGTCTGCTGAACGTGGCGAACGGCCGCGTCCTGAAGCCGGACTTCGGGGCGCTCGACGCGCGCGTGATCGCGGTGGACGGCCTGTACGTCGAGCGGCCGTTCCCGATGGGCAGCTTCGAGATGGCACCGGGCAACCGGGTGGACCTCGACGTGACGGCCCCGCCGTCGCTCGCGGGCTCGCGCGTCACCGTCAAGGACCGCTTCACGCGCCGCGAGATCGACCTTGCCGAGGTGGTGGTCGCGGGCGATCCCGTGACGGGGCCGGACGTCGCGGTCCCGGCGGCTGGGCGTCTGGCGCCGGAGCTCGCCGCGACCGGTGCCGAACCGCCGCGCATCGAGATGCGGCTGGACGCGAGGGGCGGCGGACCGCTCGGCCTGCAGTGGACGATCAACGGCGAGGCCATGGATCGCGACCACCACGGCCACGCGCACCGGCGGTACGCGCTTCCGCTCGGCGAGCTGAGCCGCGTGCGCTTCGTGAACGAGTCGTACCGGCTGCACCCGATGCACCTGCACGGCATGTTCTTCCGTGTGCTCGCGCGCGACGGCGTCGCCGCCGACGAGCCGTTCACGCGCGACACGGTCCTGGTGCGCGCGAAGGAGACGGTCGACGTCGTGGTCGTGCCCGCCGATCCCGGGTCGTGGATGGCGCACTGCCACGTGCTGGAGCACGCGGAGTCGGGGATGATGACGCTGATCGACGTGCGCTGACGCCGGCGGACGGTCAGACGGAACGCCGTACCGGTTCCATCCTTCGTCGCCGGCGAAGCCGGTGCGGACGTCAGTTCCAGCCCAGCGCCTGTGCCATCGCGTGATAGACGAAGCTCTGCTCCTGCGTGCCGTGGAACGCCGCCGCGCCAGGGCCGCGCGCCCAGATGCCGACGTCCTCCCCGCCGTGCGTCTCGGTGCCGAGCGCGATCGCCGCCTCCTCGAGGTGCTCCGGCGACGTCACCTCGACGCTCGACAGGTCGGGGCGGCCCCGCGTGATGCCCTCGTAGGACTTCGGCTGGTGGGGGAACTTCTTGGCGCCCTCGGGCTGCAGGTTGGACGCGCCGGTGTAGCCCGGGCCGTTTGCGTAGTTGAGCGTCGTGTACGGACGTCCGGTGAGGTCGCGTGCCGGCTCGGTGCCCGCCTTCTCCTCGCCCACCGCGCCGACGACCAGGCCGGGAATCGGGTTGCCGCGCTTCGGGTAGCCCGAGATCGTCAGCGTGTGGCTGTGGTCCGCGGTCACGACGATCAGCGTGTCGGCGGGGCTCGTGCGCTCGAGCGCGACGGTCACCGCATCGGCGAGCGCGATGGTCTCGTCGAGCGCGCGATAGGCGTTGCCGGCGTGGTGGCCGTGGTCGATGCGCCCGCTCTCGACCATCAGGAAGTAGCCCTGCGGCGCGCGCCTTCGTTCCGGTCTCGTCGCGCGCGCGCTGCGCGGCGGCGCGCCCGGCCTTCCGCCACGCGTTGTCGCCCGGGTCGGC
>VGTK01000276.1 GCA_016874715.1 Deltaproteobacteria bacterium | reverse complement strand
CTGGCCGGCGTCTGGATCCCCTTCGAGGGGCCGGAAGGCGGACCGAACTACTTCGAGTGGGACGACGACGTTCGCTACCGGATCAACGTCGACGTCGACGGCGACGCGACCGCCGACGCGGTGTACACGCTCGAGAGCGAGACCACGATCCAGAACCCGAACACGTTCCTGTACAACACCGGACCGATCCTCGGCCTGCCGAGCGCCGCCTGGAATCGCCAGCAGACGTACACGCTGACCGAGTCGCGACGCCCGTGCGGCGGCGGCGCCCCGGTGGAGACCGTGCTTCTCGAGGACGAGCTCGCTCCGCCGGTGAACATCGGCGCCAAGTCGACGCCCGGCTACGCCGCCCTGGCAGCCTCCGCGACCTACAGGAGGAAGGTGGGCAACGACCGCTTCCGCATCTTCGCCGGCCAGCGCGATGATCCGTTCTTCGTCGACCTGCAGGTGTTCGACCTGCTCACCCTGCGCGGCGAGGCCGCACCGGTCGGCTACTCGACCGGCAACAACGTGCCGGTCGACTCGGTGTCGGGCTACAACGCGCACGCGCTCGTGATCGAGCTGCCGATCTCGCGTCTGAAGTGCGGCGACGAGCCGGTCCTCGGCGTGTGGGCGTCGTCCGATCGCGCGACCACGCCGGGCGGCGCCACCTTCGAGCAGGTGTCCCGCCTCGGCATGCCGCTGGTGAACGAGGTGGTCCTGCCCTACGCGCTGAAGGACGCGTTCAACACGATCGAGCCCGCCGACGACCTGGACCTCTACACGACGCCACCGACCGCGGCGATCCTCCAGAAGAGCGTCGAGGACCCCGAGGTGGGCAACCTGCTCTGCGCGCTGTACGGCATTCCCCTGCCCGGTGACACCGACTCCGACTGCGACACCGAGTTCACTCCGGGCACGCCGCGGTCGGGACGCGGCGACATCTTCGACATCTTCCTGACCGGCATGAAGCTCGCGAACCCGTTCACGATCGACACCGCGAACGGCCCCGTGCAGCTCCCCGCGGGCTTCAACGTGAACCAGCCGGCCGACGTGGTGCCGGCCGAGATGATCCGCATCAACACGAACATCTCCGGCGACCTGTGCAAGCCCGTGCCGTCGCGGCTCGGCGTCCTGGGCGGCGACGCGTGTGGCTTTCCGAACGGCCGCCGGCTGATCGACGACATCGTCGAGATCGAGCTGCTCGCGGTGGCTGGTGCGGCCTACCAGGTGCTCGACGGGCGCGATGCCTCGTTCCTCTTCACCGCCGGCCTCGCCGACGTGCTCACGGACAACGTGACGCAGAACGACGTGCCGCTGCTGGCGAGCTTCCCGTACCTGGCGCGCCCACGCTCCGGGCAAGAGCACGTGCACCACAATCCGCTCTGAGCCAGAGCACGTGCACCACAATCCGTTCTGATCACGCGCTCCCTGGAGAAGGCCCGAGCACGCGAGCGTACCGGCGCTCCGTGCCCGGGCCTTCGCCATCGGCGCGCCGCTGTGGCATGAGGGATCCGGGTGGAGCATCGGCGCGGCAGAAAACGCCACTTCTCGATGATCCGCGACTTCTCGCTCGCGGACCTCATCACCCTCTCGAACGGCTTCGCGGGAACCGGCACCGTTCTCGCGACGCTGCAGTACATGGACACGCGCGACCAGCGCATCCTCTGGCTCGCGTTCACCCTGCCGCTGCTGGCGATGGTGTTCGACTTCCTCGACGGTCGGGTCGCGCGCTGGCGCCACCGCTCGTCGCCGCTCGGACGCGAGCTCGACTCGCTCGCCGACCTGATCTCGTTCGGTATGGCACCGGCGGTGCTGGGCTTCGCCGTGGGGCTGCGCGGTGCGTGGGACGCGCTCGTCCTGGTGTACTTCGTGAGCTGCGGGCTGTCGCGACTCGCGCGCTACAACGTCACGGCAGCCGACCTGTCCGACGAGAGCGGAAAAGTCCGCTACTTCGAGGGCACGCCGATCCCGACCAGCGTCATCCTCGTGGCGCTGCTGGCGGTGCTGACCTGGCTGGGCCGCATCGACGGCGCACTGCCGCTCGGGCACGTCCGCTTCCTCGGCGGCGCGTTCCACCCGCTGGTGAGCCTGTACCTGATCAGCGGCAGCGCGATGATCTCGAAGACCCTGCGCATCCCGAAGCCGTAGGCGCTTTCGCGTCGGCCGGTTGCGCGTGGCGGTTCGTGACGTCCCGGCGGCACTGCCGCGACCGGGACGCCACGCCCGCGATCAACCGACCGGCTGCAGGATGGCGATGGTGGGTGCGCCCGCGAGCATCCCGCCCATCTTGCCGAAGGCCTCGAGGAAGTACGGCGTCTTGCCGTGATGATCGATGGCGGCCTGGTCGACGTAGTTCTCGACGACCACGCAGGTCGCCGGATTCACGGTCGAGCGGCACAGCTCGTAGCGCTTGCAGCCGGGCTCGCTGGCGAGGACCTTCTCGGTGAGCTCGGCAAAGACCTTCTCGAACTCGGCCGTCTTGGCCTCCTGAACCGGCAGCGTGGCGACGATGGTCAGCATGTGGACTCCCTTTCTTCGCGTCGGATTCGTGGCTGAAGCCCGGGAGCTACCCGATGCGGCGGGGCCGCAGCAAGTGGGCACGAGGTTGCCGCCGCGGCTCCGGTGTACGACAAGCCGGCATGCCGACTGGCGTGGAGCGCCTGCTCTCCTTCGTTCACCCGCTGTGCGCGGTGGCCGCTCTCGGCTTTCTCGCCTGGGTGGCGTCGCTCGGCCTGCGCTCGCGCGAGCGTGGCGGCGCGCCGCTCCGGCCCCGTCACGCGCAGCTCGCCCCCTGGGCGTTCGCGGCGACGGCGCTCAACTTCGTGCTCGGCCTGCTTTCGACCCGGCTGTGGCGTGCGGATCTCGAGCTCGCGAGCGGCTGGCACTTCTGGATCGGAGCCGCGATCTGCGCCGTGCTGGGCGCGGCGGCCCTGCTGTCGCGCCACATCGCGACGAGCTCCACGGCACGCAGCACGCATCCTGCGCTCGGCATGCTCGCGCTGCTGCTGTCTCTCGTGCAGGTATTCTTCGGTCTGGCGCTGGTCGCCCTGTGACGTCCGCGCCGGCTTCGCCGACCGCGAAGGACGCGACGCCGCGAGGTCTCAAGCCGACAGCATCTGCCGGATCGCGTCGTTGGCGAGCTGGTCGCAGCGCTCGTTCTGCACGTGGCCGTCGTGGCCGCGCACCCAGTGCCAGGTGACCCGGTGCACGGCTGCGGCCGCGTCGAGCGCCTGCCACAGCTCGACGTTCTTCACCGGCTTCCGGTTGGCCGTCTGCCAGCCGCGGCGCTTCCAGCTGGCGAGCCACGACGTCATGCCGTCGATGACGTAGCGCGAGTCGCTCCACACCTCGACCGAGCACGCCTCCCGCAGCGCGTTGAGCCCCTCGATCACCGCGCGCAGCTCCATCTGGTTGTTGGTCGTCGCGCGCTCGGCCCCGAACAGCTCCTTCGCCTGGCCGTTGCACTCGAGGATCGCCGCCCAGCCCCCCGGACCGGGGTTGCCGTGACACGAGCCGTCGGCGTAGAGCGCGACGTGCTTCGCCGGAGCGTCGGGCACCGCGCGACCGTCAGAGCCGGAGCGCGTCGCGCAGCTCGCCGGGCGCGAAGCGTACGCTGACGTAGAACGGACCGAACTGGCCGTAGAGCGCGCTGCCCTCGTCGTAGCGCATCTCGTAGACGATGTCGCGGACCGACTTCGGATCGCGCGTGAACAGCGTGACGCCCCACTCCCAGTCATCGAGGCCGGTCGAGCTCGTGATGAGCTGGCTGACGCGATTCGCATAGCGGCGTCCGGCGTCGGCGTGCGATCCCATGAGGCGCTTGCGCTCGTGGAACGATAGCGCGTACCAGTTGCGGCCCTCGCCGCGCGCCTTGTTCATGGGATAGAAGCACACCACCGGCATGTCGGGACCGGGGAGCTGCGGATGGAGGCGCGAATCGGCGTACGCCCCCATGCGCGCCGCGAATCCCGCGATCTGCCGCTGGAACTCGGGCGAGTCGGGTGAAAGGCCGTCCTCGTCGAGGAGCTTCCTCGCGTGGTCACCCGTGGTCGAGATGTACTCGCTCTTCTCCGAGATCGACAGAAACGAGTAGACCGTCGACAGGCAGCTGCCGAAGCGCGTGGCCGCGATCTCCTGCGTGAGCCGCTGGATGCGCCGCAGATCCGGGTGCACCGCGATCAGCGCCAGGTCGGCCTTGCCGATCACGCCGCTCGGCACGATCTGCATGCCCTCCTCGCGCGCGAGCGCGTCGAGCAGGGTCGAGAACTCGTCGATTGCCCGCGTGCGGTCGGACTCGGCGATCCCGAGCCAGCGCGCGCGGTCGATCGACTGAAAGAGGTGCAGCACGGACCAGCCCGTCTCCTGCGCGGCGGGTGCGCCGGCGGGTCCGTGGGCAGCGGCAGGACGGCGCGAGCTCTCTTCGGCAGACATCGGGTGCGTTTCTCCGGCGCTGATGTAAACGCCGCCGGGCCTGCGGCGCAAGGGCGTTCGCTGGACCAGGCTGCTCGCCGGACGGGGCGCTGCGCCACACGCACGCCTCGGCGAATGGCCTTCTTGCTCCCGCTCCGGTTTCGTGATGCTAAGAGGACATCGCTCCGAGCCTCCACCCTGAGCTTTCGAAGGCTGCGCCACGCACCGCGCGTGCCGCGTCGAAGTCTCGGGAGGCCGGGCGCGGGATCCCGCGAACGAGGCACCCGAACCGACTCGCGCCGGGACAACCGGATGGAGGAGCTTCTCCGTTCGGAGCAAGCCAGGAGAACCGGACGAAGCACTGCCGGGCCCGATCACGGGACCCGCGGCACGCAAGCACGCAAGGAAGTGGAGAGGAAGAGTAATGGCGACGACCAGGGGCACTGCCGCGACGAAGACTGCAACGAAGACCGCCAAGAACACCAGGCCGAAAGCCGCCGCACCGGCGCCGAAGGGAGCGCCGACCCTGGCCGACCTGCGCCGCATCGCACGCGCGATCGTGACCGCGACATCGCTCTCCGACGACAAGCGGATGCTGTCGCTGTACGCCGACGCCGTGGAGTCCGAGGAGGCGGGCCAGCAGCCCACCTACGGCATCGAGGCCATCAAGCAGAAGAACGAGCAGTGGGCGAAGATGGTCTCCGACGCGCGCTGGCACGCCCGCAACCTGTGGGCCGACGGCCAGACCGTGATCATCGAGTGGGAGGCCCAGCTGACGCTGCGTCCCGGCGGTCGCAAGGTGCTCTTTCGCGAGCTCGCCGTGCACGAGGTCCGCGGCGGCAAGATCGCCCGCGAGCGCTTCTACTACGACCCGAGCATCCTCGGCGGCTGAGACACCGGTGCCGGCCGGCGCCGCCGTGCGGGGCGTCGGCCGGAGCACCGACTGGACGACCCGGTGACACGGCCCGGCGCACTGCTGATCAGCCATGCCGCCGGTGTGACGCCGGCGGCCCAGACCCGCCGCGAACAGGCGCTCCTGGAGGGGGCCGCGCTCGGCGAGCTCCACCTGCACGTCTCGACGCTGGGCGGCACCGTGCTCGGCCTCGGTGCCTTCCACCAGCAGCCGAGGCCCGCCCCGACCATGACCGCGGAAGCGACGTGGCGCAGGCGTGGCGGCGGCTGTGCGGTCGCCTGCGGCACGGGCTTCGTCGTGCTGACCCTGGGCCTGCCGCATCGCGCGGCACTCGTCGCCGGCGAGGCGGCTGCCTTGCGCCCCGAGCAGGTGATGAACCGCTGCGTGCGCGGGCCGCTCGAGTGGCTGCGCCATGGCGGCCTCGATCCGATCTACCCGGGACTCGACACGATCACCGTGGCGCGCCGGGTCCTCGCGCGCCTCGGCTTCGCCGAGACGGAGCAGGGTCCGACGGTCTTTCAGGCGATCCTCGCGTGGGACGGGTCGTTCGCCGACACCCCGGCGCTGCTCGACCGTCTCGATCCCGACGGACGCGTACCGATGCGTCTGGTCGCGCGCAGCGAGACCACGAGCCTCGCCGAGCTCGGACGCGAACGGGGCCGCCCGGTGGACGTGGCAAGCGTGGCGCGCGGTCTCGCAGCAGCCTACGCGGCGGCCTTCCCGGCGGCGATCGGCGCGATCGACGAGATCGATCCGGCGGTCACGGCGCTGCTGGAGACGCCCGAAGGGGTGGCTGGCGTCGAGGAGTCCCCGCCCCCCGAGCTGCCCGCCGCGCCGGTCGTCGAGCACGGGCTTCTCGGGCAGGTCGCCGCCGCGGCGCGTGTCGAGGCGGGTCGCGTGGCCGCGTTCACGCTGACCGGCGACTTCCTCGCCCCGGAGTGGGCCGTGCGCGAGCTGGGCGCGCGCATCGAGGGCGGCGCCGCGACGGCGGATGCGGCGCGAACGGCGGCCGACGCGGTGCTCGACGGCAGCCGCGGCTACCTGCTCGGGCTCGCACCGGACGCGCTGCGACGCCTCCTCGGCCGCGCGCTGACCGAGGCCGCGTGAGCGAC
>VGTK01000275.1 GCA_016874715.1 Deltaproteobacteria bacterium | reverse complement strand
CGCCGGCCGGCGCGTGCACCGCCGCGCAGCGGATGACGCTGCCGCCCCGGGGCGGCAGCCGGGGCCTGGCCGGTAGCTGGCTCCGCGCCGGCAGGCAGCTCCGGCGATCGATCGGGCGGGAGCGTCGTCGATTCGCTCACCGAAGCCGCACCTCGTGCAGCGGCTCGAGCCGCGACGGCAGCCGCCGCAGCTTCGCGAGCGCGCTGCGCGCCGCGAAGTAGCCGCACATGCCGTGCACGCCGCCGCCCGGCGGCGTCGACGCGGAGCACAGGAGCACCCGCGGGTTCGGCGTCGCGTACGGGTCGAGGCGCGTGACGGGACGCGTGAAGAACTGCGTCACGTCCGCGGCGCCGCCGGTGATCGCACCGCCGACGTAGTTCGCGTTCTCCGCCTCGAGGTCGCGGGTGCGCATCACGTGCCGCGCGAGGATCAGGTCACGGAAGCCGGGCGCGAAGCGCTCGATCTGCCGCTCGACGACATCCGTCAAGTCGACGTCCGAGCCCGGCGGCACGTGGCAGTACGCGTAGCCCGTGTGCTTCCCCGCCGGCGCGCGCGACGGGTCGAGCTCGCTCTGCTGCACCACCATCACGAACGGGCGCTCGGGGTGCTCGCCGCGCCACACCGCGCGCTCGGCGGCCGCGATCTCGTCGAGCGTGCCGCCGACGTGCACCGTCGACGCCTCGCGCACGCGCGCGTCGCGCCACGGGATCGAGCCCGCGAGCGCCCAGTCGAGCTTGAAGACGCCGGGGCCGTAGACGTAGCGATCGAGGCGTCGCAAGTAGTCGTCGGGCAGTATGGAACCCGCGATCCGCGCGAGCTGCGCCGGGCTCGTGTCGAACAGCACGACGCGCGCCGGCGGCAGGTCGGCGAGCGAATGCACCGGCCGCGACGTCTCGATGCGCCCGCCGAGCTCCGTCAGGTACGACGCCAGCGCGTCGCCGATCGCGCGCGAGCCGCCGGACGCGACCGGCCAGTCCGCGACGTGCCCGGTGAGCGCGAAGATCATCGCGACCGCACCGGTGAGCAGGCTCTCGAGCGGCAGGATCGAGTGCGCCGCACAGCCCGCGAGCAGCGCACGCGCGCGCTCGCCGCGAAAGCCGCCGCGCAGCAGCGTCGTCGCCGGGAAGAGCCCGGCGAGCCCGAAGCGCGCCATGCGGATCGGGTGCTTCGGGATGCGCAGCGGGCCCATGAGGTCCGCGAGCAACCCGTGCGGGTCGTCGAGGAACGGGCGGAACATCTTCTCGTAGCGGCGCGCGTCCTCGCCGAGCTCGCGCGCGGTCTCCTCGAGCGAGCGGCGCAGCAGCACCGCGGGCTGGTCGTCGAGCGGGTGCGCCGCGGAGATGCTCGAATGCAGCCACTTCAGGCCGTGCCGGTCGAGCGGCAGCGTGCGGAGGTACGGCGACAGGATGCCGGTCGGGTGGCAGCCCGAGCAGACGTCGTGCAGGAACCCCGGCAGCGTCAGCTCCGCCGTGCGCAGCCCGCCGCCGATCGTGTCACGCGCCTCGAGCACACGGACCGACAGCCCCGAGCGCGCGAGCTCGACCGCGGCGGCGAGCCCGTTCGGGCCCGAGCCGACGACGATGGCGTCGTCCATCACGCTCACGCGGCGCCGCGGTTCCGGGGCTCGCGGCGGGCGAAGCTCGCCACGCGAACGCGCTCCGCGAAGCCCTGGTCGGACCGCCTGCGGCGGGCGGGGCCGCGGGCGGCCGGCTGCATGGTCATGGCGCTTGGCTCCTGATGCTCGGGACGCGGGGCGGCCGCGACGGGCCGCGTGCGCATCGCATCCTTGTGCCGCGAAAGACGCGCCCTGTCCATGACGGGCGTTGGCCCGCACGCCGCCACCGCCGCCGCCGCCGTCCCCGGCACGACGTCGGGCGCGACCGCCGCCGTCGAAGATTCCGCTCGACACGGAGCACACTTCGTGATGAACAGGATTCGAGTCGGCGAGCCATCCGGCCGCCGAAGCACGGAGGGCGCCCCGATGTCCGCTCGCGAACGCACCCGGCCAAGCCGCAGCGTCTTTGCGGCACTCGCCCTGCCCCTGCTGCTCTCGCCAGGCGCCGCACTGCACGTCGCGTCGAGCCCTGCCCTGGCGGCCTCCTGGAAGCAGCCGGCGTTCTCGGCGAGCCGCAGCTCGTTCAACCCGCGCGAGACGACGATCGACGCAGGCAACGTCGCGAGCCTGGTCGAGCGCTGGCGCGTCGCCGGCGTGTTCACGAAGGGCTCGCCGGTGGTCGCGAACGGTCGCGTGTTCGTCGCCAACGGCGACGAGATGATCGCGCTCGCGCTCGACGACGGCGCGGAGCTGTGGCGCGAGTCGCTGCCGCTGTCGCCGGGAGAGTGCTGCGGACTGTACGATCCGGTGCTGACGCCCGACGGCATGGTGACCGCAGAGGTCGGGTGGATCGGCGGCGGCGGCACGGCCGTGTTCGACCCCGCGACCGGCGTGTTCACCTACGACGTGACCTTCCACGGCGGCGACATCAACCGGGCGGTGCACGGTGGTACCGTCTTCTCGATTCGGTTCTTCTACGGCTCGGGAGGTCCGTTCATCTACCTCCTGGCGCCGTACCCCGGGCTGGTCGACTCCGACTTCGTCTCCTCCGGGCCCCTTTCCGGGCCTGCCGTGCGCGGCGCCCGAGCCTTCGTCGCAGTCGGGACCGCGTTGCGGACGTTCGATCTGACCTCGTGTCCCGATCCCATCCCCTCTCCGGGCTGGTGCCGGCCGCTGTGGACCAAGAGCCTGCCAGAGCAGGTGCTGACGCCGGTCGCGTTCCGCAGCAGCGTGGCGGTCGCGGCCCGGGACGGCTCCCTGCACGTCTACGACGCCGCGAACGGCGACCTCTCGTGGTCGGCAACGGTCGGCGCGGGAATCGGGTACGCCCCGGCGGTCGCGCGGCGGCGCATCTTCGTGCCGACCGAGCGCGGCGTCCTGGTCGCGTTCGACAGCCGCGGCTGCGGTGCCGCCACATGCGCACCCGTCGAGCGCTTCCGCCTCGGCTCGCCGGCGACGGGACAGCCCGTGGTGGCGGGCGACGTGCTCTACGCGGGCACGAAGGACGGCCGCATCGTCGCGTTCCCTGCGGGCGGCTGCACCGGCCCGGCGTGCGATCCGCTGCTCGACGCGGACCTCGGCGGCGGTGCGATCGTTGCGGGACCGATCGCGGTCGACGGCACCGTGATTGCGGGCACGGCGGACGGGCACCTCGTCGCCTACGGCCTGCCGACGCCGGGCTGAAGTCCGGAGTCGAACGTCACGGCAGCCGCCGGCTCGAACCGGCGATGCTCGCGCTCCCCACTGCATTGCACCAGAGCGCGCGGCAGGGAAAGGCGCACGCCCTCGTGGAGCCGTCGCCCGCAGTCAGGACGCGAGCTGCAGGTGCACGACGACGGACCTCGGCGCCTCGCGCACGACGTCCTCCTCGCTCGGGCGTCCGTCCACACGCTTCACTTCGTAGAGGATCTCGCCCGTGCGCGGGTTGCGGGTCACGAACGCACGTAGCGCGTCGCGCGCCTCTGCGGACTCCGGCTCGACGACGCGCGCCGTCGCGGCGACGCGGCGCCCGCGCAGCCAGACCGTCACCTCCGGCTCCGTGCGCAGGTTCCGCCACCAGACCGACGTGCGCGTGCACAGGTAGAGCCGGCCCCCGTGCTCGACGTACGACAGCGGGAGGACGCGGCGCTGCCGCGTCTTCGCACCGGTGTACTCGAGCACCAGCAGGTCGCGGCTCAGGAGCCCGTGCAGCGGCGAGCGCAGCGTGGCGCGGATCAGCCCGTTGCAGCGCCGCAGCAGGCGGATCGATGGCGGCACGCGCTCCTCGCGCTGCGTGGCCGTGCGGGACGACGGGGACAGCGTGGTGGTGTGCATGTCCGCCGGGATACGCCGGTTCACAAGGTTCAACAATCGCGTTTGTTTCATGATACTCGTGCCTTTATGGCACGAATCGACACCGCCCAGCTCGGCGGGCTGCGCACGCTCGCCCTCGCGGTCGAGCACGGCAGCCTGACCGCTGCCGCGAGCCACCTCGGGCTCACCCCGTCCGCCGCCAGCAAGCAGCTGTCGCGCCTCGAGGACGCGCTCGGCGTGCGCCTGCTCGAGCGCACCACGCGCCGGCTCCGCCCAACGGCGGCGGGACGCGAGCTCGCCGAGGGCGCGCGCCCGCTGCTCGAGTCGCTGGACGACGCGGTGGGCGCGATCCGCGATCGCCGGGAAGACGTGGCGGGACGCGTGCGCATCTCGGCGACGCGCGCCTTCGGGCGCGTCTGCCTGATGCCGATCCTCGCACGCCTCGCCGCCGAGTACCCCCGGCTCGAGCTCGACGTCGTGCTGAGCGCCAACCGGCTCGACTTCGTGGACGACGAGATCGACCTGGCGATCCGCGAGGGCGCGCTCGACGACTCGTCGCTGACGGCGCGCCGGCTGCCCGACGTCGAGGTGGTCGTCTGCGCGTCGCCTGCGTATCTCGCGAGGCGCGGCACGCCGCGCACGCTCGACGACCTCGTCCGCCACGACGTGCTGGCCGTCCCCGCGTCCGGTCCCGCGTCGGACCTGTCGCGGCTGCGCTCACGCGACGGCCGGCGCCTCGATCTCGCACCGCGCATCCGCGTCAACGATCTCGTCGCGCTCGCGACGCTGGCGGAGGAAAGTGCGGGCGTCGCATTCCTGCCGGACTACGTCGCGCGCGACGGCATCGCGCGCGGCGCGTTGACCCGCGTCCTGCCGCGCACGACGGTCGCGCGCCTGCCGATGCACGTGCTCTACCCGAGCCGCCGCCACCTGCCCCGGCGCGTGCAGGTCGTGCTCGACGCGCTGGCACGGCCGCGCGGGAGATGAGGCTACAGCAGGTCGCTCGCCAGATCCGCCAGCGCCGAGCGCTCGCCCTTCACCAGCGTGATGTGTGCGTAGATCGCGTGACCCATGAGGCGGCTGATGAGGTAGCTGAGGCCATTCGACGAGTCGTCGAGGTACGGCTGGTCGATCTGGTGGATGTCGCCGGTGAAGACGATCTTCGTGCCCTCGCCCGCCCGCGTGATGATCGTCTTGATCTCGTGCGGCGTCAGGTTCTGCGCCTCGTCGACGATGAAGAAGACGTGCTGCAGGGTGCGGCCACGAATGTACGACAGCGGCGTGATGACGAGCTTGCCGCCGTCGAGCATGTCCTGGACGCGCTGCCCGTTCGGGTCCGACTCCTTGTACATGTGCCGGATGACCGTGAGGTTGTCGAACAGCGGCTGCATGTACGGGTCGAGCTTCGCGTTGACGTCGCCCGGCAGATAGCCGAGGTCGCGGTTGCTGAGCGCGACGACCGGACGCGCCAGCAGGATCTGCCGGTAGCGCGAGCGCGCGTGCAGCGCTGCGGCGAGCGCCAGCAGCGTCTTGCCCGTGCCGGCCTTGCCGGCGAGCGTGACCAGCTTCACGTCGTCGTTGGTCAGAAGGTCGAGCGCGAACGACTGCTCGGCGTTGCGCGGCACGACGCCATACGCGGGGCTCTTCTCCACGCGAGCGAACGCCTGCTGCCCCGCACGATAGGTCGCGAGCACCGACTTCGACCCGTTGCGCAGGACGAAGTTCTCGTTCGGCAGCGGCTTCTCGACCCACGGCACCTCGGCCAGCGGGACCATGCCGCCGTTCACGTAGAACTGGCCGATCAGCTCCGAAGGCATGTTCTCGACGGTCCGCTTGCCGGTGTAGAGGCGATCGACGCGGTCGACCTTGTCGCTGGTGTAGTCCTGCGCGACGAGGCCGAACGACTTGGCCTTGAGCCGGAGGTTCGTGTCCTTCGAGACCAGGATGACGACGCGATCGGGCCGCTGGTCGCGCAACCAGAGAGCGGTCGCGAGGATGCGGTGATCGGGCGAGTCGCTGAGGAACGCGGCGCGCAGCCGTTCCGATGGCGCGGTCTCGAGCACCACCTGCACGCGCCCCAGCCCTTCGCCGAGCATGGTCCCCTCGGCACCCAGCACGTCGCCGGTGATGCCGTCGAGGCGCCGCAGGAACTCGCGCGCCTGCGCGTTCAGGTCGTTGCTGCCGCGCTTGAAGCGGTCGAGCTCCTCGAGGACCGTGATCGGGATCGCGACGTCGTGCTCGCAGAAGCTCTGGATGCAGCGGGCGTCGTGCAGAATGACGTTGGTGTCGAGAACGAAGAGCTTCTCAGCCCTGTCCCGAGCCCCGATCGACCCACCGCCGACGCGCGTGCCGACGTCGCCGCCCTCACCGCCCATCCAGTTCACTTGTACAGCGACCGAGGGGGATGGGGCAATGGCGCGCGACGAAGTTTTCCGGAGAATCGCGCGTCGCGCGGATTCTTCACGTCGGCGTCACGAACGCCGTCGGTACGGATCGCCGCGCGACGCCACGCGCCTCTCGGCGCGAGAGGCGCCGCGAACGTCGCACGCAGCCGACGGCACGCGACGCGCGCCGTCGGTCGAAGAAGG
>VGTK01000274.1 GCA_016874715.1 Deltaproteobacteria bacterium | reverse complement strand
CGGCGCAGCGGCGCGCACCCGGGCGCGCGACGAAACGCCGATCCGCCCGCGGCCTCGAGTGGACGTGAGCCTGCTCGCGGATCCCGACCTGAGCTTCGCGGACGGCGGCTGGGAGACCGACGACGACGTCGCCCTGGTCGACGAGCCGCTCGCGGGAGCGCGGCGCACCGGCGGTCGCGGCGTGCGCACGACCATCACCCTCGACGAGCGCGGTGACGCGCCCGTGGATCCCGCACGCCAGGCGCACGGACGCACGTCGCGCGGCCGCAGCGGAGCCGTGCGGCGCCCCGTCGAGTAGGGCCTTCGTGCTGCGTGGGCGATCGATGCGAGCGTCGTGCGATTCCTGCTTGCGTGCGGCGTGACGCACCCATCAAGTTGAGCTCGCTGCTCGACCGACTCGAGCGCCGGCTCCTCCGGCCACGGGGGAGGGAACCTTCGCGGCGTTCCGTCTGACGTCCCACCGGCTTCGCCGGTCACGAAGGATGGAACCGGCACTGTGTTCCATCGGACCGTCCCAACCTCCCGCACACCGACCTCCGCGTCCGACGTGGCAGCAGTACCAGTCTCGACGAAACACCGGAGGATCGAACGATGGCGAACGGAACTCGTGCGCTGGTGCTGCTCGCGCTCGGTTCTCTCCTCGCCGCCTGCTCGGGCGGCGGCAACGGCTCCCCCACGACCGGGACCCCCGACGCGACCATCAACCGCGAGGATTCGCGCGGCACCTCGCCGAGTGGCTGTGCGACGATCTCGCGGCCTGCTGCACCGGCAGCGGCGAGAGTGTGGATCGCGCGGCGTGCGTCGCGGTCAAGCGCGCGGCCGAGCTGCGACGGCTCGCGAGCGAGGAGTCGCACGGCATCCGCGCGTTCGACGGCGCGGTCGCGGCCGAGTGCGTCGCGGCGCTCGACGAGGCGCCGGCCTCGTGCGGCTACGAGCGCCGTGTCCAGCGCTGCTTCCAGACGTACGACGGCGGCGTAGCGCTCGGCGAGTCCTGCACGAGCAAGGTGGAGTGTCGCGGCATGGCGGCCGGCGAGGTTGCGTGTATCGCCGGCCGCTGCACGGAGCGCCTCGCCGCGGGCGAGGCGTGCGAGGATCTCGGCGACGGCCGCGGCCGCTGCGACGTCTGCCGCGGCGACGCGCGATGCCGCGAGGCCACCGACGGCGGCCACGCCTGCTTCGCCTACGAGCGCCGGCGCGGTGTCGCCGGTGATCCGTGCACGAGGCCCGACAGGGAGGGGCCGCTCGCGCCGGGGACGGTCATCGTCGTGACGGAGTGCGATGCCGCCGACGGGCTGCGCTGCTCTCCGGACGGCGTGTGCACGCCGTTCGCGACGCTGGGTGAGGCGTGCCGCGCGTTCGACTGCGTCGACGGGGCGCGCTGCGAGGGCGGCGTGTGCGTGCTGCGTCTGCCGGCAGGGGCGACCTGCGACTCCGGTCGCGACTGCGGCGCCGGACTCTACTGCCGGTGGACGGACGTGGTGTGCGAGCAGCGCGACCCGGTCTCGCAGATCTGCCTCGGCGAGCGACTGGTCTCCGGCGTGTGCGCCGCGCCGTCGGGGGCCGGGAGACCTGCAACGCGCACGTGCGGTGCGGCGAAACGCTCGCGTGCTCGTCGTCGAGGTCGGACGTCGACGGGCAGTGTCTCGCCCGCCCGAGCGCCTGCGAGGCCGGCCGCGCGAAGCTGGCGCGACAGGCGGCGAGGGCGCGCTGAGCCCGCCGGCGCGCTCCGTGCGGCCGAGGAACGAGCACGCTGCTGGATCATTCGACCGCCGCTACCCGCAGCTGCCCCGGGTCTTCGGCCGCCTCGTCCGCGAGGGCCGCATCGCCGAGGCCGAGCTGCGCGGCCTCGGCGACGACAGGCTCGCCATCATCCGGCGGATCGTCTCCCTGTAGCGCTCGTCCTGCTGCTCACTCGAGCGTGAACCACTGCACCTCGACCCTCCGGTTCAGCTCCGCATCCGTCCCCGCGGACTTCTCCCAGCCGCGCCCCACGATCTCGATGCGCGCGCCGTCGGTGCCGTTGCGCTCGATGACGAGGCGCTTGATCTCGGCCGCACGGTTCTTCGACAGGTCCATCGCCTTCAGCGCCATCTGGCGCACGAACGGCTCGCCGCCCTGGCGACGGAACTCGTCCACCAGCGAGCTGTCGACGTGACCGCGCAGTAGGATCGTCGAGCCGGGGCTGACCTGCAGCAGCTTCGCGATCGAGCCGAGGTCCTGCAGGTTCTTCGGGTTGCTCACGTCGAGCTTCGCGGAGTTGGGCTCGAAGTAGAAGCGGATGTCCTTGGTGAGCAGCGGGTCGTTCGCGATCGTGCCGCCGCCCTTGCCGCGGATCGGGGCGATCGCGATCTGCTGCCCCTGGAACGCGCCGGCCTGCTCCAGCGCCTTCGGCGCGCGGAGGTCGAGGAAGCGCTCGGCGTCGACCGGGTCGCGAATCACGCTGCCGTAGGCGAGCACCGCCGACTGGAAGATCCCGCCGAAGCTGCCGGCGGCGTCGATCGCGCCCGAGAAGAATGCGAGGTTCTCGGGGCCGTTCGACAGGTCGACCTTGGCCAGCTGCTGCTTCGTCTGGTCGCGCGTCCAGCCGAACGCGCGTCCGGCGACGTCGAGCTGCGCGTCGGGCTGCTCGCGCACCAGCCGGTTGCCCTCGAGCAGGCTCTTGACGATCGCCGCCACCATTTCGGAGTGACGCTCCGCGAAGCCGCGGTTGACGACCAGGATGTCGGCGATGATCAGCAGGTTCCGGTTGGTCGTCAGCGTGTGCGCCTTGCCGCCGGACTGCGCGACTACCTCGGTCAGCTTCGGCTCCCAGGTCACCGCGCCGGCAAGCTTGCCGTCGCCGCTCTTCAGGTCGGCGAGGAAGAGATCACCGGCGGCAAAGCCGTCCTCGGTGAAGACCAGGTTGATCGCAGCCGCCTGCGGGCGGTCGCCGAGCGACGCGAGCAGGTTGATGGGGATGCCCGCCTCGCCGGCGAGCTAGCGGAGGAAGAAGTCGACCTCGGTGAACTACGCGGTCGCGACCACCTTGCCGGTGAGCTGGTTGATGCGCTTGATGCCGGTCAGCACGTCGATGCCGTCGGCGCCGCGCGAGAAGCCGATCTGCGCCGGCACCACCACCTGGAACTGGCGCCCGTAGACGGCGAGCACGTCCACCGTCGTCGTCGACGCGGCGATGCCGCCGCGGTTGAGCTTCGACCAGCTCTCCTCCTCGCTGACGGTGAGCTTCACCTTGAAGCCGCCGTTCTTCGTGAAGAGCGAGTTCTCGTTCGGGGCGAGGCCGCCGTTCGCGGCGATCAGCCCGGCGTAGCCGGCGTACTCGCTGATCTCGATCTCGACGACGCCGTCCTTCGGCTCGTACGGCGCCGCCGCGTCGAGGCGCGGCATTTCGGCGAGCACCTCGACGGTGCCCGCGGACCCTTCGTCGTCCGCAGCGTCGTCGCCGGGCGCCGCCGCATCGCCGCCGCCGTCGTCGGTCGACGGCGCGACCAGCCCGCCGAGGCCGAGCTGCTCGAGCGGCAGCCGGTCGCGGACCATCCACAGGCCGAGCCCGATCAGGCCGGCGACGAGGACGAAGCTGAGGAAGCGGCCGAGCGCGGTCGGACGCGGGCCCTGATCCGGAGTCACTTCTCACCCCCGCCGGGGCCCATGTCCTTCCCGGCGGCGGCGCCGGTTGCGACGGGCGCCGCGGTCGCCGTCGCGGGCGCCGACGACTGGATGCCGCGCGAGGCGAGGAACTCGGCGAGCGCGCCCCGCTCGAGCGCGCGGCGCTCGTTCTCCTTCTCGGCCACGGCGTCCACGTCGACGATGTCCTTCGCGACGCGGGCCTTGCCGGCGGCCTCCTCGTAGCGCTTCTGCAGAACCTCGTCGACGCTGCGCATGGTGTCGCCGAGGTCGCCGACGCGGAACGCGGCGCCCGAGAGTGCCGCCGCGGCCTCCGCCTGCGCCTCCTTGATCTTGACCTGCGACAGCTGCTTCTCGAGCCCGCGGACCTTGTCCTCGAACTCCTTCTGCGTGATCTTCGCTTGACGAAGGTTCGCCTGGTACGCCTCCTCGGTGTCCTTCAGCTCGGCCGCGTCCTCGCCGAGATCCGCCTTGGTCTCCTGAAGCTCGCGTGCGAGCGCGCCGGCGAGCTCGAGGTTGCCGGCCTGGTGGTTGGCGAGGATGCGCCGCTCGAGATCGGTCGCGCGCGTCGTCTTCTGCCTGATCTGACTCTTCAGGCGCTCGGCGACGCCCGCCATGCGCGCCAGCGCCAGGTTGTACTGCGCGATCTTCTCGCGGAACTCGTGTCGTGCCGCCTCGATCAGGGCCTCGGGGTTCGCGGCCTCGAGGCCGCTCACGAACAGCCCCAGAAAGCCCTTCATCAGCCTGGCGATGCGAGCGAACATCGGACTCCTCCTCCTGGTGCGTGGCGTCCCGCCCCGGCGGGCCGCTCAGACGAACGGACGCAGCTCGGCGAGCCGTGCCTCGATCTGCTCCGGCGTCATGTCACGGAACCGCGCCGGCAGGAACCGCGCGTCCGTGCACTCCTTGACGGCGACCATGTCCATGTGCTCGAGCCGCTTGCCGGCGGCACTCGGACGCACGTCGGCGAGCACGCCGGCGATGGTGTCGCGCAGCGGCGGACGCGGCTCGGGCGACAGCTCGTGCACGCGCATCGCGCGCACCAGCGCTCCCTCGAGCTCGCTCGGTCCGAGCAGCGCCTGCTGCGGCAGCTCGGGCAGGTCCGCGTCCGTCACCGGCAGGCGCATCTTCTTCGCGATCGTGATGAGCAGCGCGCGTGCCTCGGCCGCGGTCTCCGGCGGGAACAGCGGGATGTGCACGTCGAGCCGGCCCTGGCGCTTCAAGTCCACCTCGACGAGGTCCGGACGCGAGGTCGCGAACACCCACATGATCCTGCCCCGGTTGCGCGTCTCGGACATCTCCTTCGCGAGCATCGAGTACACGCGGCCCGACAGCCCGCCGTCCTGGGCGCCGCCGTCGCGCTTGCCGGTCGCCTGGTCCGCCTCGTCGACGAACACCACGACCTGTCCGAGCGCGCGCAGCACCTCGAAGATGCGCTCGAGGTTGGCCTCGGTCGCGCCGACCCAGCGGTCGCGGAAGTTCTTCAGCACGACGCACGGGATGCCGAGCTCGCCGGCCCAGCACTGCACGAGGAAGGTCTTGCCGGTGCCGATGCGTCCGGCGATCAGGTAGCCCATCGGCAGCGCGTGCAGCGCGCCGCGGCGCAGCAGCTCGCCGTCCTCGCGCAGCCAGGCCTTGACCGCATCGTTGCCGGCGAGGTTGTCGAGCGTGAACGGCGACTCGAGGAACTCGAGCAGCCCCGCGCACTCGCGCTCGATGATCTCCTTCTTCTTCCTCGTCAGCCACTCGGCGGTGATGCGCCGGTCGTTGCGCAGTGCTACGCCGAGCGCTTTGCGCGCGCCGGCGCGGCTCAGGCCCGTCAGGCGCCGGGCGACGACGTCGAGCGGCAGATCGCAGCGCTCCTCGAGACCCTCGAGCCCGTCGGCGGCGAGCGCACCGAGGTACGCGCGCATCGCCGTCTCGTCGGGCAGCGGGATCTGCAGCGAGGCCGCGTGCGGGTTCTCGACCACGAGCTCGCTCAGGTCGAGCAGCCCCTCGCTCACCAGCACCGTCGCGATGCTGGCGTTCAGGATCTCGGGGTCGTTCGCCCAGCCCAGCACCTTCACCACGTTGGCGCTGAACGCGCCGCCGAGCGCCACCGCGTCGCCGCGCGGCACCACGAACTCGGCGAAGTCGATCACCACCGCGATGCGGCGCGGGGCCGCGGTCGCCGGGCCGGATCGCGCGCCGGCGCTCGCGGTGCTCGCGGCCGCGGCCGCCAGGCGCTGCAGGTTCAGCGAGCGCAGCAGGTAGCGGTCGAGCAGCTCGAGCGCCGCGGCGGGCTCGGTGGTGCGCGCGAGGTCGGACGCGGCGTCGCCGAGCGCGTCGTCGAGGAAGCGGGCGAAGTCGTCGCCGCCGCGGCTCGCGCGGATGCCGCGGCTCCGGTCGTAGTGCAGCACGACCTCCCAGCCGTCGAACATCACGTCGTCGAGGAAGGCGCGCAGCGGCAGCAGCCGCTCGCGCTCGCCGTCCTGCAGCTGCACGACGTCGAAGACGTTGCCGTGCAGCAGGAACTGCGCAACCGAGCCCGAGCGGAACAGCTCGCGCATCTCTCCGGCCCAGGCCGGCAGTGCGGCCTTCGCGGCCACTCCCTCGACCGGCGTCGTGCTCATGCTGTCTTCATGGCGCGTGCCGCCTGCGGACGGGCGGACGGCGGCGGCTCGGTGAGGAGATCGGACACTCCGCCGTAGATCTTCTGCTGCTCGCGGATCCAGGTCGCGGTGCCGCCGAGCGTGGCCGCGATGTCGTCGATGCGGCGCGACACGGCTTCCGCGTCGGGCGCGCCGACCGCCTGCTCGCGCACCAGCTCGACCTGCTGCTCGATGCGTGCCAGCTCGGCGTCGAGGAAGGCCAGTCGCTCGCGTGCCTCGGCGCGGTGCGCGAGTCGCTGCTCGAGGATGTCGGCCTGTCCCGACAGGCTGCCGCGCAGGTCGGCGGCGATCGACTCGTCCTCGAGCTGGCCGCGCAGGTCGCGCAGCCGCCCCTCGAGCTCGCGGTCGAAGCCCGCGCCGGGATC
>VGTK01000273.1 GCA_016874715.1 Deltaproteobacteria bacterium | reverse complement strand
TGGTCGTCGCCGGATCCGCCGCGCGGGTCCTGCCCGTGGCCGGATCCGCCGCGCGGGTCGCGCTCGTCGCGGTGCTCGAGGGGCGCGCGAGGTCCGCCTCCGGCGAGGCAGCCGATGCCCACGTTCAGGAAGTCGCCCTTGGTGAAGTACCAGCCGTAGCCGCGGAAGTCGGGCTCGGCGAGCCGCTCGGGCGTGCCGCAGCGCCGGGTCAGCTGGCGGAGCAGGCTCGTCCCGACGCGCGTCTCGCTCTCGCGCGTCACGACGACCGCCTCGTCCGCCGGGATCTCACCGAGAGCGCGGGCGACCGGGCAGTTGTGGCCGCCGGCCCCGACCACGATCGGGGCCGCGAAGGTCTCGGCGTCGGTGCGGACACGCACCGCGTCGCCGTCCCGCGCGACGCCGGTCACGCGTGCGCCCTCGCGGACGGTCGCGCCGCTCTGCTCCGCGCGGCGCAGCAGGTGCCCGTCGAACTCGCGCCGGACGATCCCGTAGCTGACGATGTGGTTCCACCGCGTCTCGAGCACTTCCCCGTCGAGCTCGATGGTCGCCTCGGAGAACGGCTGGATCGTGTGCGGGTAGTGCCGCGGGTCGATCTCGAGGGCGCGCCAGACGGCCGGCGTCACCCAGCCGGCGCAGAGCTTCGGGCGCGGGAAGCGGGCCGCGTCGAGCACCAGCACGCGCGCGCCGCCGCGCGCGAGCGGGAAGGCCGCGGTGGATCCGCCGGGGCCGCCGCCGACCACGATCGCATCCCACGTGCCGTCGGCGCGAGTCGTCCGATGAACACGCCCTGCGGGTTCATCCCTCGTGGTCGGCGAAGCCGGTGCGGACGCCATACCCCGCGCAGCTCCACGCAGATCTGGATCTTGTCGAGCCAGCCGAGCTCGAGGTCCTCGAGCTGGTTCGCGACGCGCAGCGCGGCGAACAGGTCGCCGTCGCAATGGATGCGGTCGTCGATGAACGCTTCCGCCATGACCTTCGTGTTCTTGCTGCCGAAGGTCTCGCGGAACGTCTCGCGGTCGCGGATCACCAGCGTGAACGACCCGTCGGGCCGGCCGACCGATCCCTCGCTACCGTCCCAGAGGCGGTAGCGCAGGCCGGTCTCGACGTGCCCGAAGATGCGCTCGAGCACGGCGCGCGCGTGACGCCGCGACCGCGCGTTCTCCATCTCGGATGTTCCTGCCATGTGGAGGTCCTCCGATTTCCTTCTCGACATCCGCAACGTCCGGGGCGCCGAGGCAAGCGCCGGCGACGGGGCACGTGCCCCGCCGGGCAGCGTCCGTTATCGAGACGGCCGTGGCACAGCCTTTCATCTTCACCATGCGCGAGCTGCGCAAGGTCTACGGACCCGACCGCGTAGTGCTCGATAACGTCTTCCTCTCCTTCTACTACGGCGCGAAGATCGGCGTCCTCGGCCTGAACGGCACCGGCAAGAGCACGCTGATGCGGATCATGGCCGGCATCGACAAGGAGTACTCCGGCGAGGCCCGGCTGAACCCGGGCCACAGCGTCGGCTATCTGCCGCAGGAGCCGCAGCTCGATCCCGGCAAGACCGTCCGCGAGGTGGTCGACGAGGGCGTCGCCGACACCCGCGCCCTGCTGACGCGCTTCGAGGAGATCTCGAACGCCTTTTCCGAGCCCATGTCCGACGAGGCCATGGAGAAGCTGCTCGCCGAGCAGGCGACCCTGCAGGACAAGATCGACGCCGCCAACGCCTGGGAGCTGGACCGTACCGTCGAGATCGCGATGGACGCGCTGCGCTGCCCGCCGCCCGACGAGGGCACGGCGCACCTGTCCGGCGGCGAGCGCCGCCGCGTGGCGCTCTGCCGGCTGCTGCTGCAGTCGCCGGACCTGCTGCTGCTCGACGAGCCGACGAACCACCTCGACGCCGAGTCGGTCGCGTGGCTCGAGCACTTCCTCGGCGAGTACAAGGGGACGGTGGTCGCGGTCACCCACGATCGCTACTTCCTCGACAATGTCGCCGGCTGGATCCTCGAGCTCGACCGCGGCCGCTGCATCCCGTGGGAAGGCAACTACTCCTCGTGGCTCGAGCAGAAGCAGAAGCGGCTCGCGCTCGAGGAGAAGCAGGAGTCGGCGCGCCAGCGCACGCTCGCGCGCGAGCTCGAGTGGGTGCGCTCGTCACCGCGTGCGCGCCAGGCGAAGAGCAAGGCGCGTCTCGCCGCATACGAGCAGCTGCTCGCCGAGGGCCAGTCGAAGCGCGACGGTACGGTCGAGATCTCGATCCCGCCCGGACCGCGCCTCGGGCAGGCGGTGGTCGAGGCGAAGCACCTGAGCAAGGGCTACGGCGACCGGCTGCTGATCGACGATCTGAGCTTCGACCTGCCGCCCGGCGGCATCGTCGGCGTGATCGGCCCCAACGGCGCCGGCAAGACCACGCTGTTCCGCATGATCGCGACCGGCGAGCAGCCCGACGAGGGCGCGCTGCGTCTCGGCGAGACGGTGCAGATCGCCTACGTCGATCAGTCGCGCGACGAGCTCGACGCGGACAAGACCGTCTGGGAGGAGATCTCCGGCGGCGCCGAGCGGCTGCTGCTCGGCAAGCGCGAGGTCAGCTCGCGCGCCTACTGCGGCTGGTTCAACTTCAAGAACGCGGACCAGCAGAAGCGCGTCGGCGACCTCTCGGGCGGCGAGCGCAACCGCGTCCACCTCGCGAAGCTGCTCAAGCGCGGCGGCAACCTGCTGCTGCTCGACGAGCCCACCAACGACCTCGACGTCGACACCCTGCGCGCTCTGGAAGAGGCGCTGCTCGAGTTCGCGGGCTGCGCGGTCGTGATCAGCCACGACCGCTGGTTCCTCGACCGCATCGCGACGCACATGCTCGCGTTCGAGGGCGACAGCCACGTCGAGTGGTTCGCCGGCAACTACCAGGACTACGAGGAGGACAAGAAGCGGCGGCTCGGGAACGACGCCGACCAGCCGCACCGCATCAAGTACCGCCCCCTGCGCCGCGACGGGTGATCCGGGGGAGCCGGCCGTGCCCGGACGCCACTCCTCCCGGCCGCGTGTCGAGCGCGACGTCCACGATGGCGAGCCGTTCCGGCAACCGGGCCGTGGCCTCGGGCCTCAGCGCGTCGCGCGACGATCCTCGAAGCAGATCGGGCCACCTCGCGCCTGACGTCCGGCGCGGTTCGGTGCGCTGAGCGTCACGCGCGGTTCGGTGCGCTCAGCGTGAGGCCCGCGGTGCGGCGCGGCCCGTGCCGCCCGTCTTCGGCACCGGGTCGTCGCCGAACACGACGTCGAAGGTCATGACCTCGCCCGCCGGCGAGATGTTGCGGATCGCGAAGCGTCCGCGCGTGCCGTCGTAGGCCGCTGTGCTCGGGCGCGTATCGGGGCCCGGTCCCGCCTTGCGGTCCGCCCACGGATCGCCCGCGTCACCGCGGTTGCCGCCGTTCGCGTGCCCGAGATCGAGGTGCGACGGCCACGAGTCCGCGGTGAGCAGGTCGACGCGCTTGTGCGACGCGTCGTCCTGCGAGCGGCGATAGCTCGTGAGGCGCTCGTCGACGTGCCAGATCAGCAGGCCCGGTCCGGGGATGCGGCGATCGGCGCCCTTCTGCTCGCGGTTCTCGATCAGGAAGTACTCCCAGGGCTCGTGCGGGCCCTTGGCGTAGATCTTCACCACCTGCGCGCTCCGCGTCACCGCCGGGAGCGTCACGGTCTGCGTGCGGTCGACGACGAGTGCGTCGACCCAGCCGAGCGTCAGCTTGGACCACGCTTCGGGATGCGGCGGCACGTCGCCGCGTCCGACCCACGTGCCCTGGCCCATCAGGCCCCAGATGCCGATGCCCTCGTGCGGCATGTTCGGCGCGTAGAGCTCGGGCAGCCCGAGCACGTGGCCGAGCTCGTGCGCCATCACGCCGAACGGTGCCAGCGGCGCGAACGGGTCCTCCGCGACGATCAGGCCGCGGTCGATCTTCTTGTCGCCGACGCTGGCGAAGCCGGGGCCCTCCACCGCGTTCGACCAGGGCAGGCCGGTCGCCTGCTTGCGGATGTCGGACTCCGCACCCGGACCGGCGAACGTCACCACCACGACGTCGGCGCGCGAGCCGTCCACGAGCGCCTTCTCGCCGTCCGGTGCGGCCCGGCTCGCGAGGGCGAGCGTGTCGCGGATCATGATGCCGGGCTGGCTCACGTACTGCCCGCGCCGCTTCGGCAGCGTGTAGACGCGGTCCGAGACGATCGGGTCGATCTGGAAGCGACGCGCCGATACCTCGTCCCAGTAGGACACGAGGCGATCGATCAGGCCGCTGCGGCTCGCGTTGTGGAAGTCGCTGGTCGGACGCGTCGCCGGCTGGTCGGGAAACGCGGCGCGCAGGAAGAGCACGCGCAGTCGGTCCGGGGTTCGTGCCGCCGCCGGCGAAGGCGCGACCCGTACGGCCGGACCGGAGCGCGGCGCGCCGGCGCGCGCCGGCTCGGCGCGCACGGCCGTCGAGAGCCCGGCAGCCAGGAGCAGCGCCGCCGCCACGAGCGCCACCGCGCGCACGCCATGGCGGCGCGCGGCGCGTTGACAAGCGTTCCGCCCGCATGTCAGCAACGCAGGGCGGGCACGCGAGTGCCGTGCGCCCATGCCCAAGCTCATCATCCAGATCCCCTGCCTCAACGAGGCGGAGGCGCTGGCGGCGACCGTCGCGGCGTTGCCGCGCGTCGTGTCGGGCTGCGATGTGGTCGAGGTCCTGATCATCGACGACGGCTCGCAGGACGACACCGTCGACGTCGCGCGCCGCGCGGGCGTCGACCACATCGTGCGGTTTCCTCAGAATCAGGGGCTGGCGAAGGCATTCTCGGCTGGGATCGACGCGGCGCTGAAGCTCGGTGCCGACATTATCGTCAACACCGACGCCGACAATCAATACGAAGCGCGCGACATCCCCGCACTGGTGAAGCCGATCCTCGACGGCCGGGCCGACATGGTGATCGGCGACCGCGGCCCGGAGAGCATCGCGCACTTCAGCCCGCTCAAGCGCGCGCTGCAGTTCTACGGCAGCTGGATCGTTCGTGGCCTGTCCGGCACCGACGTGCCCGACGCGGCGAGCGGCTTCCGGGCGCTGTCGCGCCGTGCGGCGCTACGCCTGAACGTCATCTCGGACTTCACCTACACGCTCGAGACGCTGGTGCAGGCCGGCAAGAAGCAGCTCGCGGTGACGCACGTCCCGGTGCGGACGCGCGAGACCCGACCGTCGCGCCTCGTCCGCAGCATTCCCGCCTACCTGCGGCGGTCGTTCCTCACGCTGGTACGGATCTACTCGCTGTACGAGCCGATCCGGGTCTTCTGGACGCTCGGCACGGTGATGGTCCTCGCCGGCGTCGCGATCGGCCTGCGCTTTCTCTACTACTACTTCACCGATCCCCTGGGTGCGGGCAAGGTCCAGTCGCTGATCCTCGCCGCGGCGCTGTCGATCATCGGCGTACAGACGATCCTCATGGGGCTCGTCGCCGACCTGATCGCGCTCAGCCGCTCGCTCACCGAGGACACGCTGCTGCGCGTGCGCAAGATGGAGCTGCGCCTCGGCGAGCTGCCGGACACCGAGCCGGGCTATCACCCGGAGATCGACGAGCCGGAGCCGCAGCGCGGCTCGGGAACGGGCGCCTGACGCCCGGTGGGTCGCGCGCGGTGAACGCGCTCCTGTTCGGCACGTACAACTCGCGCCACGCGGCGAACGCGCTCCTCGTGGGCGACCTGCGCGCGGCCGGGGTGACCGTCCGCGAGTGCCACGAGCCGCTGTGGGAGGAGGCGCGCGACAAGGATGCGCCCTATTTCGCGCCTGCCGGGCTCGCCGCGCTCGCGCTCCGCTATGCCCGGGCGGCGAGCCGGCTCGCGCGCCGGATCGGCGGTGAGGGCGGGGCCGCGTCGCTACTCGTGGTGGGCTTCAACGGACAGCTCGACGTGCTCCTCGCGCGCCTCCTCGACCGGCGCCGTCCGATCCTGTTCGCGCCGCTGGTCACCGTGACCGAGACCCTGGTCGCCGACCGCGAGACCTACGTCGAGGGCTCGGTCGCGGCGGCGCTGCTGGCCGCGCTCGACCGTGCGACGCTGCGCGCCGCCGACGTCGTGCTGATCGACACGGCTGCACACCGCGACTACCTGATCGAGCGGCTCGGCGTGGCTCCGGACAAGGTCTTCGTGCAGTACCTCGGTGCCGAGGCACCGTTCGCGGCGGAGGGCGCGCGGCGCTGGGCCACGGCGGCGGACGAGCCACCCGCACCGCCGGGCGCTCTCGTTCGCGTGCTCGGCTACAGCCAGTACCTGCCGCTGCACGGGAACGAGACCATCGCGCTCGCCGCGCGCCTCGTGCCATCGGACGCCGGCATCACCTTCGATCTCGTCGGCACCGGAGCGGAGCGCGCGCGCAGCGACGCCTTCGTGAAGAAGCTGTCGCACGTGCGGACCACCGACTGGGTGCCGTACGACGAGCTGCCCGGGCGCATCGCGGCCGCCGACGTCGTGCTCGGCGTGTTCGGCCGGAGCGTCAAGGCGCGCATGGTCATCCCGAACAAGATCTGGCAGGCGGCCGCCGTGGGGAGCGCCATCGTCACCGCGGACACGCCCGCGATCCGCGAGGCGTTCGTGCCCGGCGAGTCGATCTGCACGGTCGAGCCGACGCCGCGCGCGCTCGCCGACGCGCTGCTGGCGCTGGCGCGGGATCCCGAGCGTCGCGCGCGGCTCGCGCGAGGGGCCCGCGCGGCGTTCCTG
>VGTK01000272.1 GCA_016874715.1 Deltaproteobacteria bacterium | reverse complement strand
CCGGTTGCGCACCCGCAGCGGTGAGCGCGGCACACGCGATGCGCGCATCGCGACCGAATTCCGTGGTGCGGACGAGGATGGTCGTGAGGCCGGTCTCGCGACGCAGCCAGGCGAGCGCCTCCGGATCCGGGAGGCGCGCCGCATGGCTCATCCGATCGGCGAAGCCCACGGGGTAGAAGCCCGTGTAGCCGTTCAGCAGGGGGCGGCGGCGGAAGATGGCGCGATACATCGCTGCGGCGTTGGCGGTCGGGTCGGGACGCCCGGCCGGTCCGCCCGTGGCGGGGAGCTCGAGGAGCGGACCGCTCGGGATGGCGGCGAGCGCCTCCACGACGGCGGAGGTCGGCGAGATCGCGGGCTCGATCGGATAGCTTTGCGGCAGCGGACCGAACGCGAGCGAGCGCGGCACTCCGTAGCCCGACTGGAACTGCGCGAACCCGGCACCGAGCAGTGCTACCGCGAGCGCGAAGGGAGCCGCCGCGCCGCCGACCGGCAGCGCGCGCGGATGTCGCGCGCATTGCGCGAACGCCGCTCCCGCGAGGATCGCGATGCCGAAGAGGCCGACCACGCTCATGCGGTCGGTCCTGCGCAGCGCCGGGATCCAGGTCTGCACGGAGAGCGGGCCGATGACGACCGGGAGGCCGAAGAAGGAGACTCTGGGTGGCAGGGAAGCCAGCACGCCGACGGTGACCCAGAACGTACCCTGTCGCCAGGCCGTCAAATATTGGCGAGGCTCCCATCGCGCCCCGGCGGCGAGCAGGCCGCCGACGCCGATCAGCAGCAGCAGCACGAGCGGAATGCCCAGGGGCGCATCCGCGCCGAGCAGGCCTTCGGGCAAGCGCATGCCGAACCCGCGCCCGAAGGCCCACGGGCTCTCCAGGGAGCCTCCCGGCGCGCTCGCCGCCACGAGCAGATGGCCCACGTTGGCCACGAAGAGCACGCAGCCCGCGAGGGCGAGGGCTGCCAGCAGCTCGAGCCCGGCGCGACGGGTGGCGGGGCGCACGATCCGCGCGAGGGCCAGCACGCCGAGCCCGAGCCCGAGGGGGATCGCCAGGTAGATCGTCGACAGCCCCTGCAGCCCGACCAGAGCTCCCACCATGAGGATGTTGCGCACGCCGACCCTGGGTTCGGCGACCCGGGACAGGAGGAACGGGAAATAGAAGAGCACGGCATAGTTCGGGACCGAGGGAACCCACGTCCAGAGCACCCACCTGGTGCCGAGGAAGGTGCACCCCGCCATCAAGCCGGCGAGCTCCTCTCCGGTCCAACGGACGACCACGCGGTGCAGCGCCCACGCGGTCAGCGCGATCGCGCCCAGGAACGTGAGGTTCGACGCCAGAGCCGGATTGCCGGAGAGCAGGAAGAGCGGCATGAAGTACGGGAGCGCACCGACGCCTGCCTCGCCGCAGAACAGAGCGTGCGGCGTGGGATGGTAGGCCATCGGCTCGGTGAAGCTCGACCAGTCGCCCGCCAGGGCGCGGCTCTGGTGCGCCAGCACAGACACGGTCATCGGCAGGTCGAACCTGCAGGCTCCCCAGGTCACGGGAAGGTGCGATCCGGCGTGCAGCGCGAGCGGCCAGGTGAGCCAGGTCACGAGCGACAGATAGACCAGCAGGGACACGACGGGCGCGACCCGCGACACGCTCATGTCCGGTCCTGCCGGAAGAGGGAACGCGCGCGCTCGTCGATGAGGTGCCCGTTGCCGGCGATCGTCCCGAGCACCGGATCGATGGTCGCCCCGAAACCGGCGTACCGCCCGGCGGAGCTGCACGCGCCGAGCAGCGTCGCGCACACCGAGCGCCAGGTCCGGCGCCCGCAAGATCCGACTCTCATCGCGCCCTCCTCGCCTCCCGCGTCGACCACGATCACGCCGGAGCGGGTCGAGTCAACGCGGGAGCCCCGGTCGGATCACTTCTTCGGACGGCTGCCGTGGTCACCGAACGGGTCGGCAGATCGCAGCTCCGCAGGCCTGATCGCACGTCACGCGAGTGGATCGGCGTCGGTCCGGCGGTTGCGGGAGTCGTGCCGGTGAACCCGGCACGCCGCAGAGCTCACGTTCACCACGGCGCCACGCTTGCGCTTGGCCGTGCCGGGCAGGACGCGCGCGATCGGCTGGAACGGCCTCGAGAGGATCACGTCACCCGCGAGGGCGGTCGGCCGTCGGCGGGGGCAGCGCCGAGCGTTGCCGCGGCGCGTTGCGGCTCGGGGTCGTCGACGATCTCGTGACCGCCTTCGCGCGCTCTGCCGGGCGCGGTCGCGCGGCCGATGCCGGAGCCGGCGCTTGAGTGCAGGAGCGGCAGCAGCCAGATTCGGCTCGCGCGCGTCGCGCACCTCGGCACGGCGCTCGGCATCGTCAGCGGCATCAAGGAGACGCGGGGTGAGCTCAAACCGCGCGAGCGCACGTCCAAGACACGAGAGGAGGGTGGCCGATGAGCCTCGTTCGCATCGAGAAGCCGGACCCCGGCATCAGCGTGATCGTCCTCGACCGCCCCGAGCGGATGAACTCGATGGCGTTCGAGCTGATGGTGCCGTTGCACGAGGCCTTCGAGCAGGTGGCAGCCGACAACGAGACCACCTGCGTCATCCTGACCGGCACGGGCCGCGGTTTCTGCGCGGGCGCGGACACGCAGCACTCGGAGCCGCCGCCGAACATCGCGGGCCTCACGATGACCCGCATCGCGACGCGGGCGATGACGATCCTCGCGGATCTCGTCCCGGCGATGCAGCGCATGCCGCAACCCGTGATCTGCGCGATCAACGGTGCGGCGATCGGTGGCGGCTTCTGTCTGACGCTCGGGGCGGACATCCGCATCGCGAGCGAGTCCGCCTACTTCCGCGCCGCCGGAATCAACAACGGCCTCACCGCCACCGAGCTCGGGCTGAGCTTCCTCCTCCCACGTGCGATCGGCTCGTCGCGTGCCTTCGAGATCATGCTCTCGGGGCGCGACGTCGGCGCGGTGGAAGCCGCCCAGATGGGGATCGTCTCCAGGGTCGTTCCGGACGCCGAGCTCCTGCCCGAGGCGATCGCGCTCGCGAAGCAGATCAACGGGTGGAGTGCGCAGGGGGTCGCGCTCACCAAGCGGATGATGTGGGCGGGGCTGGAGACGTCGAGTCTCCGGGCGGCGATCGAGCTCGAGAGCCACACGCAGCTCTTCGTGCGGATGACGACGCAGAACTTCGAGGAGGCAGTACGAGCCCGCAAGGAGAAGCGGCCGCCGGAGTTCAAGGACTGAGATGAGGCCCGGTTCCCTGGCGAACGACTTCGGTCGCGCGGCCTGCGCCAGGGGCGTCGGGCGCCAGGGGCTGGGCGAGTCGGACCAGCTCTCCCCTGTGGCTGCTCCGAGGAGCCCGGCCCGGGACGCGATGTCCGATCACGCCGATGCCGTGTCGAACGCGAAATCCTATTTCGGGCGTGGCTGTCTCCATCGGGAAGCAGAACGCCAGGCCGGGGCGCACGCTGGTTGACACTTCGACGTGCGGATGGCCTGCGGACGACGGTTTCCGACGTCCGGCGCTGGTCGAGAACTTGCTCTCCACTCGCGTCATGAAGAAGCTCAAACGATTCCGCTTCGCCTTCGCGCTGTTCGCAGTCCTCGTCTCGGCGGCTCCGGAAGCGGCGCCCGCGGCCGATACCAGACCGTGCCGAAGGGGCTCGGCCTTCGTCTGCGATCAGGCCGGCTGCAGCTGTCGGCGCGTTCCGCGCGGCGATTCCCGCTGGCTCGTCATGACGCCGGACGGGGGCGACGATGTCATCGCCGGCCAGGGCGCGACAGGCTGGACGTGTGACCCCGATCTTCACCAGTGCGGATGCTCCGGCTTCATCGACTGCGCCGACATGTTCCTCCACCTGAAGGTAAAGTGCGAGATGTTCGTCTGCGGCGGCTTCGGATGTGCGTGCCACTTCCCGAACAGCATCCCGGCGAACTGAACCGCCCGGCGTGCGGCCCTCCCGGGTCGAAGCGCGCGCCCCGCGCTCACTGCCCGACCGAGTACCCCCCGTTCACCGGGAACGTCTGTCCCGTGATCCACGACGCCATCGGGCTCGCGAGATACGCGGCGAGTCCCGCCGGATCCGACGGATCGCCCGGACGGCGGATCATGTATGGCTTCATCAGCGCCTTCGCCTGCGGGCCGTCGGGGTTCGACCACATCGCCTCGGACATCGGGGTGCGCATCGTGCCGAGCGAGATGTTGTTGACGGTGATGCCGTGCCGGCCGACCTCGCGCGCGACGCCGCGCGTGAGCCCCGCGGCGCCGGCCTTCGCCGCGCAGTACGCGCCCATGTGCGACTCGCCGATGCGACCGGCGTCCGACACGATGGTGACGATGCGGCCGTAGCCCTTCGCGATCATGTGCGGCAGCACCGCGCGCACGCAGTTCATCACGCCGTACAGATTCACGCGCAGGAACGGCTCCCAGTCGGCGGGGTCGGTCTCCGCGAACGGCTTCATGCCCGGCCAGCCGAGGCCGCCCGCGTTGCCGGCGTTGTTGACCAGCACGTCGACGCCGCCGAGCTGCGCGAGCGCCGCCGCCACCGCGTCGTAGCGCGTGACGTCGAAGCACGACACGACGGCCTTGCCGCCTGCGGTACGGATCGCGTCCGCCGCCGCGTTCGCACGCTCCTCGCTCAGGTCGTTGACCACGACCTCCGCCCCCGCCGCGGAGATCGTCTTCGCGATGCCGAGCCCGACGCCCTGCCCGCTTCCGGTCACCAGTGCCTTGAGTCCGTCCAGCTCGATCGCGAGTCCCATCGCTGCTCCGTTCCGTTACCCGGCTTGACGCTCGATGTTGCTTGACGAAGACGCCGTCGCCTCGTCCGCTTCAGACCACACCGTCCGCGTGCAGCGCGGCGATCTCGTCGGCCGAGAAGCCGGCCGCCGCGAGCGCCGCATCGGTGTCCGCGCCGAGGTCCGGCGGCCAGCGGAGCCCTGCCGAGGAGCCCTTGCCGTCGGCGCCGTCGACGCGGATCGGATTCGCGACCACCGGCGCCGCGGTGCCGCCGCCATGCAGCTCGACGATGCCGTGCCGCGCCGCCTGGTGCGGGTCGCTGCGCAGATCGCCGGGCTCGTTGACCGGGGCCACGCCGCCCGCGAGTCCCGGCGTCTGCACCCAGTGCGCCGCGGGCTGCGTCGCGAACGCCGCGGCGAGCCGCGCGATCGTCGCGGGCTCGTCGACGCCGTGCCGGTGCTCGGCGAGATCCTCCAGACCCAGCGCCGCGCAGAGGGTCCCCCAGGGCTTCGGCTCGGTGGCCGCGACCGTGACCCAGCGATCGTCGGCGCAGCGGTAGTGCTGGCGCGCCGCCATGGCCCCCCAGCCCTTGCCCGGCGCGACGGCGCTGCGCGTGACGTCCTCGGCGACGAGCCACAGCGCCGCCTCGGCCATGCAGGTGTCGACGCGCGAGCCCTCGCCCGTGCGTTCGCGCGCCGCGAGCGCCGCGAGGATGCCGACCGCGCCGAGCGCGCCCGCGAGCGGCACCGCTACGGTGGTGTCGGGCACCGGCAGCGGACCGCTGCCACCGAGCCGCGACAGGAGGCCGCTGTAGCCGAGGAACGTCAGGTCGTGCCCGGCCGCGTCGGCGAGCGGTCCGTCCTGGCCGAAGCTCGTGAGCGTGCACCAGACGAGCCGCGGGTTGTCCTCGCGCAGCGCCTCGTAGCCGACGCCCATCCGGTCGAGCGCCCCCGGACGCTGCGCCTCGACGATCACGTCGACGTCCTTCGCGAGCCGCCGCAGCACCGCCGCTGCGCCGGGCTTCTTGAGATCGAGGGTCAGCGAGCGCTTGCCGCGGTTGAGCGCCACGTGCCCGGGTGCGACCGACCCGCCGCCGTAGGTCATGCGCATGCCGTCGCCGAAACGCGGCGCCTCGACCTTCAGGACGTCGGCACCGAGGTCGGCGAGCAGCTGCGTGCAGAATGCGCCCGGGTAGAGCCGGGTGAGGTCCAGCACCCGCACGTGCGACAGGAGAGTCTTCATCCTTGGCCCCTTCGAGGTTCGGCGTGAAGCCCTGTCGCTAGCAGCTTCGTCGACCGTGCCGCCACGGCGCCCCGCGTCGTGGCGGCACGGTCGGCGAATTTCGTGCGAATGCCGTGCGAATGTCGTTGCTCGGGCCATGCGGCCGGCGGTAGAAGGCGGCAGAGGGTCCTCGCATGCGAGTTGGGAGGTCGCTGGCGGTCGCGGTGCTGATCGTGTCCGTCCTGCAGCACGCCGCCGGCGCGGAGGCTCGGCCAGACGGTGCCACGCGCTGCCGGATGCTCAAGCTGAGCGCGATCGCGATCCGTGCGCACGCCCACGTGCGCTGTCACGCGCGCGCGCTCGGCGTCGGCATGTCGGTCGTACCCTCCTGTCTCGCGAGCGCGGATGCGAGGCTCGCACGAGTCTTCGCACGTGCGGATGACGTCGGTGACTGTCCGCCGGACTAGGCGACCGCCCGCGCGGCGTCGGAGAGCTTCGTCGCGCAGGCGCTGGCGCTGACCCGCCCCGCGCCGTCGCCCACACCGACCCCGGTACCGACGCCGAGCCCCGCGTTCACGGGCTGCGGCAACGGCGTCGTCGAGGCCGGCGAGCAGTGCGACGGTCAGGCCTTTTGCCAACCGACGTGCCGCTTCGCCCTGCCGGCCGTGTGCTGCGGTCAGAGCGGGTTCTGCATCGACGGCGAGTTCCCGTTCCTGGCCGAGACGTGCTCCGCGCAAGGCATCCCCTACTTCCTGGGTGCCGTGTGTACCCCTGACG
>VGTK01000271.1 GCA_016874715.1 Deltaproteobacteria bacterium | reverse complement strand
TCGGCGCCGCTGCAGGCGCCGACGCGACGGGCGCCTGTTCGACCGGGGCGGGCGGCGGTGGCGCCGGAGGTGCGTCGAGCACCACGTCCGTCGAGGCGAGCTTCGCGACGCGCGCCACGACCTCGAAGCGCAGCCGCTTGCTCGCGAGACGGAACTCGTCGCCGCTCGCGAGCTTCGTCGGCCGGGTGACCTTCGCGTAGGTGCCGTTGGTGCTGCCGAGGTCGAACACCGCGATGCCTTCGCCGACCGGGCGCACCTGCGCGTGGCGGCGCGACAGCGCGAGATCGGCCGGGTCGAGCGTGACCTCGGCGCGGCGCCCGACGAACACGCCACGATCGCCGACCGGATAGGTCGCGACGTAGGCGCCGTCGGGGTTGTGATGCGCGAGCGTCCAGCGACCGTCCTTCTTCGCCACGACGAGGATCTGCGAGCCGATCCAGATCGCGTCGCCCTCGCCCACCGGCAACCCGTTCACACCGTGCGCACGCAGCCACACGCCGGACCCGGTGCCCGTGTCCGCGAGGATCCACTCGTCGCCCGTGCTGCCGGCCTGCCGAGCGATCGTCGCGTGGCGGTCGGCCATGTAGACGTCGTCGGGGAACTCGACGTCCGCCCCCTTGCGCCCGATCGCGACGGTGTCCTTCGACGTCGGGAAGGTCTCCTCGACGCTGCCGTCGGGGTTCAGCGCGACGATCTGCGCGCCCATCTCCTGCGGCACCGCGTCGGCGGGCTCGGATGGCTGCGGCGGCACGACGGCCGCCGGCGCCGCGGCGGCGGGTGCGACCTCGGCCGCGACGACACCCTTCTGCGACGCGATCAGGTTCACGACCTCGACCGCCTCGACCATCGCCGCCTTGATGTTGCGCTTGAGCGTGACGGTCTCGTAGCTGCTCGAGTCGTTGAAGTCGGTGCAGCGCAAGAACTTCGGCCCGCGCGCGTCGCCGACCAGGAACACCCCGGGCAGAGACGTTCGGCCCTGGTGGTCGACCAGCATCAGCGGTCGGTTGTTGACCGAGGGGACCTTGATGCTGCAGCCCTGCAGGAGCCGCACCGGCAGGTCCTCACCGATGCACGCCACCACCTGGCTCTTCAGAAACTCCAGATTGACGGTCTCGGTCGGGCGCTTGTCGGCGCTCTTCCGGTCGATCCGCACCGACAGGTAGTCCTGCTTGTCGGGCCCCGTCACGACCGCGACCGGCTCCGAGAACGCGAGGTAGCGGATGTTGCCGTTGCCGACGTAGGCGTCGAAGAAGACCTCGCTGAGCGCCCTGGAGACCTTCGGCATCTTGTCGCCGCGATACGACCAGTAGACCGCGGTCTCGTCCTCGGCCTTGACCTTCGCGTTCGAGATCGAGATCACCGCCTCGGCCGCCGACGTTCCGCCACCGATCACCAGCGCGGGCTGTCCGACGTAAGCCGCGGCATCGTCGAGGCGGAACGCGAGGCCCTCGGTGTTGCCGGGAATGTCGAAGCGACGCGGCACCCCGGCACCGATCGCGAGCACGACGTTGCGGGCCCGGTAGGTCATCTCCTTGCCGGCGCGGTGGCTCCACAGCTTCACGTCCCAGATGCCGTCGGCGCCCTGCGAGAGCCCGGTGAACTCGGCACCGATGCGCGCGGTGATGCCGTATTCCTTGTACCTGGCCTTCCACTGGACGACCATCGCGTCCTTGTCGACGTCGTCGAAGTGGAGAGCGTTGAGCATCGGGCCGCCGACGGGGAACTGCAGCTTGTCGCCCCCGCCGTAGTTCGGCTTGATCAGCTTCTCCTTGGGATAGTCCCGGATGCGCTTCATCAGGTCGTCGTAGTCGACGACGAGGCAGGACAGTCCGAACTCCTTGGCCCGGACGGCGGCAGCCGTTCCGGCCGGCCCGCCGCCCGCCACGAAGACGTCGAGCACGTCGGGCAGGGCCGCCGGTTGCGCAACCTTGAGTGTACCGAAGCTGGTGTAATCCGATTCGACGTTCTCAGCCATGTGACTTCGACCGGCGCACAGCGCGACCCCGCGGCGCGCGCCGAGCCCCCTTCTGATGTCTTCCCGGGAAAATCAATCCGCAGCCGCCCGCGAAAACCCGCGGCCACCTCGTGGCGACAGCCCAGCGGCTCCCCTCGTAGTACCGATCAGAAGTACATCTCGACCGCGACCGTCCCGACCGCCTCGGCACGGATGCCCTGGTCGTTCAGCGGAACGTTCACCGCCCCGCTGAGCACCATGTTGTCGAGGATCTGTCCCTTCACCCCGAAGAGGAAGTCGACGTAGTTCGTTGCGAGCGTGTTGTCGCCGAGCGAGTTGAACAGGAGCGGCACGTCGACCTCGGATCCAGGCGGCTGCACGAACGACGACGGCGTCCACTCGATGCCGCGGTTGAACTTCGACCCGCCGAAGCCGCCATCGAAGGTGACGCGCGGGATCGCGAAGGAGAAGCCGGTGTTCCACACGAAGCGGCGCAGCTCGGAGAACTCCATGTCGAAGTCGTAGCCCGCGTCGACGTGCAGCTTCACGCCGTCGACCAGGTTGATCGCGGTGATGAGGCGCGGCAGGAAGGCGGCGCTGTTCGTGCCCGCGTACTCGTCCTCGCTGGGGCTCGGCAGGAAGATCTCCATCGAGGCCGCGGCGTCGATCCAGTCGGTGTGCACGAACTGCGCCTTGCCGCCGAGGCTGACGCGCCCGAGGCCGACCGAGGTGCCGTCGTTGAAGTCGGCGCCGAGCTGATTGACGGTGCCTTCGCGAAGGATGAGCGACCCGCCGGGCTGGAGATTGCGGTCGAGCGCATCGAGCGAGGTCGCCGCCGCCACGGGCGCGTCACCGATCGGTGCATCCTGCTCCGCGCGCAGCGTGACGAAGGACGACCTCGCCTGCGCGTTGACGATCGTGATCGGGAAGTTGACGCTGAGCTCGGCCCACTCGGTCGGGCCGTAGCTGAAGGAGGCGTTGAACAGGCCGACACGCGCCCGCGTCTGCAGGCCGAACTTGGTGAACAGCGGCTGGGCGAGGCCGGTCACCTCGTAGTCGATCGGATTCTGCCGGTTGTTGAGCTCGAAGTACGAGGTCGCGACGCGAACGCTCATCTTGCCCTTGCCGATCGTGAGCGGCGCGCGATAGGCGGTCGGACCGAGGAGTCCGGTCGCCTTGTAGGTGTCGAGGGCCTCGTCGTACTCGTAGACGAACGACTGTCCCGAGGTCGGTGGCAGGTTCGAGATCCCCTGCGTCACGCCGAGGAGGATCATCTGCTGCGCAGCGTCCGCGCGCTGCTGCACGCCGAAGGCGGCGTTGGATTGCGCGTGCGCCGATGTCGGCGAGAGAACCGCTGCCCAGCCGACCATCACCGCGAGAGCCCACCAAGCTCGAATCTTCATCCCCCTACCCTCCCAGGTCGAAGCAACCTCGCCCGGCCGCAGGCCCCCTGCGGTGAACGAAGGGATGTATCAGTACCGGCTTTGCGCGCGAGGTCAACCGTCGGGACCCCGGGGTGGCTCGGCGAGGCACACGCCCCCGGGGTCGGGATGGACACGCCGCCGGATCCATCTGCGGGTCGGCGAAGCCTTCAGCGGCTCTCGGTCCAGCTCGAGCTTCGCGAGCTTCTACCGCTCAGTACCCCGGAGGCGCCTCGAACCCGCCGATCACCTCGCCGAGCCGGCGCGCGAAATCGACCGCGGTGCGGTCCTCCAGATACGGCGCGACGATCTGCACGCCCACCGGCAGGCCACCCCTGGTGAGCCCGACCGGCGCCGACGCCGCGGGCAGGTAGCCGAGCGTCGCGATCGAGATCCAGGCGAACAGCTCGACGTAGCTGCGCTCGGCACCGTTCACGAGAATCTTCCGCGCCGGCAGCGGATCGGTGTGGTCGTGCGGGATCGCCGCGACGGGCGTCACCGGGCAGAGCAGCACGTCGTGGTCGCGGAAGAAGTCCCGCAGCGCAGCCCGGTACCGCGCACCCGCCTCGCGCGCGGTGAGCCACTCGCGGTGGCGCGCGGTGCCGAAGGTGACGAAGCGCGAGAACGCGTCGGTCGCGGCGGGGTCCATGTCGGGCGCGAGCGCGAGGAAGCCCTCGAACGCCTCGAGCGGGTAACCGGCAGCGATCACGGGATAGAGCAGGCGCTGATAGTCACGCATGCAGTCCGCGAGCGCGAACGCCGGCCGGGCCGCCTCGTCCACGCGCACGCCGGCCGCGCGCAGGGCTGCGACCGTCGCCTGCAGGCGCTCGGCCACGGCGGCGTCGACGGGAAACGACGCGTCGTCGAGCCAGGCGGCGACGCGGTACTCGCGCAGCGCGCGTCGGCGCGGCGGCGGCAGGGCGAGGCGCCAGCCGACGGCCTCCTCCTCGAGCGGCCCCGCGAGAAGGTCGAGCAGCAGGTCGAGATCGGCCGCGTCCCGCGCGATCGGTCCCGCGACGCAGAGGTCGGACAGCGACAGCGCGCCCGGCGCGGGCGCGATGTGGCCGCGCATCGGCACGATGCCGTAGCTCGTCTTGAGCCCGTAGACGCCGCTCCAGTTCGACGGCGTGCGGATCGACCCGCCGATGTCGCTGCCGAGCTCGAACGCCGACATGCCGGTCGCGACGGCGGTGGCCGCACCGCCCGACGACCCGCCCGGGCTCCGCGCGACGTCCCAGGCGCTGTTCGTGACACCGAAGACCTCGTTGTAGGTCTGCACGTCGCCGCCGAGCATCGGCGTGTTGCTCTTGCCGAACACGATGCAGCCGGCGTCGATCAGGCGCCGTACCGCGGCCGCGTCGGTCGCGGGCACGTGCTCCGCGTACTGCGGGGCACCGGAGGTGCTGCGGATCCCCGCCGTCTCCCAGGTGTCCTTGATCGTCACCGGCAGGCCGTGCAGCGGTCCCCAGCTCTCGCCGCGTCCGAGGGCGGCGTCGGCCGCGGCGGCGCGCGCGCGGGCGCGCTCGAGGTCGAGCGTCACCACCGCGTTCAGCGGCGGGTTGTGGCGCTCGACGCGCGCGACGCACTGCTCGAGCAGATCGCCGCTCGAGAGCTCGCGGCGCGCCATGCGCGCGAGCAGCTCGCGCGCGGATGCGAAGGCCGTTTCGGGCATCGTGCGTGTCCCTCTCCATCGTCGCCCGCTTCCCGGCTCGGGCAGGCGACGCTTTCCACCGCCGATTCCCGGCCGCTCACCTGCGCCTGGTCTCGAGCTCGGCGACGCGGCCGTCGACGAGGCCCACGGTCTGCTCGACGACGCCCGTCCGCGACACCGGCGTGCCGCGCGCGTCGGTGAAGTCGTCCGAGCGCGTGTACGTGATGCGCACGCGATCGTCGCCGAGCTTCTCGAACTGCACGTTCGAGAACGTCACGCGCAGCCCCTCCTGGCCGTCGAGCACCTTCTGCAGCTCGGCGACCTTTGCCGGCGCGAGACCGCGCAGCTGCCCGAGTCGCGCCGCGTCCTTCGCGTTGAACGCGCCCTGGTAGTCGTCGAGCCAGCTGCGCGCCTTGCCCACGACGTCGCCCGCCGGCGCGACCGTCGTGCCGGTCGTCCCCGTGCCGACGGCCGTCCTCGCGCCCGGCCGCGGCGACAGCGTCCACTCGGTGCGGCTCGACACCTGGTCGAAGTTGTCCTGCACGAAGCCGGTGACCTCGTGCGCGCGGTCGTCGCTCGGTCTGTACGTGAAGCTCGGGCTCTTGCCCTTCGCCGCCTGCCGGCCGTCGACCTGGAAGACGTAGCTCAGGTCCTGCCCGCCGATCGGGCTCCTCGCCGCGAGCCGGAACGTCTGGCTGCCGCTCTCGGGCACCTCGACGCCGCCCGCGGGCGGCGTGGCGCTCTCGAGCTGCGGTGCGGGCGGCTCGACGACGACGCTCCACGTCCTGTTGAACTTCGCCCCCTGCGCGTCGGTCGCCGCGACCGCGATCTCCACCGGCGTGCGGCGGATCTTCGCGGGATCGTCGTTCGCGAAGGTGAACCTGGCGCCGTTCGCGACCTTCCGCCCGTCGACGGTCCACTCGGCCTCGACCCCGGACGTCCCCGGTGGCAGCGACAGCTCGAACTCCTGCGGCTTCTCGAAGCGCAGCCGCTCGAGCCGCGCGGGGGTCGTGTCGAGCTTCAGGACCGGCTTGATCGCAGCGATCCTCCACGTGGCGCTCGCCTCGGCGCTGCCGTCGCTCGCCGTCACCGACACCGTGCGGTCGCCGGTCACGGCGACGCTCAGCTCCGCCGCGTCGTCGGCGACCGGCTTGCCGTCGACCTTCCAGGCGTAGCGGATCGGATCGCCGTCCTCGTCCTTGACGTTCGCGGCCAGCTGGACGGTCTCGCCGAGCTTCGCGTCGAGCTTGCCGCCCGCCTTCGGCGTCGTCGCGAGCTGCGGCTTGCGATTGACGTTCGCGACGGCCACGCGCCACGTGCGCGTCAGGGCGTCCGGCCCCTCGCCGACCACGGCTTCGAGCTTCCGCGGCTGATCGCCGCCCGCGTCGTAGCCGGGGGCGTACTCGAAGCGGGCGCCGTCGCTCGCGACCACGCGGTCGTCGAGGCGCCAGACGATCTTCGACGGCTCGTCCGCGGCGCCGCCCGTGACGTCGACCGAGAACACCTGTCGGGCGCCCTCCTTGACGCTCACCTCGTCCGCCTGCGGGGCGACGCCCGCGATGCGCAGCGGCGGCGGTGCGACCGGCGCCGGCGGCGCGACGCTCGCGACCTGCTGCCCCGGTGCTTCCGCGGGCTTCGCGACCGGCTCGACGGGTTTCGCCTGCACCGGCTCCGTCGGCTGCGCGGGCTCGGCCTTCGCCGGCTCCGCCTTCTTCGCCGGCGCG
>VGTK01000270.1 GCA_016874715.1 Deltaproteobacteria bacterium | reverse complement strand
GTGGCTGCGGCGGGCGCGGGCGCGGCGGGCGTGGCTGCGGCGGGCGCGGGCGCGGCGGGCGTGGCTGCGGCGGGCCCGTCCTCGGCTTCCCGTGCCGCCGCGGCCGCGCCGGCGGCGGCGAGCGATGCCGACGGTCGTCTCGTCTACCTGCTCGAGTACGTCGGCATGGACTACGGGCATGCGGTGCAGGACGGCGAGGTCGTCGACCAGGCCGAGTACGGCGAGGTGCTGCGGCTGCTGAAGGAGCTGGCGCGCGACTACGGCGCGCGCCGCGGCCGCTCGCCCGCGGTCGCGAAGGGCATCGCGGCCATCGAGAAGGACGTCGTCGCGCGCGCGCCCGCCGAGCAGGTGTATGCCGCGTCGCGCGAGCTGCTGCCGAAGCTGGTCGCGAGCCTCGGCGGCGCGCCGCGTCCGGCGACGGTCCCCGATCTCGCCAGCGGGCGCCGGCTCTACGCGAAGGACTGCGCGCCTTGCCACGGCGAGACCGGTGCGGGCGACGGCGACGGCGCCGCCGGCCTCGACCCGCCGCCGACGCCGTTCCGCGGTCCGTACCTCGAGCGGCTCGCGCCGCGTCAGGTGTTCCACGCGCTCACGCACGGCATGCCGGGCACGGCGATGGCGTCGTTCGCCGACGCCTACGACGAGCGCCAGCGCTGGGACGTCGCGTTCTTCGTGCCGACCCTGCGCGTCGGCTTCGCACCCGTGGCGCCGCGCGCGGCGTACGCGCCGTCGCTCGAGGAGCTCGCGTCGTCGTCGAACGCGGACCTGCTCGCGGCCTTGCAGAAGCTCGATCCGTCGGCGACGCCGGAGCAGGTCGATCGCCTGCGCGAGGACGCCGGCGCGCGCGCCGCGACGGCGACGGCGACGGCGCGGGCCGGCGCGGGTGCGTCCGCCTCGCAGGCGGTCGACGCCGCAGCCGAGCCCGGGCTCGCCGTCGCGCTGCAGCTGCAGGACGCATTCGCCGGCGTCGCCGCGCGCGTCTTCCCGAGCGTGGTCGGCGTGACCGGATACGTGAAGGACGCCGCGTGGTCGCCCGAGCAGAAGCGCGACGCCGGCGGTCCGCTGTGGACCAGCGCCGGCATCGACGCCCTCCGCTACCCGGGCTACCGCCCGGTGCGCTCCGGCAGCGGCTTCGTCGTCGACGAGGCGGGACTCGTCCTGACGCGCGACCGGCTGCTGCGGGGCGGGCAGGACGAGCTCGCCGCGCTGGTCGACGTCGAGCTCGCCGACCACACGCACCGCGTCGCCACCGTCGTCGGCAGCGAGCCGACGCTCGACCTCGCGGTGCTGCAGATCGCGGAGCCGTCCGACGGCACCTCGCAGAGCCCGCCGCCGGTCGCGCTCGGCGACAGCGACCGGCTCGCGATCGGGCAGTGGGTGCTCGCGCTCGGCGACCCGCCCGGCAACGAGCAGACCTTCGCGGTCGGCATCGTGTCCGCCCCGCCGGTGCGCCAGTGCTACCAGCAGGAGCTGTCGGCGACGCGCGTGCAGAGCTCGCTCGCGATCCCCGAGCGCGCGCTCGGCGGACCCGTGGTCGACATCCAGGGGCGCGTGGTCGGGCTCGGTGTCGGCGAGCCGCGCGGCGCGGCTCCGCCGCCGGGCAGCCCCGGCACCGGCCACGTGCTGCCGATCAACCTCGTGCTGAACCTCTACGAGGCGCTCAAGGTCGCGCACAGCACGCGCTCGCCGTGGCTCGGTATCTCGGTGCTCGAGCTCGACCGCATGGCGCGGAGCGCCACGACGGAGAAGGCGAAGGCCGCGCTGCCGGTGAACGGCATCGGCATCGACGACGTCTTCGTGCCGAGCCCGGCCGCGGCCGCCGGCGTGCAGCCCGGCGACTTCCTGGTCGAGATGGGCGGGCACGCGATCCAGTCGGTCGGCGACTTCCAGAAGTGGATGTACGTGCTCGGCATCGGCGCGCGGGTGGAGCTCGGGCTGCTGCGCGACGGACAGCCGCTGCGCGCGACGGTGACGATCGAGGCGCGTCCGGCGGAGGCGACCACGAGCTGAGCGCCCACCGTCGTCGCGGAAAGGTTCTCCTTGACCGGCTCCCGCGGCGGGCCTATGTGCAGGGAGACGCACGACGCCAGGGAGGGATCTGCATACACGCGACGGCAAGGCACACATTGGGAGCTCTGCTCGTGCTCGCCGCGGTGACGGCGCTGCCGCCGGCGCTCGCGGAGCCCGGCATCAAGGTTTCGATCGCCGGCTCGACGCTCAAGATCCGCGACGCCTCGACCGGTGACCCGCTGAACGGCGACTTCGACAACTGGATCGACGTCAAGCTCAAGCGCGACGAGGGCGTCGCCTACGTCGCCGAGGAGAACGGCCCGGTCACGGTCGGCAAGGGCTGCGTCGCGGGCGCGTTCATCGAGAACACCCTCGCCGGCAACCCCGAGGACCTCTGGCACCCGAACTGGACCACGTACGATGCGATCTGTCCGCTCGCGGGCGTCAAGAAGCTCGACATCAACTCGGGCGCGGGCTGGGACATCGTCGAGGTCATCCTGTCGCCGGTGCCGGTGAAGATCGTGGGCGGCGCCGACGGCGACGACCTGCAGTACTGGTCGTTCATGGGCGACGGCTTCGTGGTGCCGTACTTCGCCAAGGCGACCATCAACGGCGGCCTCGGCGACGACTACCTGGTCGGCGGACGCGGCGACGACGTGATCACCGGCGGACGCGGCTACGACTGGATCGAGGGCACCTGCGGCACCGATCGCATGTCGGGTGGCTCGAACGACGACTCCATCACCGGGCAGGAGATCCTCTGGGGCGACAACGACTGCGGACCGACGGTCGACTTCATCAACTGCGGCGACGGCTTCGAGTCCGCGCTCGCGGACGACATCGACATCGTGAAGAACTGCGACTAGATGCCGTCGCGATGAGCGACTTCGACCTCGCGACCGTCGATCGTCTGCTGTCCACCACGCGCGCCGTCCGCAAGCGGCTCGACCTCTCGCGTCCGGTGCCGCGCGACGTCGTGCTCGACTGCATCCGGCTCTCGCAGCAGGCGCCGACGGCGTCCAACACGCAGCGCTGGCGCTGGCTGCTGGTCGACGACCCGGAGCTGCGGCGCGCGCTCGGCGGGATCTACGCGGACGGCATTCCCGCGATCCGCTGGTCGATGGAGCAGGCCGCGCACGACCCGCAGACGCGCGACGTCTACGACGCGGCGCTGTGGCTCGCCGAACGTCTCGGCGAAGTCCCGCTGCTGGCGATCCCGTGCCTCGCCGAGCGTCTTCCGGACGGCGCACCGCTGGTGCTCGCGGCGTCGACGTTCGGGTCGATCTATCCCGCGGTGTGGAGCTTCCAGCTCGCGCTGCGCAGCCGCGGCCTCGGCTCGACGTTCACCACGCTGCACCTGCTGTTCGAGCAGCGCGTGCGCGACCTGCTCGGCATTCCCGCCGACGTCACGCAGGCGGCGCTGCTGCCGGTCGCGTACACGAAGGGCCTGGAGTTCCGGCCCGGACGTCGTCCGCCGGTGGAGAGCATCGTGCGCTGGAACCGCTGGGACGCGCCCGGCGACCCGTCGTAGACCGCCCGCCCGCCGTCGCCGCGCGGCGCTTGCACAAACGGGCGCCCCGGTGGATCCTGCGTGAGCCGGTGCCGCTCGCGAGAGATCGCGAGGTCGCCGACAGTCAGGGTAACGGCCGTGCGCCGCGACGCGATCGCACCCGCACGGCATCGGGAGGAGTCGATGGTCGCGTTCGTTTCACCGTGCCGGTCCCGCCGCTCGTCCGCGAGTCGCGCGGCCGCGTGTGCCCTCGCCGTCGTGATGCTGCTCGGTGGCGCGCCGCCCGCCGCGGCGCAGCAGGGGGGCGGAGTGTCCACCGCGCCGCCGACCGACGTCGGCTGGCCGCGTCAGGTGAAGGACGGCAGCAGCACGATCACCGTCTACCAGCCCCAGGTCGACAGCTGGGACGGCAACCTCGTGAAGTCCCGTGCGGCGGTGTCGGTCGCGACGCCAGCCTCGCCCACGCCGACCTTCGGCGTCGTCTGGTTCACCGCGCGCACCGACGTCGACAAGCAGGCCCGCGTGGTCACGCTGCACGACATCGCGCTCACGCGCGCGTCGTTCCCCACCGAGCCCGCACAGAAGGCCGAGTGGCTGCAGACGCTGCGCAGCGCGGTGCCGAAGGGCGTGCTCACCATCGCGCTCGACCGCCTCGAGGCGAATCTGGAGGTGACGCGGGCGACGCAGGGCACGTCGGGCGGCGTACAGGTGCAGAACTCGCCGCCGCGGATCATCGTCAGCGAGAAGCCGGCGATCCTCGTGCTGGTCGACGGCACGCCGGTGCTGCGGCAGGTGGACGGCAGCGCCACGCTGCTGCACGTGATCAACACGCGCGCGCTGCTGGTGCTCGACCAGTCGAGCGGCGCCTACTACCTCTACACGATGAACCGCTGGGCGACCGCGAGCTCGCTCGACGGTTCGTGGACGCCGGTCGCGGCGCCGCCCGCGGGGCTCGACGCGGTGAAGGAGACCGCGACGCAGCAGGGCCATGTCGACCTGCTGAGCGACCCGCCTGGGCAGGCGAAGAGCGAGCTGCAGGAGGGCGTCCTGCCCGAGCTGTACGTGGCGACCGGCCCTGCGGAGTTGCTGCAGACGGACGGTCCGCCGCAGTACCAGCCGATCGCGAGCACGCAGCTGCTCGACGTCACCAACACGTCCGGCGACATCTTCCTCGATACGACGAGCCAGACGTACTACGTGCTGGTCTCGGGCCGCTGGTTCAGCGCGTCGTCGCTGACGCAGGGGCCGTGGGCGTTCGTTCCGCCGGATCGCCTGCCCGCGGACTTCGCGCGCATCCCGTTCGACCATCCGAAGGGCACGGTGCTCACGTCGGTCGCCGGCACGCCGCAGGCGCAGGAGGCCGCGATCTCGGTGAACGTACCGCAGACCGCGACCGTCCAGCGCAGCTCGGCGAGCATGCCGCCGCCGCAGTTCGATGGTGCACCGCAGCTCCAGCCGATCGACGGCACGTCGCTGCGCTACGTGGCGAACACCGCGACGCCGATCATCGAGGTCGCGCCGTCGCAGTACTTCGCCGTTCTGAACGGCGTGTGGTTCACCGGCACGACGCCGACCGGGCCGTGGGTGGTGGCCGATGCGGTGCCGCCCGCGATCTACACCATCCCGCCGAGCTCGCCGCTCTACTACGTGACGTACGTGCGCGTGTACGGTGCCACGCCGGACGTGGTCTACGTCGGCTACACGCCCGGTTATTACGGGACCTACGTCGTGCCGGCGGGTACCGTCGTCTATGGCACGGGCTTCGTCTACCAGCCGTGGGTCGGCTCGGTGTGGATCGGTCCCCCGTACACCTACGGCTTCGGCGCGAGCTACGTGTGGGGCGCCGCGACCGGCTTCGCTCTCGGGGCCACCGCCGGCGCGTTCTGCCACCCGTGGTGGGGACCGGCCGGCTGGGGATGGGGCGGCGGTACCGTCGCTTACAACCGGACGGTGAACGTCAACAACATGAACGTCTACACCCGCTGGGGCGGTGGCGCCGTGGTGAACGACGGCAACCACTACGCCGGCCGCGTTGGTAACACGACCTACCTCGGCAACGCGGGCGGCGACGTCTACGCCGACCGTGACGGAAACGTGTACCGGCGTCAGGACGGCGGCTGGCAGAAGTACGGAAACGATGGCTGGAACGACGTCCAGCGCCCGAACGCGGCCGATGCGGCGAATGCGCCGGGCGCGGGCCGCGCGCAGGACGCGGCCCGCCAGGACCCGAACATGCCCGGACGCGACACCCTCGCTGGACCCGGCGGTGCGGATCCGAGCCGCGGTGGCGCCGGGACGCTCGGCGAGCTGCCCGGACGGGCCGGCGCGGCGCGTGCCGACGGCGGCTACGACCGCGGCGTCGGCGTCTCGCAGGACGATGCGGAGGGCAACCTCGACCGCGACTTCCAGGCGCGCCAGGTCGGCGACCAGCGCTGGAACTCGTTCCAGCAGGCCGGTGACCGCTCCGGCGCCCGCGACTTCGGCGGCGGCGACCGCTTCGGTGGCAGCGGCCTCGCGGGTGGCGACCGGTTCGGCGGTGGTTTCCGGGGCGGCTTCGGCGGCGGCTTTCGTGGCGGGCGACGCTGAAGCGTGCCGGTGTCGCCGCCGACCCCTGACGTGAGTGCTTGACGGGCCGTGCCGGCTGCACGATGCCGCACCGACGCGGGACATCTTTCGCATCGGCTGTCGGTGCACGTTCACCCGAGGTGCGTCGCATGCGCCGCTGGGCGTGCACCGCGTGTGGAGAGCGGACTCGCGGTCGTGCTCACCGTGGTGTTCGCCGTGGGCGCGGTGCGGTTCGCCGCCCTTCCGTCCGGACCGCGGATGCGATTCGGCCCGACCGGCCGCCGCCGCGAGCGTTCGACCACGTGGCCACGATACCGCTGCAGGCCATCGAGGCGTCCTATCGCGAGTACCTGCGGGTGCCCGGCTTCGAGCGCAAGAAGAGAGCGCTGGCGGGCTATGTGGTGGAGGCGTCGGCAGATCCCGCGACCGCTCGCTCGCGCGTCACGTCGGGCTCGGTCACGCCGCCGCGCGTCGCAGGCGATCGTTGATCGCGCGGCCGAGCCCCCGGTCCGGGCAGGCGACGGCGACGATGCGCTCGAGACCGAGGGCGTCGAGTCGGTGCAGGGCGTCGAACAGGCGCGCGGCGGCGGTGACCAGGTCGCCGTCGTCGGACAGGCACTCGACGGCGTGCCACGCGTCGGGCGGCCCGCCAGCGGTGCATGCGGCACCGGACGCGGTCGCGGCGGAGCGGTCCGGCAC
>VGTK01000269.1 GCA_016874715.1 Deltaproteobacteria bacterium | reverse complement strand
GATCGTCGCGCCGCGGCTTGGGCGGCTCGCACGCGTTCCGCCGCGGCTTGGGCGGCTCGCACGCGTTCCGCCGCGGCTTGGGCGGCTCGCACGCGTTCCGCCGCGGCTTGGGCGGCTCGCACGCGTCGTCGTCCTGACGGCCGTGGTGATCTCACTGACGACGCCGGTGCGGGCCCAGCACGTCTTCACCGCTCCGCACGGCGGAACGCTCGTGATGATCGGATCGGAGTTCGCGCAGCTCGAGCTGGTGCACGACCCGAAGACCGGGAGCCTGACGGCGTACGTTCTGGACGGCGCAGCCGGACTCGGAGTTCCCCTCGCGCAGGAGACGATCGAGGTGGAGGTTCCCGGCGGCACGCAGCCGGCCTCCGTGCAGCTGCGCGCGGCGACGAATCCGCTCACCGGTGAGCGGCCGGGCGACAGCTCGGAGTTTCGCGGCCAGAGCGACCTCCTCCGCGGTCGGGCGTCCTTCGACGGGGTGATCCGGCATCTCGTGGTGAAGGGCGCAGCGATCGAGAACCTGTCGTTCAACGTTCCGCTGGGAGCGACCCAGCATCGCGATCTGCTGATCGCCGCGCTCGGCGACGGCGAGCCCCGTCTCGCACTCCTCCAGGGAGCGGATCTCGACGCAGACGGGTCGCTCTCGAGCAGCTTCGGCGGTGTCGACCTGTTCTCGGCGACCGAGCCTGGCTTCAACGCGCTGGTCCGGGCGGATCTCCCTGCTGCAATGCGTCCTCTCGAGCGCGGCACGGAAGTCGAGATCGAGATCGTCGCGCTCGACCCGGGCGTCAGCGTGGTCGTGGTGGGGCGCCGGCTGGGAGCTCCGGGCGACCGGGCGCGCATCGGCGCCGCGCCCGATCTGCACGTGCACCCGTCGTGGCAGCTGGTGGTGCCTCCGGGGGCGAGCGGCGACGGGTCGGTCACATTCCGGTTGGTCTCCTCGTCGCCGAGGTACGCGGCGTCGAGCCCGGTGCGTCTCGAGATCGCGGCGCGTCGCTGAGCGGACGGCTTGTCCGTCGAATGGAGGGAACGATGCAAGCTGAGAGAATCCAGGAGCAGGCGCCGCTCGGCACCGTGGTGATCGCCGGCCTCGAGTCGGTCGGCAAGTCCGCGGTGTTCCGGCTGCTCACGGGCTGGGCGACGGGCGACGAGGCGAACTTCCGCGGATCGACCGTGCACTGTCGCCGCGCGGAGGTCGCGCAGCTGGGGGCGACGGTCGTCGATACGCCCGGGGTCCGGCTTCGCGTCGACGGCGTGGCCACCCGTCTCGCGCTCGCGCAGGTCGGCGCTGCCGAGACGGTTCTGGTCGTGGTGCGCGGAACGCACCTCGCGTCGGAGCTGGCTGCGCTGCGAGAGGTTGCCGGAAGCGCGCTTCGTCGAAGCCGGCTCGCGTTCGTGGTGACGTTCCGCGACCGCGCGCCTGCCGATCTCGAGGCCGCGCTGCGGCAGCTGGAGAGCGCCGTCGGCTGCCCGGTGCTGGCGCTCGACGCGCGGCGCGCCGGGAGCGCTGCGCAGAGGGACCTGATCGAATTGGTCGGTCGCGCGGCCCTGCCCCGCTGGGGGCAGCTGCCCGAGCTGGAGGGGGCGGTCCGGGATCTGGAGACGATCGTGCCGCGCGCGACGATCTTCGAGCATCGCTGGCTCGGCGGCACGGCCGCCGTGCTCTCCCTGCTCCTGCTGTTCGGACTGCCCGTCTACGGGGCGTTCGTCGCCGCGAGCGCGTTGCAGCCCTTGATCGACGGGCTCGTCATCGAGCCGGTCACGCGATGGCTCGCACCGCTCGGCGTCGTGGCCCCCGTCGTCCACGCCCTTCTCGCCGGCGACTACGGCGTGCTCACCCTAGGCTGGTACTCGTTTCTCTGGGCGTTTCCCGTCGTCGTCCTCGTCGGGCTGAGCGTGGCACTGAGCGAGGAGAGCGGGCTCAAGGACCGGATCACCAACGCGCTCGACGCGCCGCTGCGCGTGATCGGACTGTCCGGCCGCGATCTTCTCCCCGTCCTGACCGGCTTCGGCTGCAACGTCGTTGCGGTGTTCCAGACGCGCGCGTGCAGCGCCTGCTCGCGCAAGGCGTGCGTGTCGCTCATCGCCTACGGTGCCGCCTGCAGCTATCAGATCGGCGCCGCACTCTCGCTGTTCGGGTCGGGAGGCCGGCCCTGGCTGTTCGCGCCCTACGTTGCGTTGCTGTTCGTCGTCGGGGCCGTCCACACGCGCATCTGGAATCGCGCCGCGATCGCGCAGGTGCGCGATCTTCCCGTCGCCGAGCGGGCCTTCCTGCAGCGGCCCGCGCTCCGCGCGACCTGGTGGCGGCTGCGGACGGTGCTGCGGCAGTTCCTGTTCCAGGCGATGCCCGTGTTCCTGCTGATCTGCGCGGCTGGCGCACTGCTCGCGCACTTCGGGCTGCTCGACGTGCTCGCGACGGCGCTCGGCCCCGCGCTCGCGTGGCTCTCGCTGCCCCCGGAGGTTGCGCCGGGAGTCGTGTTCTCGGTGATCCGGAAGGACGGCCTGCTCGTTCTCAACGAGGGCCAGGGGACGCTGCTCGCGAGCCTCGGGACCGGGCAGCTTCTGCTGCTCGTCTACCTCGCGTCCACGCTCACCGCCTGTCTCGTCACGCTGTGCACCGTCCGCTCCGAGATGGGCGGGCGCTTCGCCATGGTCCTGGCCGCGCGTCAGGCGGCCACGTCCGTGGTCACATCGATGGTGCTCGCGGCGGGTCTGCGAGCCTTCGGATGAGAGTCGGTGCAGCGTGCGGCCGGCTTCGGGTGGGGCGGCGCACGCGGCGACGCGGGCGGCGCTGCGCGGATGGATCAGCTGGGACGACGGTCGCGACCTGGCGAAGTGGCGCACGCGCGATCGACGGGGGGTGACGCGAGCGCTCGGCAGTTCTCCGTCGAGGCTGACCGCCCCGGCTGCGCCGCGTGCGTCGATGCCGCTCGCCTGGGGTGCGTGCCGCGTCGCGCTGGCGGACATTCCCGCGCCTCCTGACCCGCGACGCTGTAGAGCGTCCACGGTCGCACCGCCAGTCGGGCGTATCCGATCGGCTGGCCGGTCCCCTCGCAGATACCGTAGCTGCCATCCCGGATCTTGACGAGCGCGCGCTCCACCTCGCGCAGCAGGGTCCACTCGCGCTCGCCGAGCCGGGCGCGAAGGCGCATGCCGGCCTCGGCGCTCGCGACGTCGCCGCCGTCGCGGACCTCGGCGCTCGTGTCGCCGTCCGCAAGCAGGCGGCAAGCGCGTCGCAGGAGGTCGTCGCGCTTGACGAGGAGCGCTCTCGCAAGCTCTAGAAGCTGCTCGGCGGACAGCCCTGCTGGGCCTGCGGCTGCGCTCAAGGCCTGGTCTCCGCGGAGCCTCCGTTGGACGGCGACAGGGCGCCGGCCGAACGCTCGGCGCGCGTGTCCGTCACGCCCCGGTGGCGCAGGGCGTCCGCGAGGGCGCGCTCCAGCTTCGCGCGGGGAATGCGGGGGATTCGACTTCCCGCGAGCGCTGCGCGCAGGTGCTTGCGCCCGATGCCTCTTCCGGTGCGCGGCTTCGGCAGCGCCGCGACGGCGTAGCCTCGCTCGCCCGACTTGCGCAGGCGCGCCCGTGCGAGGGAGAGCGCGCGATCCTCGGGGAGCCAGCGCTCCAGTCTCGTCGAGCGACGCAGCAGCTCCTCCTCGGAGATGCCGTGAGAGTTCAGGGTCTCGTGCAGGCCGGCCATCGACTCACCTCCTCGGCGGCATGTTGGCTTAATCGCAATTTGATTGCAATAGTATGCACGTCGTGATGGGGACGGTTCGCGCGAGGTGTCGCTGCACCGGGATGAGGCGCGGCAGATGAAGCGCGGCATGTTGTGGCTGAGGCCGCCGTCGTGCTACCTTCGGAACCGGTTCATCGGCAGCTACGGAGAACGGGAATCGGTGGTCAAGAAACGGGTCAGAGCCGCACGGACGAACCCTCGAGAGAGGTCGGTGGCCACGCTGGTGGACATCCGCAACGAGATCCGGGCTGCGGGGATGCGCAGCACGGCGCCGCGCATCTCGGTGCTCGAGCGCCTGCGGCGCGCGGACGCCCCGCTCAGTCACGCGGAGATCACCGAGGAGCTCCTGCCGATGGGCTTCGACCGCGCGACGATTTACCGCAACCTGGTCGACCTCGCCGAGGCCGGGCTGGTTTCGCGCGTCGAGCTCGGAGATCACGTCTGGCGTTACGAGGTGCGCGGTCAGGGGCGGGAGCCGCGTGAAGGTGAGGGCGAGCATCCCCACTTCGTCTGCAACGATTGCGGAACCGTCTCCTGTCTCCCCACGGTGAGCATCGACATCCGGCCTGCGCCGGGCTCGCGCCGCTCGCCGGTCGCCGCGGTATCCGACATCGTCCTCAAGGGGCGTTGCGAGAGTTGCTGAGCGGACGGTGGCCGGTGGTGATCTCTCGCGCCGACGTGAATTAAGAGATTCGCATCCATGCGGATCGCGCGTCCCAGTCCCGAGGTGACCCAGGCGGCTGTCGAGCTCTTCAAGGCGCTGGGTAACGAGCACCGGCTGGCGATCCTGAGCACGCTCTCGGCACGCTCGTGCTGTGTTCACGAGATCGTCGAATCGCTGGGCATCTCCCAGTCGCTGGCGTCGCAGCATCTCCGCGTCTTGCGGACGACCGGACTCGTCGGCACGGCGCGGCGCGGGCAGGAGGTCGTCTACTCGATCAAGGACCGCCACGTGACGCGCATGGTCGACGACGCCGTGCGCCACGTACAGGAAGATTGAGTCCGGGACCTTCCCCCGCCATGGCGGCGCCTGCGCTCTTGACAAGATATGCGATTATTCTAATATCTGGTCAGGAGGTGCGACATGAATTGCACGAAGCACGACGATCACAGCCACCAGCACGGCCCGGCCTGCGGCCACGTCGCGGTCGAGCACGGCGGACATACCGACTACCTGCATGACGGCCACGCCCACCGGGCACACGACGGGCACTACGACGAGTGCCAGTTCTCGGGCCATGTCGAGGCCGAGAAGCACGATCACGAGCATGGTCCCGGGTGCGGACATGCGACCGTTCAGCACGGCGACCACGTCGACTACGTCCACGACGGCCACCGGCACGCGAAGCACGGCGACCACTACGACGAACACTGACGGCCCGACCGGCGGCGCTGACCGAGCGATCCGCCGCAGCGACGATTCGTCCGGGCCGTTTCGGGTCCGATCCGGAGTGGCGTGTGGTGCCACGGGCACCGCACGCCACTTCGTTCCGCGGCGTGGCAGGGGGGCGGGTTTGCGGCACCCGGAGCCGGCTTCGGAGTCCGATTGCGAGAACGACGGTAGTGTCCCTGCCGTTCCGATGCTGTTGCAAGTCAGTAGCATGAAGTTGACTTCCTGATCGACGCCGTGCTAGAGCCAACGCGTCGCATGTCGGGTCGGTCCGCATCCGCGCGTCGCGCGCTCGTCGCCACCGTTCTGGTCGCCGTCCTCGCCGTCCTCGCCATCGAGGCCACGCACGGCGCCCATCACGTCGGCGCGGGGTTGTCGTCCGATGGGTGCGCGACCTGCGCCGTGACCCGGACCCCGGTCGTCCCGATCGATACCACGACCATCGGCGGCGACTCCGTACAGACCGGCCTCTGGTCCGACCTGATCGCGTGGCGCGAGCCGACTGCCGGCGCTGTTCGCCCGGCGGCCTCGCGCGGACCTCCAGTAGGCGCTTGAGCCGCGCCGCCGGCCTGCCGCGTGTGAGCGCGCGGCCCCGGCGGCTCCCTGGTGCGCGCTGTCGCGTCGTCGCGACTGCGCCCCTGACCGGCAAGCCCTTCCACGCCCTCGGTGACGAGCGTCCTGCTCGCACCGCGTGGCCGAGAGCCGCGGAGAGGTTCCCCCGTGTACGACCATGCGAGACGCCCCGGAGGCACCGCCGGGCGCAGCCGAGCGCGCGACCGCGCGGTCGCTGCGTGCCGACCGCGCAGGAGTCCAGCGTAGCCCCATCGCCGACATCGCGCTGCGGCCGGAGGCGGCAGCGCGTCGCCGTCGCGGCGGCGCTGCTGCTCGCCGGAGCGCTCGCAGTCGCGTCGGCGCACGCCGCCGACCACCGGCTCGACGCTTCGGAGGGCTGCGCCGTGTGTCGCCACCTGCGTGCGACCCCGGCCGTGGCCGCCGACGCGATCGTGATCGCACCGCTGGCGCTCCTCTGGTGGGCGCCGCCGCCGGTCCTGTCGGTGACGCGCTCGCCGCACGCCCAGTCCGCGCGCGCACGCAGCCCCCCAGCGGTCGCGCCGGCGACGTGATTCTCCGTCGACCGGCGAGCCCACGAGCATTCTTCGACACGGACAGCCAACCGACAAATCAGGGAGAAAGAAGATGAAGCACACGACACTCGCATTCGGCCTCGCGGCCGCTCTTCTCGCCGGCCCGTCCGGCGCGCTCGCGCAGCACGAGCACAGTGACATGAAGATCGCCTCGCTCGCGGACGGCGGCGGCGACCTTGCGATCGAGTACAACTTCGACGCCATCGTGCGGACGGACTTCGCCGGCCTCTTCGGCCCGTTCGCGCTCTACAGCTCGGTGAACCCGGGCTTCACCCCCATCGACGACGAGCCGCTCGAGGGGCTCTGGGAGCTCGACCTGGGGTCGGCCATCGACATGATCGTCGTGACGATCGACCCGAGCCTGCAGCTGCAGCTCGGAGCGACGGTGCTGGACTCGGCGGGCGACTTCGCCGAGATCGGGACGCACGACGCATCGGGCGAGGACAGCGACCTGCACAAGCACCCGACGTTCCGTCTGTTCCTCGACGCCGCCGAGGGTGAGTTCAGTGAAGGCTCGGTCTCGTTCAAGCTCCGGGGCGACCCGGGCAACGCGACGATCT
>VGTK01000268.1 GCA_016874715.1 Deltaproteobacteria bacterium | reverse complement strand
GCGCGCCGGCTGGACGACGCGCGGCACCGCCGCGCGCGAAGCCGACGCGGCGCTGGCGCGCGCGAGCGGCGTCGACGTGGTGGTCGGCGACGTCGACGACCTGCCCGACGACCTCGCGGCGAGCGTCGTCACGCTGTTCCACGTCGTCGAGCACACGCCGAACCTGAGCCGCACGCTCGCGAAGCTCGACCGCCTCGTGCGACCGGGCGGCTATCTCGTGCTCGAGTATCCGAACGGGCGCTCGCTGCTGAAGAAGGCGCTCGGCTGGCGCTGGTTCGGCTACGACCCGCCGTACCACCGCCTGCAGGTGAACCCCGTCGTTCTCGCCGACCGCCTGGGTCTTCTCAACTACCGGCTGCTGCGCGAGGAGCACTTCTCGCTCGAGTACTCGTTCTTCATCTTCGCGCAGTCGATCGTCAACGCGCTGCTGCCGTTCCAGCGCGACGCGCTCTACCGCCTGCTGCGCGGACGTTCTACCGACGACGCCGAGCGCGTCTGGGCGCTCGCCAGCGTGCCGCTGTTCGTGCTGCTGCTGCCGCTCTTCGCGCTCTACCAGCCGCTCGCGAGCTGGCTCCGGCGAGGCTGCGTCGTGCGGCAGACGTTCAAGAAGACCGACATCGCGGAGCGCGCGGCGGCCCCGTAGCTCATCCGAAGGTCGGCGAGCGGGAAGCCGGCCCGCGCGCGCGAGCCCGCGGCCGTTGTGGGAGATCGCGCCGTTGTGCTTCCTTCCTCCCACCGTGTTCGGCGCATTCCGGCTTCTCCTCGCGACGTTCGTGCTCCTCGGGCACCTTCCCTACGGGGTGGTTCCCGCCGCCGGCGATTACTCGGTCTTCGGCTTCTACCTGCTGAGCGGATACCTGATGACCCTGGTCCTGAACGAGACGTACGGCTTCTCGCGGCAGGGAATCGGGCGGTTCCTGGTCAATCGTGCGCTACGCATCCATCCGCCGTACTTCGCGGCACTTCTCCTCGCCGCGGCCTGTCTGGGGCTGCGCTGGTGGGTGCGCGGTACGCCGATCGGACCTCTCGACGACCCGGGCGTCGCCGACTGGGTGAGCCAGCTGCTCCTCGTCGACGTGAGGGGGCGAGCGTACCGCGCTGGATCGTTCCTTCCTGGTCGCTGAACGTCGAGGTCGCCTACTACGTGGCACTCGTGTTCCTCGCGCGGCGACGCAGCATCGTGGTGATCTGGACGCTCGTCAGCCTGGCACTCCTCGCGCGGATGCTGTGGGTGGGCGACTCGTTCCTCACCCGCTATTTCACCTATGCGGCGGCATCGCTGCCGTTCAGCCTGGGCAGCCTTCTCCACCACCTGCGCCACCTGTTGCCGCGCCCATCGCTCCTCTGGGGGCTCGCCGCGTGCGCCGGGTTCTCGATCAACGCGCTCGCGGGCCGGCATCTGTGGCGGGATCCGACGAGGGAAGGATTCTACCTGTCGCTCGCGCTGGCGCTGGTCGCGGTGGTGATGCTGCGCGACGCACGCGTGCTCGGTGTGGGGCCGCGCGTTCGCCGCCTCGATGCCCGCTGCGGAGACCTGGCGTATCCGCTCTTTCTCACGCATCAGCCCATCGCGGTTGCGGTCACGGCGCTGCTGCCGCTTCGCCTGCCGGGGCGCCAGGGGTGGGTCGTCGCCGGCGCCATCGCCATCTCGTTTCTCGCGGCGTGGCTCCTGCACCGGATGGTGGAGGTGCCCCTGGCGCGATGGCGCGATCGCGTGCGCCCGGCGACTCCCGTCGGGCCCGCCACCACCCGCGACGCCGCCACGCGGCCGCCTCGCGACGAGCCACCGGTCGCTCGACGAGCATCGTCGTAGCGGGATCGCGAGCGTCAGCGCCCGGGCAGCGTGCCGATGCGGAGCTGCCGCGCAGCGCCGACGAGCTCGGACGCGCCGGTGCGCCTCGCTGTCACCGCTCCCGCACCCCCGACTCGTTCGACGCGAAGCCGATCGCCCGATACGCCGCGTCGACCAGCGACTGGCCACGCTCGTTGAGCATCAGGCCGTTGCCCATGCGGTTCATCGAGTAGCCGAACGACAGACCCTCCCGCGGATCCGCGAAGCCGATGCTGCCGCCCGCGCCGACGTGCCCGAAGGCGGCCGACGACAGCAGCACGCTGTCCTTGTCGCCCTTCGCGCGACGGCGGTTGTCCATCGACTTCATGAAGCCGAGCGCGAAGCGCGTCGGCAGCAGCAGGGTCGCGTCCTCGTGCGTCGCCATCGACACCTCGCCCATGCGCGCGAGCTGCTTCTGGTCGACGAGCTTCGCTTCGCCGAGCGTGCCGCCGTTGGCGAGCGGCGCGTAGAGCCCGGCGAGCCCGCGCGCGTTCGAGATGCCGCCGCCGCCGCCGATCTCGGCGGCGTGCGCGGCGCGGCTGTTCGGATCGAAGCCGCCGACGTTCAGCAGCGACAGGGCCTGAATGGACTGCGGGTCGGAGAGCAGGGCGAGTACGAAGTCGCCGAGGCCGTCGGTCGGCGACGGCACGAACGGGATCACCGGTGCGACGCGCGCCTCGTGCTCGTCCGGGAGCCCGATCCAGAAGTCGATGCCGAGCGGGCGCGCGATCTCCTCGTGGAAGAACGTGCCGAGCGAGCGTCCCGACACGCGGCGCACGATCTCGCCCACGGTCCAGCCGAAGTTGACCATGTGGTAGCCGTTGCGCGTGCCCGGCTTCCAGTACGGCTGCTGCGCGGCGAGCAGCCCGGTCATGTAGTCGAAGTCGTAGCAGCCGCCCGGCTTCACGGGCTCGCGGCAGACGGGAACGCCCACCGAGTGGTCGAGCATCATGCGGACCGTCGCGTCTTCCTTGCCGTGCGCCGCGAACTCCGGCCAGTACTCGGCGACCGGCGCGTCGATGTCGAGCAGGCCGCGCGACGCGAGCACGTGGGCGCAGATCGCGACCGCGCCCTTGGTGCACGAGAACACGATCGACACCGTGTCGCGCGTCCACGGTACGTTCTCCGACGGACGCGCCATGCCGCCCCAGAGGTCCACGACGGTGCGGCCCTCGTGGTGCACGCACACCGAGGCGCCGACCTCGGCGCGGTCGCGGAAGTTGCGCTCGAACTCGTCGGCGATCGAGAGGAACTTCGGGTCGCAGCTGCCTTCGATGATGCCCTGGGGGATCTCGCGTCGGATGTGCTCCATTCGTGGCACGCTAGCGGATGGCGGCCGGGGCGGGAAAGCCCGTGCGGGCCCCGTAGCGACCGATCGGGCGGCGCTTGTCGACCGGACACTCTGCGCGCTACGTGCGGGACGCGTCGGGGCGGTAGGGAACTCGGGAGGCGTGCGTGGCGAAGGGCAAGCAGCGGATCACGGTGGACGGTAGCGGGGGCGGGCTGCGTCAGGGGCTGCCCGGCCTCGACGCGCTGCGCGCCACGTCGTCGCCACCGGCCTCGCAGGCGCCGGTCGCCGAGGACCGCGCGACCAGCGCCCGCGGAGCCGACGCCGCGGCTCCGGCGGTGGCGAAGCGCACGCCCTGGAACGCAGCGCCGAAGCTGGTCGTGCGCCGCGAGCGCAAGGGCCACGGCGGCAAGACCGCGACGCGCATCGAGGGTCTCACGGGCTCGTCGCGCGAGCTCGAGGAGGCCGTGCGCGACGTCAAGCGAGCGCTCGGCTGCGGCGCCGCCATCGAAGGTCGCGACGTCGTCGTGCAGGGCGACCAGGGCGAGCGGCTGCTCGCGTTTCTGGCCGAGCGCGGCGCGCGCAAGGTCGTCGTCGGCAGCTGATCCGGTCGCCGCGTTCGCGCCGCCGTCGTGCCGCGCGATACGCTGGTCCCCAGATGTCCCCGTTCGCCCGGCCCTGCCTCTTCTGGCTCGTCTACATGGGCTCGCTGGGCATGGCGTTTCCGTTCTACGGGCTCTACCTGGGCACGTACGGCGGGCTGTCGGCCGTGGAGGTGGGGGCGGTGCTGTCGATGCTGCCGCTGGTCGGCCTGGTCGCGCAGCCGCTGTGGGGCCAGGTGGCCGACCGGACCGGCGCACGCAGCGGTGTGCTCGCGTGTCTGGTGGTCGCCACCGGCTGCGCGAATCTCGTGGTCTGGCGCGCGTCGGGCTTCGTCGAGCTGCTGCTCGCGACCGGCGTGCTGGCGGCGTTCGGGTCGGCGGTGATGCCGGTCGCTCTGTCGGTCAGCCTCGCCGTCCTGCAGCACGACGGTCGCCACGCGTTCGGCATCGCGCGCGCGATCGGCACGTTCGGCTACCTGGTCGCCGTCGTCGCGTTTCCGCTGATGCTGCGCGCGACGGCCGGCGACGCCCCCGGTCCGGGCGGCGCGTCCCCGATGCTCGGCTGGATGTTCCCGGCGATCGCGCTGCTCGCCAGCTCCTCCGGCGTGTTCGCGTGGACGCTGCCGCGCGAGGGCGGCGTCGCGGCGCGCGCGAAGCAGCCCGGTCTGCGGCACCTGCTCGGCAACGCGGCGCTCGTCCGCCTGCTCGCGTACGCGTTCAGCGCGTACCTTTTCCTCAACGGCCCGATCCAGCTCTTCCCCCTCTTCGTGCGCTCGCTCGGCGGCGGACTCGACGCGCTGAGCCGCATGTGGGTGCTGATGCTGCTGCTCGAGATCCCGCTCATGGCTTGGGTCGGCGGGTTGCGCCTGCGACTCGGGGCGCGCGGCCTGCTCGCCCTCGGCGTGGTCGCGAGCGGGCTGCGCTGGGCGGGCAGCGCGTTCGTGCAGGAGCTCGACGTCGCGGCACTGCTGGGCGTGCTGCACGGCGTGGCGGTGGTCGGGCTCGGCATCGGTGCCGCCGTCTACGTCGAGGAGGTGGTGCCGGACGAGCTGCGCTCGACGGGGCAGGGCCTCCTCGCCGCGGTCGGCATCGGCCTCGGCGGGATCCTCTCGAACCTCGTCTGTGGCTGGCTCTTCGACCGCGTCGGCGCGCAGGCGACGTACCTCGGCTGTGGCGCAGGCGCGCTGCTGCTCGGACTCGCAACACCGCTGGTGCTGCCGAGGACGGGCCGGGAGCACGCGGCCTTGTCCCACCGCTGAGCGCCGGCGTTCGCGGGGGGGGGAACGAGGTCCGGTTGGCGCGGTGACGGGTGCGGCGATCGGCTTCGCCGGACCCGACCCTGCGGCGAGCGTGGGGTGCTCCCGCCCCGGCGCGAGCTGCATCGCGCAGGTGCCGCCGGTCCGCTTCGCCGGCTCGTGATTTTCCGCACCGGCAAGATTTCGTCGTTTCAATTTCGCGCGCGCTGCGCTATTGGAAGGCGGCGCTGCGCCACGGTCCGGAGGGGGAGGGACCAGCGGAGTGTGCGGGGGGGGGTGAGCATGCGTGCGGCGGATCGACCGGCGAGCGGGCGGGCTTGGTTGGGCGATGACGAGGATCGGCTGTCGGATCTCGACGAGGCGTTCCTCTACATGGAGCGGCCGAACCAGCCGATGCAGATCGGCTGCGTCGCCGAGATCGACGGGTGCTTCGAGCGCGACGAGCTGCTCGGGGTGCTGCGCGATCGCCTGGCGACGCTTCCGCGCTTCCGCCAGCGTCCCGCCCACTCGACGCTGAACCTGCGCGGCGTCCGCTGGGAGGATGATCCCGGCTTCGTCGTGGAGAACCACCTGCGCCACGTCGCACTGCCACAGCCGGCAGACCAGGCGACCTTGCGCCACGTCGTCGAGACGCTGTTCGCGGCTCCCCTGCCGCCCGACCGTCCGCTCTGGGAGATCCACCTGATCGACGGCCTGCCGGGGCGCCGCAGCGCGCTGCTGTGCAAGGTCCATCACTGCATGATCGACGGCATCAGCGCGCTAGGCGTGCTCGAGCGTCTCGCCGATCCGCCGCTCGCACCGGACGGGACGACCTGTGCCGGCGCGACCGGCGATGCGGCGGCCACCGCCACGTCGCGGCCTGCACCACATGGCGGACGCGGGCCGCGCGCTCTGCCGGGCGCGATCGGCGGCCTGCTCTCTCGCGCGCGCTCCCTCGCCGAGCCCGACAGCCTGTTCGCGGCCCTGCGCGACGTCGGCTCCGCGGTCGACGCGGTCGCGAGCTTCGTTCAGGAGCCGGTGACGCGGCTGCCGTTCCACGGCCCGCTCGGACACGGCCGCCGCATGATCTGGCGCTCGTTCCCGTTCGACGAGTTCGACTCGCTGCGCGTCGCCGGCGACTGCACGATCAACGACGCCGTCCTGGCCGTGCTGTCCGGCGCGCTGCGCGCGTTCCTCGACGAGGGCGGCGTCTGCCCCGACGACGCGAAGGTCCGCTTGCTCGTGCCGGTCAGCGCGCGCGCCGACGGCACCAACGGCGCCGACGCGGGCGGGCCGGGCAACCTCGTGACCGCCGTGTTCCCGTGGCTGCCGGTCGACGAGGAAGATCCGCTCGAGCGGCTCGCGAGGGTTCGCGGGGAGATGCGCACGATCAAGGGCCGCGAGATGGGCCGCGCGACCGGCGTCCTGCTCGGGATCCTGGGACTTCTACCGTCCGCGGTCGAGGCCGTGACGCTGCGCTTCCTGCCCGATGTCCAGCTGCTGAGTGCCGCGTGCACGAACGTCCGCGGTCCGGCGGAGCCGCTCCGGCTGCTCGGACGGCGCATCGCCGAGATCCATCCCATCATGAACCTCTTCCAGGGCGTCGGCCTCGCGTTCGCGGTCGCGAGCTACGCGGGACGCCTGTCGATCTGCGCGTCCACCGATCCGCGGCTGCTGCCGGACGGCGAGCGCCTGATGGACCTGGTCGAGGAGGCGCTCTACGAGCTGCGCACCGAGCACTGGCGGACGTCCGCCGCGCTGAAGATCGCGCGCGGCATCGCCGAGCGGACGGGCAAGGCTCCGGCCCCAGCGTCGGCGCGGCGGCCCGTCGAGGATCGGCGCACGGAAGCCGAGGTGCCCCTCGCCGCGTCCGCGGCGCTCGAGGCGGCGCCCTCGCGTG
>VGTK01000267.1 GCA_016874715.1 Deltaproteobacteria bacterium | reverse complement strand
CGCTCGGCGCCGGGTCCCCCGGCAGAACGAAGGTCGCCTGTCGTGGATTGACGATCGGGAAGGTCAGCTTGGCGCGTGGCCCTGTCACCACGTCCTCCGCGGTGACGGCACCCGCAAGCTCGTCCACGGGGGACAGGGCCGCGACGTCCGTGTGCGGCGGCGAAGATGGCGTGAGCTCGTACGCGTCGATCGTCGCCGAGCTGGCGACCGGCTTCAGCGGCGATTCCGGCCGGGCGGCGGCGCGAGCCATCGCCGAGATCTGCTGGGCGTGGAAGCCCTGCTCGAGAAGGCGGCGGTGGACGTACACGGTACGGAACCCGAGGGCGGCGAGCTCCTCCGCCGCCGCGCGCACCGGCAGTCGCGCCGATCGCCGCTCGATCTGCGCCTGGATCGGCGTGCCGAACGAGTTGTAGCAGGCCGCGCTCGGGCGCCCGTGCCAGGCGCCGAGGAGCAGGTGGCTCGAGGTCGCGACGAGGTACGGTTTGCGGTTCGGGAGGTCGAGCACCGGGCCGTCCGCGGTCCGTGTGATCAGCTCGATGTCGCTCTCGTCGGGGCGCATCCGGACGGCCTCCGCCAGCACGGGCTGCCCGAAGCTGAAGGTCGCGAAGCGCGGCATCGCGATCTCGAGCAGTGCGGTGACGCAGAGCAGGGCTGCGAGCACCGCGACACCGCGGCGGGAGAGCCGATCGCCGAGCGCCGCCACGCCGAAGCCGGCGAGAATCGCGAGCGCCGCGTAGCAGCCGATGCGGACCGCGGCGAGCACGCGCACGGCGTCGAGCCCCGGCACGACCCGGCGCAGGATCTGCAGTGGCGACGGGAGCGGCAGGCCGAGGACGCGCACCCCGCCGACCGCCGAGAGGAACACCAGCAGGCCTGCGGCGAGGATCACGAGGCGCACATCGCCGGCGGGAGCGGGCCGTGGTCCACGTACGCGATCGAGCAGGGCGATGATCGCGAGCAGCGTGACCACCACGCCGGGGAAGTACGGGCCGCCGACGGCGAAGGCCCCGAGAGGCGCGAAGAAAGTCGTGCTCCGCGTCATGCCGCCCCAGGTCGCGGCGGTCGCGAGGTAGGGATCGAACACCAGCCAGGTGACCACGAGAACCGGCAGTGCTGCAACCAGCAATCGCGGCGTGATCGCGACGAAGCGCCGGGGATCGCGGACCACCAGATAGGTCGTCACGGAGAGTGCCAGCATCATCGCCGCGAGGACGGCGTAGAGGCTCTCGCCGAGCTGCAGGCACGAGAACACGGCGAGGCCGGCGGCGCTACGCCAGGTGCCGTCGGCGAACACCTTGAGGAGGAAGAGCAGCAGGAGGGGCGTCCAGAGATCGCCACCCATGACGTAGGGATGCGACGGATCGGTGAGGCGCGTCTGACCGAAGCCGAACAGCACGCCCGCGACCAGCGCGGCCGCGACGCTGCCGGTCGCGTAGGCCGTGAAGGCGTACATCGCCATGGCCGCGACAAAGATGTTCAGCAAGAGCACCGCGTTGAACGCGACGATCGGATCGCCGGAGATCGCGAGCGGCAGTGCGGCGAGCAGCGCGTTGCCGAACATGTGCTCGCCGAGCGTGTACGACCAGGGGGTCGGGAAGCACTGTCCTTCGCGCGCGAGATCGGCGGGCCGACCGAATAGACGCGCGTGGCGGACGATCTGCGACAGCACCATGCGCTGGTCGGTATCGGAGAGCCCCGCCGCGTCGTTGCCGCGCGGTACGCCCATGACCTGCGTCGCGGGCGCCGCGAGCACACCCTGCATCCACCACATGGCGAGCAGCAGGTACAACGTCGCCGCGAGCACCGCGCTCCGTCCGCCGGAGGTACCGAGGCCCGCCATCGTGTGCCGGATCTAGCGCACCGTCGCGGCAAAATGCGAACGGCTCGCTGGATGCGACGTTGCGCGCCTGCCGACCGACCAGGTCGAGGATGCGACGTTGCGCGCCTGCCCGACCGACCAGGTCGAGCAGGCGCTGCAGGGAGCGGGCGCGGCCGATCGCCGACGTGGCGGTGACGGGACCGCTCCGAGGGGGTCCGCCTGGTGGCCGCCCGGGTGCGCCGGCGCGCGGCGCGTGCCAGCTTCCCCGACGCCGTGCAGTGGGGTAGTTCGAGCCGTCGTACGACGGAGCGTCCGCAGCCGCCCAAGCCGCCGCGCACCGGAACCGGCGCCGAGATCATCGAGTCGATCCTCGCCGCCGCCGAGTGGGTGATCGATCGCGAAGGTCTGCCGCGCTTCACGGCCAACCGCGTCGCGGAGCGCGCCGGGGTGAGCGTCGGGGCGCTGTACCAGTACTTCCCGAACAAGGAGGCGGTCCTCGCCGAGCTCGCGCGACGGCTCGAGCAGCGTACGCGGGAGCAGCTGCTCCACATCCTCGACACGTCGCGGAGCGTGCCGATCGCGGCCACCGCGGCGCGCGTCGTCGACGTGCTGCTCGACGGCATCGGCGAGCTCGCATTCTAGCGTGCGCTGCTCGAGGAGGCGCCGAGCGCCTGGAAGATCGAGGTGAGCAGCGAGGTCGACACCGAGATGCGCGAGCGCCTGCGCGCGAACTTCGCCGAACGTCGCGACGTGCGGCGCGGCGATCGGGCGCTCATGGCCTGGGTGATCGCGCACGCGATCGAGGGTGTGGTCGAGGTCACCGTACGCACCGCGCCCGAGCTGATCGGGCTGCCCCAGTTCCGCAGCGAGCTGATCGAGCTCGCGACCCGCTACCTGGCTACGGCCGAGCGCGAGCCCGAGTTACCGGGCGGCGCGTAAGCTCTCGTCCCGGCGACGGAAACGCCGCGAGCGACGGCGAGTTGGCAGCGTCGCTCGCGGGCGATCTACTCCACCCCGGCCGCAGCCCGCAGACCGGCCGCAGGAGGGATCGCCCATGCATCGGACACACGTCCGGAAGATCGTCGTCCCGTCCGTCGCAGCGCTCGCCATGCTCCTCGTGGCGCTCTCGTCGCTCGCCATCGAGCGACCGCCGCGCTCGCTCGAGGAGATCACCGAGCAGGTCGTCACCGGCGGCTACGTGATGACGCACGAGCATCCGACCGTCGGCATGGCCTTCGGCGGCGACTACGCGTTCGCCGGTACTGCGAGCAACTACCAGAACGGCATCATGGAGAACGGCTACACGGCGTCGTGCGGCGGCTGCGCGGCGATCGGCTCGACCGCGAAGTGCAACCACGGCGAGATCAAGGGGAGCTTCACGGCGTTCCTGAACTTCGTCAACGACGACATGGGCAACCACGCGAGCCACAAGGGCCCCTACCCCGACAGCTTCTCGCACCTGCAGTACAGCAGCGCCTCGATGAAGGAGGCGTTCGACCCGGCGGGGACGACGTACGACGACGCGCGCATGAAAGTGCTGGTCGCGTTCGCCATCGAGAACGAGGCCATGTGCGAGCTGCTGCACGAGGCGAACCAGGGCAACGGCGGTCCCGGCGGCGCCGGCTACGCCTGCTCGACCGGTGACAGCTACGCGTCGCTGGAGCGCCAGATCGCGAACATCAAGAGCTGGGCGTCGGCGCACGCCACGTGGGCCGAGATCGCGTACACCGCGGCCGACGCGCGCCGCATCGTCAACGCGAACAAGCTCGCGATCGTGATCGGCGTCGAGGCCGAGTACGCATTCGGTGCGGAGGATCGCACGCTGGACCCGGTGCAGCGCCTCGAGGCCTACCACGCGCTCGGCGTGCGGACGTTCTACCTCGCGCACACGCTCAACAGCCGCCTGTCCGGCGCCGACGTCTACCAGTCCGACGAGACCTCGAAGGGCAAGGCGATCCGCACCCTGCAGGCGATCTCGGGGTGCCTCTACTACGACGACCACGTCGCGAACTTCCCGCTCATCGGCTTGAGCGGTCACGACTACTGCAGCAACACGCTCAACGAGTGCGGTCTCTTCGCCGGCCAGTGCGGCAGCGACGGCATCAAGGGCAGCAAGATCACCGACTGCTGCAACTACGCGCTCGGCGACATCTCCGAGCCGAACATGGCGCTGTGGAGGAGCATGGGAGCCACGACGTTCAACGGCTTCGTCGTCTACCCCGCAACGCCGGGCTTCGCCGGACCGGGCGGCACGTACTTCGGCGGAGCCGACGACGACGGCGACGGCGTCGGCGACGTCGAGCACAACGAGCTCGGGCTCTCGACCGACGGCGAGCGCGTGGTCCGCCGCGCGATGGAGCTCGGCATGATCGTCAACCTCGACCACGTGTCGAGCGAGGCGCGCACGCGCATCCACGACATCTCGGTGACCGAGTTCGGCGGCTACCCGCTGAACGCACTGCACGACGACCCGAGAGCGCGGCTGATCGGCTCGGGCGACGAGACGCCGTTCCCCAGCGAGTACGACTTCAGCAAGGTCGAGTGCGAGTACGTACGCGACCCCGGCGGCATCTTCGGCGTGCGTCTCGCACCGCTGGACTCGAAGGAACACGATGACTCCGGGGTGACGGTCGACTGTGCGCGCACCAGCACCGAGAGCGCGAAGATCCTCGCCTTCCTGCTCGATGAAGGGCAGCGGCTGGGCTACTCGCTCGACTTCGCCGGCGGCACCGAGGCGGTCTTCTCGCGGACGCAGATGGGCTGCGGCACGTCGCTCGGAACCGACTGGATCCACAAGTACGGTACGGAGACGGCACGGGGCCTCGCCCACATCGGCATGATGAAGTACTGGCACAAGGAGCTCGCGCAGGTCGGGCTCCTCGCGACGTACCTCGCTCGCCTGAAGAGCGACGGCGCGGAGCACTTCCTCGACATGTGGGAGGACTCGGAGCGGCAGAGCACGTTCTGAGGCGGGTCGCCGAGGACTTCGCTCGGCTCGACCTTCGCTGGACCGACGCCGACCACCGAGCGGTCGATGCACGAGTCGCCGCCCCGGCGACTCGTCGAGCGCGAGCACTCTGCGGCAGCACGATCTCGCTGCCACCCGCACGGCGAGCGGACCAGGAGCAGCCCCACGAGCCGCCGCCGGCGCTGTCGCGCGCCGACGCGCCGTTTCCGCGACCGAGCTCGGGCGGAGCGGGCAGCCCGGGCGTTTGCGCAAGCGACCGATTCGCTGCCACGAGTGGACCGGCCGCGCGTGCATCACGGGCGCGCACGGGGAGACACGCATGGCCGCCAGCGAAGAAACCGCAACGAGCACGCAACCCGCCGAGTTCGCGGCGAGCGAGGGCTACAAGCAGTACGTCGTCTGGCTGCTCTTCGTGGTCTACGTCTTCAACTTCGTCGACCGCCAGATCCTCTCGATCGTGATCGAGCCGATCAAGAGGGAGTTCGGTCTGCACGACTGGGAGCTCGGCGTGCTCAGCGGGCTCGCGTTCGCCGTGCTGTACTCGACCCTGGGCATCCCGATCGCGCGGCTGGCGGACCGCAGGAGCCGCGTCGACATCATCGTGCTGTCGCTCTTCGTCTGGAGCTCGTTCACCGCGCTGACGGGCTTCGCACGGAGCTTCTGGCACCTGCTGCTCGCACGGGTCGGGGTCGGCATCGGCGAAGCGGGCTGCAGCCCGCCGGCGTACTCGCTGATCAGCGACTACGTCGAGCCCGGAAAGCGTGCGACCGCGCTCTCGATCTACTCGATGGGGGTCTACGGCGGCGGAGCGCTCGGCTTCCTGATCGGTGGTCACGTCGCGCAGGTGCATGGCTGGCGTATGGCGTTCTTCGTCTGCGGCCTGCCGGGGATCCTGCTGGGCTTGCTGGTGAAGGCGACCTTGCGCGAGCCGCCGCGCGGCTTCTCCGAGGGCACGCACCGGGTGATCGAGGAGCCGCCGCCGTTCCTGCAGGTGGTCGCGCGCCTGTGGTCGAAGAGATCCTTCAAGCATCTCTCCTTCGCGGGCGGCCTGCACGCCTTCGTGAGCTACGGCGTGGCCACGTTCTACGCGTCGTACCTCGGCCGCACCCACGGCATGGCGCCGCAGGAGATCGGGGCCTGGCTGGCCCTGGTGACCTTCGTCGGCGGCTTCGCCGGCACGTACGGTGGCGTCAAGATCAGCGATCACTACTTCGCGAAGAAGCCCGACCCTCGCTACTACCTCTGGGTGCCGGCGATCACGCTGATCCTCAACGTACCGTTCGGCGTCATCCTCTTCGGCTTCGCGAGCAAGCAGGTCGTGCTCTGGATGCTCATCCCGACGATCGCGCTCTCGGCCGCTTACCTCGCGCCCAGCATCGCGACGACGCACCGCCTGGTCGGTCTGCGCGAGCGCGCCGTCGCCGGCGCGGTGCTGCTCTTCGTGCTCAACCTGATCGGCCTCGGGCTCGGCCCGATGTGCACCGGCATCCTGAGCGATCGCCTGCGCGCGCACTTCCTCGAGCAGGGCATGGTCGACACGCAAGCGACCGCGGACGGCCTCAAGTGGGCGCTGACCATCGCTTCGTCGATCAACCTCTGGTCGGCGCTGCACTACTACCTCGCCGCCCGGACGCTCAACCAGGACATCGAGTCGGGCAACCAGCAGCGCGCCTGAGCCCGACGAGGTCGGCGATCGGGAGCGCGTCTTCCCGGCGCGGCCTCGAGCACCACGCGACGCGGCGGCTGCCGCGTCAAGTCGTCGGCGCGACCGGCCCGGGCGTCGCGCAGATCGCGCGTGCGACCCGCAGGCCGTCGAGCGCCGCGCTGACGATGCCGCCCGCGTACCCCGCCCCCTCGCCGCACGGGTACAACCCGGCGAGATCCGGTGACTCGAGGGACAGCGGATCGCGCGGCACCCGCACCGGCGAGCTGGTGCGCGACTCGACGCCGAGCAGCACTGCGTCGCCGCCGGCGTAGCCCCGCATCCGCCGCCCGAACCCATGCAGCGCGGTGCGCAGGCACGACGCCAGCGGCAGCCCGCTCGCGTCGAGGACCGCGCCGACGTCGGCCGGTGTCGTGCCCGGCTGGTAGCTCGACTGCGGAACGTCCGACGACGCCCGG